>CALKAK010000102.1 GCA_937983015.1 uncultured Bacillaceae bacterium | reverse complement strand
CAGCCACGGACGAAGTTCGATGAGGAAAAAATCGCTGAGTTGGCCAAAACCCTTCACACCCACGGGATCATCCAGCCGATCGTTGTCCGGAAGCTCGATGAGGACCGATATGAGATCATCGCTGGAGAAAGACGATATCGGGCGGCCCAACGCTTAGGCTGGGATACGATTCCGGCGATCGTTCGAGAAATGAATGACAAGGAGACGGCCTCGCTGGCCCTAATAGAAAATATTCAGCGGGAAGAATTGTCGCCGATAGAAGAAGCGCGCGCTTATCAACAGTTAATCGAGATTCATAATCTAACGCAGGAAGCCCTGGCCCAGCGCTTGGGGAAAGGGCAATCCACGATCGCCAACAAGCTGCGACTGTTAAAACTGCCGGATCGGGTTCAGGAGGCTCTGTTAAACAAAGAGATTACTGAGCGCCATGCCCGGGCCATTTTACCGTTAAAAGACGAAGAGAAGCAGTTAAAAATCTTAGAGGAAATCATTGAAAAGAATTTAAACGTGAAGCAAACGGAAGTACGGGTTGAAAAGATGCTCACGGGTGGGGAAGCGCCGAAGTCGAAGAGACTTTCTGTAAGTAGAGATGTACGAATTGCGGTAAATACGATCCGCCAATCGATAAAAATGATCGAAAAAAGCGGTATCGCTCTGGAAACTAGTGAGGAAGAAGCCGACGAATATTACGAAATTAAGATCCGGATCCCGAAAAAGAAAAGCTCATAAACTAGTAAACTATTTAAGGATACCTCGATCGGTATCCTTTTTTTGTTGCAGGGAACGATTAAAATTATTGGAAATGTTGCTACTCCGTATGTACATGGTCGGTAAAAAAGGTTACTATTAAAGATAAGAACATGTATTTGCTAGAAAATACGGTGGACAAAACGAGGCGAAATATCATTTTTCAGAAGTTTCATGGTAAAATAGAAGAAGTTCCATTCGGGGTAGGTGACATCGTGAGTAAAATCATATCCATAGCGAACCAAAAGGGCGGTGTCGGGAAAACGACGACTGCCGTTAACTTATCAGCGTGTTTAGCTTATATCGGAAAAAGAGTTTTGCTGATTGATATCGATCCCCAGGGCAATGCCACGAGTGGAGTCGGGGTTGAAAAAGCAGATGTCGAGCATTGTATTTACAATGTGTTGATTGATGAGATAGACATCGAACAAGTCATTTTGCCGACGCAAGTGGAAAATTTAGAAGTCATCCCGGCTACGATCCAGCTAGCAGGAGCCGAGGTAGAACTTGTTTCGTTAATCTCCCGGGAATTACGTCTGAAAAAGTCCCTGGAATCTGTAAAAGACCGCTATGACTATATTTTGATCGATTGCCCTCCATCGCTCGGTTTATTAACACTCAATTCGCTTACCGCATCCGATACGGTCGTGATCCCTGTTCAGTGCGAGTACTACGCCCTGGAAGGTTTAGGTCAATTGTTAAATACGATCCGGCTTGTGCAAAAACATTTAAATCCTGACTTAATGATCGAGGGTGTCTTGTTAACGATGTTTGATGCACGAACGAACCTTGGCATTCAAGTAATCGAAGAAGTAAAAAAATATTTCCAGGACAAAGTATTCCGGACGATCATCCCGCGGAATGTTCGCTTGAGTGAAGCGCCAAGCCACGGACAACCGATCATCTTATACGATCCACGTTCACGCGGAGCCGAGGTTTATTTAGAATTAGCGAAGGAAGTGGTAAGGAATGGCTAAGGCTTTAGGGAAAGGGATTAATGCCTTATTTTCGGAAATTGAAAAAATCGAAGGCGAAACAGTGGAAGAAATCCCTCTCAAGGAGATTCGTCCCAACCCTTATCAACCGCGAAAATATTTTTCGGAAGAAGGCATTGCCGATCTGAAGCAATCCATCCTCGAACATGGTGTTTTACAGCCGATTATCGTACGGAAAAGTATCAAAGGATACGAAATCGTTGTTGGTGAGAGACGTTATCGGGCGGCAAAAGCAGCCGGTCTGAAAAAAATCCCTGCGGTCGTTCGTTCGTTAACCGATGAAAAAATGATGGAACTTGCCGTACTGGAAAACCTGCAGCGGGAAGATTTAACCCCTATTGAAGAAGCTAGTGCGTATCAGATGTTATTGGACCGCCTGGAAATCACGCAAGAGCAACTGGCCAAACGACTGGGCAAAAGCCGTCCCCACATCGCCAATATGGTACGCCTCCTTTCCTTACCGCAAGAGATTCAGGAACTCATCCATGAGGGCAAAATCTCCATGGGGCATGGGCGGGCTTTACTAGGGATAAAAGATAAAAAGAAAATCCCGTCCGTGGTTGATAAAGTCATTAAAGAAGGTTTGAATGTAAGGCAATTAGAAGAGTTGATACAACAATTAAATCGTAATGTTTCACGTGAAACAAAAAAACGAAAAGAGAAAAAAGATGTTTTTCTCATGGAACAGGAAAATGTATTGCGTGAACGTTTCGGCACAACCGTAAAAATCAAAAAAGGAAAAAGGAAGGGGAAGATCGAGATTGAATTTTTCTCCTACGACGATTTGAATCGAATTTTAGCGATATTAAATCCAGAAAACTATTAAAATGTTTCACGTGAAACATTTCATACCCGGAATTTCCAGAACAAAAATGGTGAATAATACCGTACACATTCAAGTCAATAATTGACTTGTTTTTTTATAAAAAGGAAGAGGAAAATGATATGGTGCTAACAGGGACGTTCGTTAATGCGCTTTGTATCTTCATGGGATCATTAATAGGAATGGTTTTTTCAAGGATATCCGATTCGATGAAAGATCTGCTTATGAAAGGAATTGGCTTAACCGTTATCGTTTTAGGCGTACAAATGGGGGTGCAAAGTCAACAATTTTTAATTGTTATTTTGAGTATCGCGATCGGGGCCGCCATCGGTGAAATGACGAAGCTAGATGAACGTTTCAACCATTTGGGACGAAAATTAGAAGAAAAGATCGGGCGTCAGTCCACGATTGCCGAAGGATTTATCACGGCCTCGCTCATATTCTGTGTTGGCGCCATGGCTGTCGTAGGGGCGATTGATAGTGGGTTGCGCGGTGATCATTCGATTTTATTCACCAAAGCATTATTAGACGGTTTTACGGCGATGATCCTGACGGCAACCCTCGGTTATGGTGTGTTGTTTTCTATTGTTCCTGTTTTCCTGTATCAAGGCTCGATTGCTATTTTTGCTTCGTTCCTGACGGGTGTCTTGAGTTCAGAGTGGATCGAACTTTTCATCCATGAAATTACCGCCACCGGTGGCATCATGATCTTAGCGATCGGATTGAATTTAGCGGGAATCACCAAAATCAAAGTTGCCAATTTATTACCAGGACTGCTTGTTGTTTTATTGCTCACTCCTCTTTTTGTGCATTTCCAACTTGTTTAAGATCGGTCATTTCTTTCCTTGATCTTGAAACAAAAACCCGGTTCGATCATTTTATAAATATCGTTCCCTTTTTGAATAAAGCAGATCGTAATGGTAGATGAGACCAGCATGATAAATTCCTTCCGCAATAACCCGGGAAAGTTCGATTACCAGGTGGAGACGGGTGTTTTGCAAGACGAAAAACTCCATGAAACCAGCGATGTTCACGATTCCTGTGATGTGTATATGACCGATTTCCGGTAAGCTCTTGTTCACCCCGGCCCCCGGTTTGAGCGGTCCTTCTTTTATTTGAATGTAACCAACGTGTTTACTTTGCCCAAGACAGGCATCGATGGCTACATAAAAACCTGCAGGGAATTTTTCCTTTATTCGTGCGATCGATTGTTTCAAGTTTACCGCATGGATCGGTTGCTTTAATGTGCCGAAGACGTGGAAATTTTCCGGTAAATTTTTGTTCAGTAAATGACTGCCAACAAGCGGGCCGAGGGCATCCCCTGTGGATCGGTCGGTGCCGACACAAATAAAAACGATGGGACACTCGCTTTGGGCTGGTAAATATTCGAGCAATTTATTCGCGATTTTACGACTGGCAGATTCTTCATCGTGGGCGATGAAGAAATCCTGTTTTTTTCCGGGAAAATGAGTATTAAACATGGCCATCACCGTCTCATATATAAACTCGTATTACCAGTTTAGTAAAAAGGTGAAAATTATATACATCGATCGTTATACTTTGCGAAAATATACGGGCGCTAATATTAGAAGAAAAAATATATGGTATAATAATAGAGGCCTTCTGAGGAATATCCCATGGTGATGGAGTGTGAATGGGAATGGCTGAAAAGATATTTGATTTGAACGATATTGTGGAGATGAAAAAACCCCATCCTTGTGGTCATAATCGCTGGAAGATCATCCGTATGGGTGCGGATATTCGGATTAAATGTTTGGGTTGTTCTCACAGCGTCCTGATGCCGCGTCGAGAGTTTACGAGAAAAATGAAAAAGGTAATAGGCCATGAAGATTGAGAAACTGCCGTTTAGGCAGTTTTTCTTCATCGCACGAGAAAAGGACGATTCTTGTTTTTTGAGAGCACAATGACTATAATTGGTGAGGAACTTCTCTCGGCAATTTTTTTATTTTATTTACAGGAGTGAAATACATGAGCTTGACTGCGGGAATCGTTGGTTTACCAAACGTTGGCAAATCGACACTTTTTAACGCGATTACAAAAGCAGGGGCGGAAATGGCCAATTACCCTTTCGCGACCATTGATCCGAATGTGGGGGTAGTGGAAGTCCCTGATCCACGTTTAAAGAAACTGGCAGAAATATTTAAACCACAAAAAGTGATTCCAACAACCTTTGAATTTACGGATATTGCCGGCCTCGTAAAAGGAGCCAGTAAGGGAGAAGGGCTGGGAAATAAATTTTTAGCAAACATTCGCCAGGTGGATGCCATCTGTCATGTTGTCCGCTGTTTTACTGATGAAAATATAACCCATGTCGCGGGTAGGGTCGATCCGATCGCGGATATAGAAACGATCAACCTGGAATTGATACTTGCTGATATTGAAACGGTAGAAAAACGGTTGACCAGGGTTGAAAAATTAGCGAAACAAAAAGATAAGGCGGCGCTGGCAGAATATGAAGTCCTGCTGAAGGTCAAGGAAGCTTTCGAAAAAGAATTACCCGCTCGTTCGGTATCCTTCACCGAAGAGGAATTAAAGATCATTAAAGGGTATCAATTGCTCACATTAAAACCTGTCATTTATGTGGCGAATGTTGGCGAAGATGATATCGGCAATGTAGGAGCGAATCCGTACGTTCAACAGGTCAAAGAATATGCGGCAAAAGAAGGAGCGGAAATTGTTACGATTTGCGCCAAACTGGAAGAGGAAATCTCTCAACTCGATGAAGAAGAAAAAGAAGTGTTTCTGGAGGAGCTGGGGATCGAGGAGTCCGGTCTGGATCAATTGATTCGTAAATCTTATGCATTACTTGGACTGGCCACCTTTTTCACGGCGGGAGAAAAAGAAGTACGGGCCTGGACGTTCAAGCGCGGAATGAAAGCACCGGAGTGTGCGGGGATCATTCATAGCGATTTTGAAAAAGGATTCATTCGCGCGGAAACGATTTCTTATACAGATCTAGTGGAATATGGTTCGATGAGCGCGGCGAAGGAAGCTGGAAAAGTTCGTCTGGAAGGTAAAGATTATGAAGTCCAGGATGGCGACATTATCTATTTCCGGTTTAATGTGTAATCGCATGTTGCAGAAACAGAAAAACTACCTGGAAACATTGCGGTTTTATTCGATTTATGTTACTATATTATATCGTGAGTAATATATCCATTGCTCCTTGCTCTTTTTTATAAAAGAGCCGTAAAGTCCAGAAGGAGGTGAAAGAAGACATGAGAAAATACGAAATTTTGTACATTATCCGCCCGAATATTGAAGACGAAGAAAAAACCGCTTTAGTTGAACGTTTCGACAATATTTTGAAAGACAATGGTGCGGAAATCATCGAATCCAAAGAATGGGGTAAACGCCGTCTCGCTTATGAAATCGACAATTACCGTGACGGAATTTACCACGTGATCACTGTGAATGCTGAACCTGCAGCGATTCAAGAGTTTGATCGTTTAATTAAGATTAGTGATGATGTTATTCGTCATATCGTCGTTCGTTTGGATGATTAATTTTAATTGTAGCGGGTAATGTTTCACATGAAACATTTCTCTTTAAAAGGGAGTTGTTTTTGATGATAAACCGTGTCGTGCTCGTCGGTAGATTGACGAAAGATCCGGAGCTCCGTTATACACCGAATGGCGTACCAGTTTCCACTTTTACACTTGCGGTTAACCGGACTTTTACCAACCGTCAAGGAGAACGGGAAGCGGATTTTATCAATTGTGTCGTCTGGCGGAAACAGGCAGAAAATGTTGCTAACTACCTTCGTAAAGGAAGCCTGGCCGGTGTTGAAGGACGGATTCAAACGAGAAGTTACGAAGCCCAGGATGGTAGACGGGTTTTTTTAACAGAAGTTGTTTGTGATAGCGTCCAGTTTTTAGAACCGCGGAGTGTAACGGAGCGGCGTCAAGAACAATACGGAAGCTCTGGATTCCAGCAAGGCGGAGATTCCTTCAGACCGGGTAGTCAGACACAAACAGGAACTCCAGACTATCCGCAAGAAGACCCCTTTTTCGACGATAGTGAAACAATCGATATTTCTGATGATGATTTGCCTTTTTAAAGGCTTGTTAATAAAGAACGGTTGAATTTTTAGGAGAAAGGAGTGACGTTCGTGGCAGCAGCACGTAGAGGTCGGAATAAACGGAAAAAAGTTTGCTATTTTTCTGCGAATAATATTACCTATATCGATTATAAAGACGTTGATTTGTTGAAAAAATTCATTTCCGAACGGGGTAAAATTCTTCCGCGCCGGGTAACGGGAACATGCGCGAAACATCAACGGATGTTAACAAGAGCGATCAAACGAGCACGGCAAATGGCTTTGTTACCTTATGTGGCAGATGACAATTAATCCACACCATAAAAAACGGCAAAGAGTAATTCTTTGCTGTTTTTTAATTTTTTAAAATACCTCTAGAGGGTATTGTTAAAAACGGATCGATAGTTGAAGGAGTAAACTTGAATCGCTAAAATAAGGGTAGTAATCCTTTTAGGAAATAAGAGAAACATAATATAAATGAGGTGTCTCTGTGTCTGCGAAAAAATTGACAGAAGGAGCAGTTTTACTGGCCATTTACGCGATTTTGCTCCTCATTTTTTTATATCTTCCGGTGATCGGTACATTATTTTCCCTCGCTTTACCGTTACCATTCATTTATTATGTCGGGAAATATAACTGGAAAGACGGCTCGATTTTTTTTATTGCATCACTTGTAATTGGTTTCATCGTTGGTAATATTCCATCCCTTTTTGTCACTTTATTATATGGGATCACAGGAAGTGTCCTGGGGGTATGTCTATATTATGCTAAAGACCGTAGGCTGACCTTTCTTTTCGGGACACTTGCGTATATTTTGGTAACTTTATTGCTTTTGGCCCTTTCCCTAATATTATTCGATATCAATTTTATCAATGAAATCGCGACAACGTTAAGGGAGATGGCCAGAGAGTCCCTTGCCATTTTCGAAGCATTAGGGCAGGAAATCCCACCGGAAGCCCAAGATATGCTTTTCCAGATGATCTCCATCGGCTTGGCCTTGATCCCGACCATTCTAGTGCTCATCAGTGCCATTCAAGTTTGGTTGGCCATGATGATTTCTGTTCCCGTCATGAAACGACTCGGCATCTCGGTTCCTGCAGGACAGCCTTTTCGTGAATTATCATTCCCGAGAAGCTTGATCTGGTATTTTTTGATCGTATCGATTTTGTCTTTTATCGTCCCGTTACAGCAGGGGGATTTCTTATCGACGGTGATTCTTAATTTCCTTTCGCTTTTCCAAATCATCTTTTCCATTCAAGGCATTTCCTTCATGTTTTTTTTCGCTCATAGGAAAAATCTATCCAATACGATACCGATCGTCGTTACGGTGATCACGGTGCTCAATCCTTTATTACTGCAGATCGTTCAGTTGCTCGGGATCATTGACCTCGGTTTTGATTTGCGGAAGAGGCTGGAAACATGATCGGTAGGAAGGGGAATAGTCACCTTTAACGATAGACCAAACATTTTTTCCAGGATTGAATCCATTTCATGGTATACTTATAATTCGGGACAGAAAAGGCGAACAAACTGCCCCTTTGGGGTTTGATGTAGGAGCTGAGACATATGCCCAGTAGTGAAAAGAAAAAGGAACTACGGATCTTAATTTTTACGTTTGCTTTTGCTTTTTTTCTCCTTTTTATCCTGATGTCTTTTTACAACAAATGGCTCGGTATGACCGGTGTATTGATCGAGGTATTATTCCTTGTGCTATTTATCGCGGGGGAAAGGAAATTCACGGAGAAATTGAAGGAAGATATATCAACGCTATCATACCGTGTCAAAAGTACCGGGGAAAAAATCGTCATGAATCTCCCTTTCGGAGTGATGTTCATCGATGAGGATTTATTTATCCAATGGGCCAATCCATATTTAGAACGGTTATTTCAGGAAGAAGATCTATCTGGAAAATCTTTATATGATCTGGTTGATGAGCTCATTCCGATCATTAAACAGGAAAAACAGAGTGGGACGATCGCTCTTTTTGATAAACAGTTTCGGATTTATTATCAAAAGGAAGATCAACTCGTTTTTTTCTTCGATATTACGGATTTTGCACGGCTGAAGGAAAAATATCAGGCCGAAAAACCGGTTTTAGCGATCATCTATTTGGATAATTACGATGAAGTCACCCAAGGAATGGACGATGAGGCAAGGGGAAGTTTAAATAGCCAGGTGACCTCCATATTGAATGATTGGGCGAAACAATTCGGCGTTTTTATTAAACGGATCAATTCTGAACGTTTTATCGCATTTTTGAACGAAAAAATTTTACATGAATTAGAAGATGATAAGTTTTCGATCCTGGATACGGTCCGGGAGGCGATGGCCGAACAAGATATCCCCTTAACATTAAGTATCGGTGTCGGTATTGCCGCCGAGAACTTGCCGGAATTAGGCGATTTAGCCCAATCGAGTCTCGACCTAGCGTTAGGCCGGGGTGGCGATCAGGTTGCGATCAAACTTCCTGAAGGAAAAGTGCGTTTTTACGGAGGCAAGACGAACCCCGTGGAAAAAAGAACACGGGTACGTGCCCGGGTGATCTCGCATGCTCTCGGCGAGCTGATGGAAGAAAGCCGCCTCGTTTTAATCATGGGTCACCGCTATCCGGATATGGATGCTGTCGGTTCCTCCATAGGATTGCTAAAAATCGCTAAAATTCACCAGCCGAATGCGTTTGTCGTTTTGAACGAAGATGAACTGGATCGCAGTGTTGAAAGATTACTGGAGTATGTAAAACAGAAACCAGAAATTTACCGCCACTTTATTTCGGCCGAACAAGCTCTGGACCTGGATTTGCGTAACGCATTACTCGTGATCGTCGACACCCATAAACCTTCCTTCTGTATCGAAGAAAGATTGGTGGAAAAAATCGATCGCATTGTCGTGATCGACCATCACCGCCGTAGCGAAGAGTTCGTACAAAACCCTTTACTCGTTTATATGGAACCTTATGCATCTTCGACATCCGAGCTGGTAACTGAACTCTTGGAATACCAGCCGATTGAAAAAATCGATATGATTGAGGCGACCGCGCTCCTTGCCGGAATTATCGTAGACACGAAAAGCTTTACCTTACGTACAGGATCACGAACATTCGATGCAGCATCGTTCCTCCGTTCCCGGGGGGCCGATACGATTCTCGTGCAGAACTTGTTAAAAGGGGATTTGAAAACGTTTATTCAAAAATCGAAAATCATCGAGAATGTTGACTTTTATCGAGACGGGATCGCTATAGCCAAAGCTAATGAAGATGAAATGACTTCGCAAATTTTGCTGGCGCAAACCGCGGATACTTTGTTAACGATGGAAAATGTACTGGCTAGTTTTGTGATCGGTAGGAAAAGTGATGGAACGGTTGGAATCAGCGCCCGTTCCCTGGGACATGTTAACGTACAGCTGATCATGGAATTATTACATGGTGGTGGGCATTTGACAAATGCGGCCACAGAACTTGAAGATGTCACGATAGATGAAGCCGAACGAATGTTAAAACAGGCAATCGATGAGTATTTTGAAGGAGGAAAAACTGGATGAAGGTAATCTTTTTGAAAGATGTCAAAGGTAAAGGAAAAAAAGGGGAAGTGAAAGAAGTAGCCGACGGTTACGCAAATAATTATTTGTTTAAAAGAGGTCTGGCTGTTGAAGCGACAGAGGCGAATTTAAAGAAACTGAAGGCACAGAAGAAGAAGGAGGAAGAGTTAGCCAGACAACAATTGGAAGAGGCAAAGCGGTTGAAAGAAAAGCTGGAGAAATTGACTCTGGAATTTACCGCCAAGGCCGGTCAAGGCGGTCGTCTGTTTGGTTCCATTACCGCGAAACAGATTGCCGAACAACTGCAAAAAGTTCACGATATTAAAATCGATCGCCGGAAAATCGAAATGCCGGATGCCATTCGTTCGTTAGGATATACGAAGGTACCGGTAAAATTACACAGTCAAGTAACGGCTACGCTCAATGTGCATGTAAAAGAAGAGCAATAAATGTTACCATCGCCAGAAAAGAAAGAGCATGTTAGAATAAATTTACTGGATTTAAAGGCTGCGTTCATTTGTTAATAAGTTTACAAAAAACACGAATGAGCAGCCTTTTTTATACGGATTTTTTTTCATACCTTTTGCCATGAAGCGATCATATAACCTATTAATCTCCTTTTTTAAGTCACCTTATTGTGTGTTACGGAAAGGGAGCATGGAGGTTTTACAGAATGAACGAGTTGCTGCTGGACCGAACTCCTCCGCAAAATATTGAAGCCGAGCAGGCCGTCTTAGGAGCGATTTTTTTAGAACCGGAAAGTTTGCTTGTAGCCAGTGAAATTCTAACACCTGAAGATTTTTATCGAGTGAGCCATCAGAAGATTTTCGCCTGCATGCTATCTTTGAATGAAGAGGGAAAAGCCGTGGATATCGTGACGGTGACCGATGAGCTGCAGGCGGAAAATCAATTGGAAAATGTAGGTGGAATTTCCTATTTAACCGAACTGGCCGGTGCGGTGCCTACCGCTGCGAATATCGAATATTATGCCCGTATTGTTGCGGAAAAATCATTACTGCGACGATTGATCAAAACGGCAACGGATATCGCCAGGGACGGATATGAGCGGGAAGATGATGTTGAAAGTTTGTTGGCTGAGGCGGAAAGAAAGATTTTAGAGGTCTCAAACCGCAACAGGACGGGTGACTTTCAAAACATCCGGGATGTTCTCGTCAAAACCTACGATTATATTGAATTGTTACACAGTAGGAAAGACGAGGTTACCGGTATACCTACAGGATTTTATGAATTGGACCGGATGACGGCCGGATTCCAGAAAAACGATTTGATCATCGTGGCGGCAAGGCCCTCTGTCGGTAAAACCGCCTTTGCCTTAAATATTGCTACGAATGTTGCGACCAAAACCGATCAAAATGTAGCGATTTTTTCCCTGGAAATGGGCGCTGAACAGTTAGTTATGCGGATGTTAAGTTCCGTTGGAAATATCAATTCCCAGAACTTGCGGACAGGAAATTTAACGGATGAAGACTGGAAAAAACTGACGATGGCGATGGGAACATTATCCAACTCCGGTATTTTTATCGATGATACACCGGGGATCCGGGTTGCCGACATCCGCGCCAAGTGTCGCCGGCTCAAACAGGAACATGGTTTGGGAATGGTCATAATCGATTACCTGCAATTGATTCAAGGGAATCGCCGGAACGTGGAAAACCGCCAGCAAGAAGTTTCGGAAATTTCCCGATCATTAAAAGAGCTTGCCCGGGAATTAGAAGTACCCGTGATCGCTTTATCCCAGCTTTCAAGAAGTGTGGAACAGCGCCAGGATAAACGACCGATGATGTCCGATATCCGGGAATCGGGAAGTATCGAACAGGATGCGGATATCGTTGCCTTTCTTTACCGGGACGATTATTATGACCAAGAAACAGAAAACAAAAATATTATCGAGATCATCATCGCCAAGCAGAGGAACGGTCCGACCGGTACGATTCAGTTAGCTTTTGCCAAGGAATTTAACAAGTTTGTAAATCTAGAAAGACGTTATGATGAAGCTGATGCACCCCCCGTCGCCTGAGCCGACCTGTTAAAAGCGGTGGTCGGCTTTTTTATTTTCCGCATTTGTGTAGTAAAATGCTCGGCGTGGAACATAGAATGAAAAAGAAGGAAACCACACCGGATAAACGCGTAGAAGGCATATGGTAGTCGTTTTGTTACATAATTGTAATAATTAATCCAGGTTCTACCAGTTTTGGATACTTATTTGGCTGTTTTCTGACGGAAGCTGCTATGGATACGAATCAATTTTCGGCGATTCGAACCAGAATTTTCCATCAATTATACATTTCCATTACATTTTCGCGACGTTTCCCTCTTAGCCCTATTTTTATGGTACAGTAGTTTAAGAAATTACTCGGTTAAGATTTAGTTAGTTTTTTATTCGCTCGGTTATAAGTTTTCCCAAAATAATAGGAGGAAAATCCATGAGTTTACTTCTTAAGGAGAAAGTACAGCCAGAACGGGTGCGGAAGGAACATGTTCGCATCCAAACCCATGGTGTTTTGAAAAAGACCGTGATCGCCACCCTGGTTGTCTCGACCATCACGATCAACTCAGCCTTTGCACAATCCCATAAAGAACCCCAATTAAAAACGATCTACCATGTATACGTAAATGATGAATTTTTGGGAACGGTTACGAATCGGGATCATGTTGAAAGATTAGTACAGGAAAAAATTGAACGGGTGAAAACAGCGCATCAAGATAAAGATTTAACATATATTACGGATGAATTATCCATCATCCCTGAACAGATCTTCCGTGACATTTCACTTGACGAGCAAAAAGTTCTTGCAGAAATCGAAGATGAAATCGATATATTTGTAGAATCGGTCGCACTTAAAATAAACGGAAAACCTGTTCTCTATCTGGAAAATGTCGAAAAAGCTGAAGAACTTCTTCGGCAATTGAAATATAAGTATATCTCGGAAGAAGAGCTAGCTGCGCTAGAAAAAGTTAAGAAAGATGAGCCGCTCGAAGTAGGCGAAACCCGCTTACTGGATATCAAATTTTCCGAGAACATCACCCTTTCTTTAGAAAAAGTAAAACCCGCAGATGTTTTAACCGTTCAGGATGCCGTCACGTTGCTAGAAACGGGAACCCTTGAACAAGAAACATACACGATTCAGGAAGGCGATGTACTGGGGACGATCGCCAATCGCCACGGCCTGACGCTCAAAGAACTGTTAGAATTAAATCCAGGTGTAACGGAAGATACCATTCTCCAGATTGGTGATGAATTGAACGTGACCGTTCAAAAACCGTATATCGATATCATTTTGGAAAAAGAAGCGAAAGTATCCGAAGCGATTCCCTTTGAAACGAAGGTCATCGAGGATGATTCCATGTATAAAGGGGAATCGAAAATCGATCAAGAAGGGGCAAATGGCGAAAAAATCGTTACATACCGGATCGTCGAAAGAAATGGCCAACAAGTACATAAGGAAGTAAAAGAAGAACAGGTCGTTAAAGAACCGGTGACAAAGATCATTCGCAAAGGAACGAAGGTGATTCCGTCCCGGGGATCGGGTGAATTGATTTGGCCGACGATCGGTGGTTATATATCTAGCTATCAAGGATATCGCTGGGGTTCTTATCATAAAGGAATTGATATAGCCCGCCCGTCCAATCGGACGATTCGTGCCGCTGATAACGGTGTGGTCGTTTTTGCCGGTTGGGATGGCGGTTACGGGAATAAAGTCGTCATCAATCATAATAACGGGATGAAAACCGTATATGCCCACCTCGCCTCTATTTCTGTATCGGTTGGTCAAACCGTACCGAAAGGGACTAAAATCGGCGTTATGGGCAGTACGGGAAATTCGACAGGAATCCACTTGCATTTCGAAGTCTATAAAAATGGTAAATTACAAAACCCTCTCGACTATCTTAATCGATAAAATAATGATGTTCACCCCTGGCTAAGGCCAGGGATTTTATTTGCTATTCTTCGACAAAATATTACCCGGGAAATAATGGGGAATCGTAGCAAGATTTCCCACTTTTATCGTTTAAAGGGAATCTTTATTGGAGAGCGGGTCTGGAAAAAATTCTTTGATGAGGCATTCTGTGAACGTTCAAGATAAAAAGACCGATTTCCCGATTCACCCGGTATTTCCTGATGAATTCACTATTTATTCATGATAAAGTAATAATTAAAGAAGATTCGTTAATGCAACGGATATTTAGACAGTAGGAGTTTGTAAAGTGATCCGGTATAACTTGCGATGATTTTGAAAGGGGAAGTTACCATGGCGAAGAAGATATTGGTTGTCGATGATGAAAAACCGATTGCGGATATTTTACAATTTAATTTTGAAAAAGAGGGTTACGAAGTCTATTGTGCTTATGACGGAGAAGAGGCGTTAGAAAAAGTAGAAGAGGTTCAGCCCGATATTATTTTGTTGGATATCATGCTTCCTGAAAAAGACGGCATGGAAGTCTGCCGGGAGATTCGTAAAAAATACGACATACCGATCATCATGCTGACCGCAAAAGATTCGGAAATCGATAAAGTGCTCGGTTTGGAATTAGGTGCTGATGATTATGTGACAAAACCTTTCAGCACAAGGGAGTTGTTGGCGCGGGTTAAGGCGAATTTAAGACGTCATCAGTATGCGCAGACTGCCGCACAAGAGGAAAAATCGAACGAAATCGTCATCGGTCCGTTAACGATTCATCCTGATGCTTATATGGTCACTAAACGTGGCGAACAGATCGAACTCACCCACCGGGAATTCGAATTGCTTTATTATTTAGCGCAACATATCGGACAAGTCTTAACCCGGGAGCATCTATTGCAAACGGTATGGGGCTATGATTATTTCGGTGATGTCCGTACAGTGGATGTTACGATCCGCCGCTTGCGAGAAAAAATTGAGGACAATCCATCCCATCCTACCTGGATCATCACCCGCCGGGGTGTCGGCTACTATTTAAAGAACCCTGAACAGGAGTAATGACTTGATGAAAAAAAGCTCCGTGTTTTTTTCCATTCGTTGGAAATTTATTCTGTTCTTTGTCTTACTTATTTTACTAGCTATGCAAATTATTGGAGTTTATTTTGTCCGGGAACTGGAAAACCGCCTGGTTATGAATTTCAAAAATTCCATCTATAATCGGGTCGAGTTTTTGGCTTACAATGTAGAACAGGAGTTTTTACAAGACCGGGAAGTTGACGGGATTCCATCCCTAGAGACAGCACTACGAGCGATTCTGATGGAAAATACCGCACCGGATATTGCGGAAATTCAGATCATCGATAAAAATATGCGAATCATTGCAAGTTCCAACATAAATAACCAGGAAATTGTCGGACAAAGAACCACAGATGTGCTGGCAACCCGTGCCCTCGTTACGGAGGAAAGCATCGATCAAATCGTGATCGACAAACATAATGGAAGAATCTGGCAGTTGTTTGTTCCCATAAAGGTCCGTAATAATGTGGAAGGAATCATTTATATTGAGGGAAAGATTGAACAGGTTTATGACCAGCTCCAGGTCATTAACGGCGTGCTGGTTACCGGTACATTAATAGCCCTGGTTATAACGGCGGTACTAGCGGTCCTGATCGCGCAAACGATCACCCGGCCGATCTCCGAGATGAAACGGCAAGCGCAGGCGATGGCCAAGGGGAATTTTGCTAAAAAAGTAAATATTTATAGCAATGATGAGATTGGCCAATTAGCGGAAACATTCAACCATTTGTCGAAAAAACTACAGGAAGAACAAATTAAAACGGAAAATGAGAAAAGGAAGCTTTCTTCGATCCTAACTTATATGACAGACGGGGTCGTTTCCACGGATCGCCGGGGGCGAGTCATATTGATTAATGAAGCGGCGGAAAACATGCTCGGGGTGTCACGGGATTCCGCTATCTCGCAACCCATCGTTTCATTACTCGGTCTTGAAGAGGAATATACGTTCAAAGATCTGCTAGAAGAGGAAAACTCGATCATTCTCGATTTCAGCACCGAAGGAAAACCGTATTTTTTGCGGGCCAATTTTTCGGTAATTCAAAAAGAAACAGGACTGATGAACGGATTGATCGTCGTTCTTCATGATATTACCGAACAGGAGAAAATCGAAGCGGAGCGTCGGGAATTTGTGGCCAATGTATCCCACGAACTGCGCACGCCGTTAACGACAATGAGAAGTTATATCGAAGCGTTGGCAGAAGGTGCCTTAAACGATCCCGGAATCGCACCGAAATTTTTACAAGTGATTCAAAATGAAACGGAACGGATGATCCGTCTCGTTAACGATCTCTTACAATTATCGAAAATGGATCGCAAAGAGTATGATTTGAATTTGGAGAATGTTGATCTCGTTTCCTTTTTAAATGACATTATCGATCGTTTTGAAATGACAAAGGATCAAAAAATCACTTTTGTACGCAGATTCCCTAAAAAAGCCATTTTCGTGCAGATCGACAAAGATAAAATCACCCAGGTTATCGATAATATTATCATGAATGCTATTAAATACTCCCCCGACGGCGGGCAGGTGACCTTTAAGATCACCGTATATCTCGATTATGTACAGGTGCGGATCAGTGACCAGGGAGTGGGGATCGCCAAGGAAAATCTCCAGCGCATTTTTGATCGCTTCTATCGTGTGGATAAGGCACGGTCGCGGAATCACGGTGGTACCGGTTTAGGATTGGCGATTGCCAAGGAAATGATTCAAGCTCATGGCGGGCAAATTTGGGCCACCAGCTCGGAAGGAAAAGGAACGACCATTCATTTCACACTTCCTTATCAACGAAACCAAAAGGATGATTTTTCATGAGTGTGGAACAAATTAAATCGATAATTTTAACAGGGCTGGTGCTTTTAAGTATATTTCTTTTTGGCTATATCATGACTTTTCAGCAAAGTTACGATCGCGTAAATAATCAGGAATATGTGGAAGAGATTACGATATCTCATAAAATCGATATTAAAGAACTGATCCATCCGAAAAAGATCGTTTGGAAAAAAGACGGACAATACGTTGGTTCGGAAGCGATGATCGTCATTCAACCGATCATCGATGAAATACAAAAATGGAATTTTTACGACTTTAATTTAGCTACTGAAGAATTTGCCGCAAAGTGGCATGAACGGGCAGAAGCTCTTATCTTCCAGTATGATGATATCCCCCTTGAACTGATAAAGACGATATTATCTGTGGAACAGGACGGGATTCCGAATATTCTTTATCACTATATGTTTATTTTTCCGGAGGATTTAGAAAAGCAAGAAGCGGTCGTTTATTTCGCATCCAGTGATTTACGGACAGCGGTTAAATCACGAGTCAAATATCATGATCAGTTAAATTTTATAAGAGAGCTTCAAGAATTTGCGGATAAAAGTTCTCCTTATTTGGTTTATGAACATACAGCGGGAAGCATAATCTTTGTGAAGAATGAACCTCATTTAGAAGTGAAAACGTACCCTTACTATACAACGGAAATACCGATTCAAGCGTTTGTCGAAGTCCTTTTCCCCGATCCATCGGTTGTGACGAAAACGGAGAATACGTACACGAACGGGACGAGTTTGTTGGAAGTTTATGAAGATCATAAAACGATTCATTTTGTCAATCCAACGGTTGCAAAAAATCAGGAGATCGCACCGAGCCAGATCATCCAAACGGCGATGAACTTTGTGAATCAACACGGTGGTTGGACCGATCAATATCTGTTTTCCCACTTTGATGCGGAAAATCAAGAAGTGATCTTTCAGCTCTTCTTGTCAGATTATATGGTCGTCGGTTCGAACTATTTATCCGTAAGTATCGGTAATTCAGGAATCTACGCTTATCGCCGGCCGTATTTTAGTTTAAATTTCCCGGTTCAACCGTATGTGAAAACCTTGCCTTCCGGTCAGGAAGTGTTAGATTATTTAGAGGCAACAAAGAAAATTGACCTCGCATACATCACCGATATCGCGATCGGCTATGAGATGACGTTTATGGAAGAAGATTCCATGTTCCTCTTTGAACCCTTTTGGTATTATCGAATAGGAACGGATTGGCTGCCTGTTTTTGAGGCAGAACAAGGAGGCAAACATAATGGATTGGAGTAGAGCGAAAACGATTTTTATCCTTTCCTTCCTTGTTCTCGATATTTTCCTTATCCTGCAGATTATCGATCAAAAAAGCGCGAGCACCTATGATTATTTAAGCGATGTTCCGGTGGAAGAACAGATGGCGGCCGATCAGATTACGTTACCGGAATTACCGGAAGGACCGGAAGAGGAGTTTTATATCGAAGCGAATGTGCGGGATTTTTCCATGGAAAATTTGGCTAATCCTGCGAAAAATGGGCAACTGTCAGAGGAATCGCATGAGTTACAGATTACCTTGGACAGTCCATATGAATTGGGAGAAAATTGGCACATCAGCGATGTCGACCGTTTTGTAAAGAATTTCATCGATAGCGGAAGCGAATACCGGTACTGGGATTATGATAAAACTAAAAACACCATTACCTATTTCCAGCAATACAATGGAAAATTGTTTTATAATAATCGTGACGCCCGGATCGTTTTGCAGTTGAATGAGGATCAAGAGATCGTATCCTATTCCCAGACGATGCTGGAAGACATAACCGAAATTAAAAACCAGGCGATTCTTTCCGCGCTTGATGCCGTGCTTATCTTGTACAAAAATCGCCTTCTGGAAAGAAATGATGAAGTGATCGATGTCGAACTCGGTTATTATACTCTCGTCCCCTTAAAATCTTCGCAAATTTTAGCTCCGACATGGCGGATCTCTATAGCCGGTAAAGATGACTTTTTTATCAATGCTGTGGAGGGGCATATCATTAATGAAGAAACACAAATTCTTAATTGATTGATAGAAAAATAGTTTTTTTGTTCTGGAGTGAAACTTGATGTCGTTAAGATTCAGTGTTTTGGCCAGCGGAAGTACAGGGAACGCAATTTATGTGGAAAACGATACATATTCTTTCCTTGTGGATGTTGGTCTAAGTGGCAGACAAATAGAAAATGCACTAAAAAAAATCAATCGAGATCCAGCAACACTTGACGGTATATTCGTAACCCACGAGCATTCCGACCATATCAAAGGAGTTGGGGTCTTAGCCCGCAAATACAAGTTGCCGATTTACGCCAATGAAAAAACGTGGGATGCGATGGAACCGTTGATCGGTGAAATACCTGTAGATTTAAAGTTTACCTTCGATATGGAATCGGTCAAAACTTTCGGTAGTCTTGATGTGGAATCATATGGAGTTTCCCACGATGCGGCGGAACCGATGTTTTATATATTTCACGAAGGCGACAAAAAACTGGCGATTATCACCGATACCGGTTATGTGTCCAGCCGGATGATTGGTAAAATCCGGAATGCGGATTATTTTATTTTTGAATGCAACCATGATGTTGAGATGCTGCGCATGGGGAAATACCCCTGGAATGTAAAAAGACGCATCTTGAGCGATGTCGGCCATATATCTAATGAGGACGCCGCGCATGCCATGAGTGAAGCCATCGGTGATCGGACACGGGGAATTTATTTGGCCCACTTGAGTAAGGAGAATAATATGAAAGAACTGGCCCGCATGGTTGTTACCCAAATTCTTGAACAAAAGGGATTCGCGGTCGGTGAAGCTTTTACTTTATATGATACGGACCCGAATATTCCCACTTCCCTGCAAACGCTCTGATCGGAAATCATATATCGAGTATTTTCAACATCTCCACGAGCGGGATGTTTTTTGTATGAAATGATCCACCTTGCTTTTGTCGAATGAGAACGGATGAATTTGTGAAAACTAAACTTGACCATGATAAAAAGGGCGGATATTATGCAGGGGCGTAAATGGAATGGTAGAAATCTTTTCGATACGAAAAAGCCGAGATATTGGGTGTTTTTTCTAACTAGTTTCCTTGGCGTTTTAGTCGGGGCACTTATAACCCTTGTTTTTTTGTCGGGAGTGATCGGAAAACAAGATGCAAGTGCTGAAGATGAAAGTTTTGCGACCGGGGATAAGCAATATGTCGAGAAAATCGATTTAACCGTAAAGAGTGCTTTTACCGAAGCGGTTGAAAAAGCAAAGGATGCGGTAGTGGGAATCAGTAATTACGCAAATGGTAGTATTTGGGAACAGATTCAGGAAATTGCGACAGGTTCCGGCGTCATCTATAAAAAAGCAGGCGACCGGGCTTTTGTTGTGACCAATTACCATGTTGTCGAAGGTGCGGATTTACTTGAAGTTATATTGGCAGATGGTACGAAGTTAGAAGCGGAGCTCGTCGGCGGCGATATTTGGACGGATCTTGCTGTATTGACGATACCCGCACAAACGATACATAAGGTTGCCGATTTCGGTGATTCCGACCTTTTAAAATTAGGGGAACCCGTTCTGGCGATTGGTAACCCACTCGGAAAAGAATTTGCCGGTTCTGTTACGCAAGGAATCATCTCCGGATTAGAGCGAACGGTACCGGTTGATATCGATCAGAATGGAACGATCGACTGGAATGCCGAAGTGTTACAAACCGATGCCGCCATTAATCCCGGGAATAGTGGCGGAGCGCTCGTTAATAGCGCCGGTGAACTGATCGGAATCAACTCGATGAAAATCGCCCAGCAAGAGGTCGAAGGGATCGGTTTTGCGATCCCGATCAATACGGCCATTCCGATCATCGAGGATTTAGAGCGCTATGGAGAGGTCACCCGTCCCTATATGGGCGTCTATTTGAGCGAGGTGACGAACGTTTCCCGGTATCATCGGCAATACACATTGATGTTGCCGCAAAATATCGATGCTGGCGTGCTCATTTCCGGAATCGAGCCGGGGGGACCGGCTGATCTAGCGGGGCTAAAGGAGATGGATATCATCGTTTCCCTTGATGGTCGGGACATTCAAAGTATCATAGAGCTGAGAAAATATTTATACAAGGAAAAAGAAATAGGGGAGACACTAAGGGTTGGCTATTTCCGCGAAGGGGCTTATGATGAAACTGTACTCACGCTGACAAAAGCGCGCTAAAATAACGGATGGGGAGATGTTTTCAATATCTGAATCGCAGTAAAAAAGAGGTGAAGGGCTTGAAATATTGCTGTGCGGAGCATGTTGAATTTGCTCTCGAAGAAATGATCAACACGTATCTAACGCCGCCACAATTATTACCGTTGGAAGAGGAAAAATTGTCAACATCCGCCTGTGGATATTGTGGAAAACCAGCGGTATATATTGTAGCGAACGAACATTCTCACACAAGATGTGGATAGTGTTTGTGGATATGTGGATAACTCCTGTGGATACCATGTAAACAACTTGTGAGTATAGGCGCATTTTGTTGATAAATGAACCCTTTTTTGGGGATTATTTTTCGATGTTGGATCGTTTTGTGGATAAACTTGCATCAAATGAAAAGCCCGGAGCTACCTTTTGCTGCGATCCGGGCTTTTTCGTTTATTTTTCTGAACGGACTAATAGGGCAACGCACTCTACATGATACGTTTGCGGGAACAGGTCGACGGGTTGTACTTTGACGAGGCGGTAACCGAAAGGTACTAATTCTGCGATATCCTGGGCGAAGGTGTCGGGATTGCATGAAACATAGACGATTCGTTCTGGTTGTGCCCGACCGATCCTGCGCATCACCTTTCCACCGGCACCGGAGCGGGGGGGATCAAGGAGTAACAGGTCAATACGGGGATTTTGCTTACGGATGATATCGAATCCCCTCCGGGCATCCATGGCGAGAAATTCTGCGTTGTCAATGCCATTATCGCTGGCATTCTGCCTCGCCGATTCCACGGATGTTTCCACAATTTCGACCCCGTATAGTTTTTTGACGCGCCTTGCGAAGGGGAGTGAAAAAGTTCCGACACCACAAAACAAGTCGATCATCGTCTCGGTATTTTTCGGTGCGGCGAATTCTAAGGCCAGTTCCACGAGTTTTTCCGCTTGCACCGGGTTCGTTTGGAAAAAGGTATCATGCCATAGCCGGTAACGATACCCGGCAAGTTCATCGTAGATAAAATCCCGTCCCGCCAGAATATGCACTTCCTCTGCCTGGGCACGGTCGGCCCATAGGGTATTTTCCATCCATAGTAAACTTTTTACTTGCGGTTGTTTTTCGGTGATCCGCTTGATCAGATCATCTACCGTTTCTTTTAGCGGCCCTTCGGGTGGTTCTGTGGCAAAAATGGCCAGCATCACTTCACCGGTCGCCTTTGCCATTCGCACCATCACATTCCGCAGCAATCCTTCATGGCGCTCTTTATCATATCCTTTGAGCTTGTGTTCTCTAGCCCAGCGGGCAACTTCCATCACCGCTTCGACCATTTCCTTCCCGGCGATTAAGCATGTTTCCAGGGGGATGATTTTACGGAAATTTCCCTGTTCGTGTAAACCGAGTTCCCCATCTTTAGAAAACGTAAATTCCATTTTATTGCGGTATTGCCACGGCTCATCCATTCCGATCGTATCGAAGACCAGATGAGAATCGAATCCGTGTCTTTCGAGGGCGCTTTTGACATGATCCGTTTTTTGTTTGAGTTGTCCTTCATATCGCCAATGTTGCCAGACACAACCACCACAACGGTCAAAATGCGGGCACAAGGGCCTTGTCCGTTCGGGATGATTGACGAGAATTTCTTCCGGGTAAACGGTGGCACGTTTCCTTTTTTCGGGGTTCGTGACTGTCACTTTGACCTTTTCACCAGGAAGAGAACGAGGAACCGTCAATTTTATTTTTTTGGGCTGTCTTTGTCCCGTGTCATACCAAACTATGGCGCGTCCAGCCCCTCTTTTATCTAAATCTTTTATTTCGACAACAAAGGTTTCTTTGCTCAACGTATCCATCGGGAAACCTCCCTTTCAATCTGGTTTCGAATTCGACTCATCATGCACTTCACTATTATAGCGAAAGGGGCAGGAAAGATAAAATCTTCTTGGGGAAGCACGGTATTTTTCTGGCATGCAGTGAATAAATTTAAGGTAAATCTATTGTAAATTTTCATAATAAAACTACTTTTTTTAATTGATAAGCTGTAAAATAAAGGCAAGAAATACGAAAAATTACAGGGCGGTGTTTCTTTTTCATAGCCGATCATTTTAATAGGGGGGCATCATCTTGCAAACTTACCTGAAACAAGAGCGGAGCTGGATGTTATATGATCTAGCAAACTCGGCTTTCTCTATCATCGTTTCGACGGCCATTTTTCCCATTTATTTTAAATCCGTTGCAGAAAGTGCCGGTGTAAGTAGTGTGGATGGGACGGCCTATTACGGCTATGCCGTATCTCTCGCTACTTTTATTTTAGCACTTCTCGGGCCGGTTCTCGGAACGATCGCTGATTACAAGGGGATGAAGAAAAAGTTTTTCGTCTTCTTTTTTGCACTGGGCGTCCTCGGTACCGCAAGTTTAGCGTTGCCTTTTGCAAGTTGGGTGTTATTAGCGGTATTTTATGTAATCGCTACCGTAGGTTCGAGCGGGGCCAATATTTTCTATAACTCTTTTTTAACCGACATTACGGAAGAAAAACGCTTCGATGAGGTTTCGGCAAAAGGCTTTGCCGTAGGGTATATTGGAAGTGTAATACCGTTTGTTGCGGCAATCGCGGTCATCTTTCTCACCCAGGCCGGTATCATTCCTCTTAGTGTGGGAGCCGCATCGCAAATCGCGTTCCTGATCACGGCGTTATGGTGGGGATTGTTTACGATTCCCTTTTTGAAAAACGTAAAACAAGTATATTATGTGGAACGGGAAGGGCAAATAATCCTTGGGAGTTTTAAACGCTTGTGGCAAACCTTCAAAGACATCAGGCAGTATCGGAATATCCTTATCTTTTTAATTGCCTATTTCTTTTTCATCGATGGTGTCGGGACGATCATCAACATGTCAACGGCCTATGGTACTGACGTTGGCCTTGATGCTACCGGGCTGCTTGTTGCCCTCCTCGTCGTCCAGATCGTTGCCGCGCCATTCGCCGTGCTATTTGGGAAACTGGCGAGGAAATTCGGTAGAAAGAATATGCTATATGTGGCCATTCTCGTGTATACATTCGTCTGCTTTTTCGCCTTATTCTTGCATACACTTATTGAATTCTGGTTCTTGGCGCTCATGGTCGGTACCGTTCAAGGTGGTATTCAGGCGATCAGCCGCTCCTTTTACGCCAGCATGGTTCCGAAGGATAAATCCAATGAGTTCTTCGGTTTTTACAACATTTTCGGCAAATTCGCCTCCGTTCTCGGCCCGTTCTTGCTTGCGGTTACCACCCAATTAACGGGAAGTTCAACTTACGGTGTATTCAGCATCATCATCCTTTTTATCATCGGCTTTGTAGTTCTCTTATTTGTGAAGGAGGAAAAAACGGAAGAAGCAACATCCTGATCTGTCAAGGGTGGACTGGAGTTTACGGACCATCCCGTTTTATTTTGAAAAACATGGGAACTCATGTAGAATGAACCGTAGATTGATAAAAAACGCACATGCTTTCTGCTTGAAGGCATGTTTCGGAAGGAAAAGGATGAATTCGGCGTGAAAATCACCATAATTGCGGTAGGGAAAATTAAAGAAAAGTATTTACGACAGGGGATCGATGAATATCGGAAGCGGCTCGGGCGCTATACGAAGCTAGAAATTATCGAAGTGGCGGATGAAAAGGCGCCGGAAAACTTAAGTCCTGTGGAAATGGAAATGGTGAAACGAAAAGAAGGAGAGCGTATATTAGCACAGATCGCACCTGATGATTATGTGATGACACTGGAAATACCTGGAAAAATGAGCGATTCTTTAGCATTTGCTAAAAAAATTGAAAACCTGGCCACTTACGGGAAAAGTAAGATCGTTTTCGTGATTGGTGGATCCCTCGGGATTAGTAAGGAAGTGCAGAAGCGTAGTAACGAAGCCCTGTCCTTTTCGAAAATGACCTTTCCCCATCAACTGATGCGCTTAATTTTACTGGAACAAATATACCGGGCGTTCCGCATCATCAATAATGAGCCCTACCATAAATAGGGGATGCGGTAAGATCAGGATGTAAATATGCTTATTTGAAAAACCGTAAAATAGGTTCTAGTCATTTGACTAGGAAAAGGTAAAGGTAAGTGGTTTCAGCAAAAAATCACTTACTTTTTTGTTTTTTTCCACCAAATGCAGCTGGCGATCACCACAGGATGAGCTCGCATCTTTTATCTCGCTGGCGGGATTCCTTAGGATTAAAAGAGTCCTTTCTTCCTTCGTTCGATCGCCCAAAATTAATCTTCTAATCCACGGCCTCCTGTCCCCCCTTGAACGAACAAATTCCCCATTAGTAGATGACTTTTTCTTAAAAATTTCAGTTTCTATTAAAACGAATCGTCGCAAATCTTTTAGAGAATTTGCTGAAAAAACAAATATTTCGCCATGAATAGACACATAGTAATTCGGGATATCAGTAGCTTTGCACTAAATTAATTATTAAAAGTCAAGCCTTTTTATAAAGAATTTTTCCTGATTTTGTAAAATCTTTGTCCATGGATAATAAAAAATCTCCTTATAATTAGGTTAGATAGTCCTTGTCCTAAGCCTAATTAAAAGGAGAATTAGTTCATGGACAAGGATAACATAAAATTCACGACTAAGGAACTGCTTGTTGTAATTAATGAAGAAAAGTTCTATGATTTCATCAATATCTTCGATTTCGATAAGTACGTCAAGAAATTTACAGCCTA
>CALKAK010000101.1 GCA_937983015.1 uncultured Bacillaceae bacterium | reverse complement strand
AAGAATTGGATACAGTGATTGAAACATCGACAGATGGGATTTGCATTATCAAAAATAAACAAATTAGTAAAATGAATAGTCGATTTAAGGAAATGTTTAACATTGATAAAAAAACGGATATCTCACTTCCAGCAGAAATAAACAACGTTATCGATCAAGTGATCGAACATCGCGAATCCGTATCGCATTTACACCGGAATCCTGCTACGAACAATTCTTTAATCATTTCGGGTACGCCGATTTATAGTGATAAACGGTTGAATGAAGTGGTCATCAATGTCAAAGATATAACGGAGATTGAAAATCTCCAAGAAGAATTGGCCAAGACGAAAAAAGTCTTAGATACGTTAAACATGGGTAAACAATACAACTTCATTTATCAATCGGACAGAATGAAACGTTTAATGAAATTGATCAGTCAAGTTGCTAATTTCGATGTTACTGTATTGATCACGGGAGAATCCGGTGCGGGTAAAGGCGAAGTGGCTAACTTGATTCATCAACTAAGCCATCGAAAGGATCGCCCGTACATTCAAGTCAACTGTGGAGCCATTCCGGAAACATTAATCGAATCGGAATTGTTTGGGTACGAACCTGGCGCATTTACAGGTGCATCTAAAAAGGGGAAAAAAGGTTATTTCGAACAAGCCGATGGCGGGACGCTTTTCCTCGATGAAATTGGAGAATTACCACTAGATACACAAGTCAAATTATTAACGGTTTTACAAGATAAAAAAATTGTCAAAATCGGTGCTGAAAAATCGCAAGAAGTGGATATTCGCATCATCGCAGCGACGAATAAGAACTTGGAAGAGCTAGTGGCGAAGGGCGAATTCCGCGAAGATCTATACTATCGCCTCAACGTTATGCCGATTCATATGCCGCCATTGAGAGAGAGAAAAGCGGATATACCGTTACTGGTCAAACATTATGAAGCGTATTTCTCGAAAAAATATAACAAACAATTATATTTCACGGAAGAGGCGTTTGAGGCTTTTCATGAATACAATTGGCCTGGGAATGTTAGGGAATTGGTGAACGTCATCGAACGGATTTATGTTACATCTTTATCGAGCACCATTGAAAAGGAAGATGTGCATGATGTTTTACATTTAAGTGAGTTGAACAAGAAAACGGTCAAAAAAGCAAATGTTCAGGTAAACAACATTATTCCATTAAAAGAAGCCGTCGAAGAATTGGAAAAAGAATTGATTCACAAAGCTTTGAAAAATTGCGATAGTTATCGCAAAGTGGCGAAGTTATTAGGCGTAAACGTCTCAACCATTTCGCGCAAAATAAAAAAATATGAAGAGGATATCGGAAATGATGCAAAAGTTTAAATATATGATTCAACCTAAAAATATAGCGTTTATAGGTGCTTCAAACAATTTGCAAAAAATTGCCGGGAAAGTCTTAGTCAACTTATATAAGACGAATTATCAAGGTGACATTTTCTTTGTCAATAACAAACGAAAAGAAGTGTTGGAAAAAAAAGCTTTCTCATCAATTCTAGAAATCGATCAAGACATTGATTTGGCTTGTATTACGACTCCAGCGCGATTTGTTCCGGAAATTTTGGAGGAATGTATTCAAAAACAAGTAAAAGTGGCTATGATTTTGAGTGCTGGTTTTTCAGAAAGCGGACCCGAGGGCAGTTTGCTCGAAGAGAAGATAAGAAAAATAATCAAAAATGAAAATATCATCGTATATGGTCCGAACACCCCGGGGTTTTTTGATTATCACAATAAATGGGGCATTTCCTTTTCCCCCCGTTTTGAGCCGAAGCAATTTATACCAGGAAGTGTTGGATTGATCAGTCATGGTGGCAGCTTAGCCAGGGCTATTTTAGATTCCAATGAAAAAGGGATAGGATTTAGTTACTGGTTCTCTCCCGGCAATGAAGCGGATATTAGTGTCAATGATAGTTTGGAATTTTTAATTGAAGATGAGAAAACGGAAATCATCCTTTTGGTGATGGAAAGCTTGTTTGAAGAAAGCCGCTTTTTTGAGCTGGTCAACCGTGCGTATGAAAAAAATAAACCAATCATATTGTTATCCATTGGCACGACTGTTGAATCTATCCCGGCCGTTCGCTTTCATCTAGGAAAAAAAATAAAGTCGCTTTTTCCATGGGACGCGATTAGACACCCAGGCATCATTAAAGTGAATTCAGTTTCTGAAATGATTTCATTGGCATGGTTGTTTGAATATTATAAAACGTCGAAAGGGAATAAAACATTAATTTTTTCATGGACGGGTGGAGCTTCTATTTATTTGGCGGACTTATGTAGAAGATTTGATATACAATTAACAGATTTATCCGAAACGATTAAAAAAAAGCTGAAAGATTTAATACATATAAAAGACTATTATATTAATCCGCTTGATCTGACGACATTGGTTTATGAGAATGTGAACATTTTAACCGAAAGCTTGGACGCCGTCATTCAATCGGATGAATATGATAACTTTATCGTCTTATTCCCGTTTCAAGTTGATTATCCAAATGAAGTTTTAGCGAAAGAAATCTTGAAACATAGTAACCGAAAAAAATTATTTGTCCCGATCTTTTTATCACAAGGCTATCATAACGAACTTTCTTTAGAACTTATCAAGCAATCTAAAATGCCATATTTTACGGATGAATACACTGCTGTAAAGTCGCTTTCAATGTTTATCAATTATAAAAGATCTTCTTAACGGAGGTGGATGACATGGATAAAAAAATCACTTTACAACAAGCGATGGATTTGATTAACGATGGAGATACATTGCTTGTAGGTGGATTTGGACTGTCAGGTACGCCACTTTCATTATTGGATGAAATAGCAAAGTCAGAAAAAAAAAATCTGACCGTAGTCAGCAACAATTTGGGAGAGGAAGATAAAGGGCTAGGGAAACTGTTGACGAATGGAAATTTAAAAAAGGCGATTGGATCATATTTTACAACAAACCGAGATGCTGTAAAAGCATGGAAACAAGGAAAATTGGAACTGGAATTGATTCCGCAAGGGACTTTGGCGGAGGCGATTCGTTGCGGAGGAGCAGGAATTGGCGGATTTTATACCAAAACGGCTGTAGGCACATCGCTCGCTGAAGGTAAAGAGCTGAAAGAAATTGATGGGGAAGTATATGTGTTTGAAAAGGCCATTAAAGGAGATGTCGCTATTATTAAAGCGTCAAAAGCTGATCGATTGGGAAATTTGATTTATCACAAAACAGCGAGAAATTTTAATCCTTTAATGGCGACAGCTGCGGACATTGTCATCGCGGAAGTTGATGAAATAGTGGAATCTGGTACGTTCTCGCCGGAATCGATCGTTACCCCGCATCTATATGTTGATTATATTGTTTTAAATAAGTACCGAAAGATTGCGGGGAGGTATGTCTTATGAAAGATTCCTTATCCATAAAAAGAAAGATAGCTGAACGAGCTGCAAGGGAAGTGAAAGAGAACCAGGTCGTCAACCTGGGAGTCGGCATCCCTACTTTGATCCCCGATTTTATGAAAGATAAGACGGTTTATTTACAATCGGAAAATGGTTTGCTCGGCATCGGACCAACTCCGCCGGCGGACCAAATTGACATGGATTTGATTAGTGCGAGCAAAACACCGATCTCGATGATCGAAGGGGCTGTCTTGTTTGATAGTGCCGAATCTTTTGCAATGATTCGGGGTGGGCATATAGATTTAGCTATCTTAGGCGCGTTACAGATTGACACCGCCGGCGTCGTGCAACAGCACCACGCCACCCTGCCCGTTCGGCGGCATCG
>CALKAK010000100.1 GCA_937983015.1 uncultured Bacillaceae bacterium | reverse complement strand
TCTAATCAGATTCTACAGGCACGCGAATCTCGCCGGACATGAGTTTGGGGAGGAGCAAGTCTCGTAAATTCTTTAAGATCACATTTTCTTCATTATTCTCAGCAAGTTTATCTCTAATTAATGAGAACAGACCATCGGCTTTTTTTAATAGATTGTCATTAACCGGTACTGCAAATTTTAGACCCTTCACAAAGTCTTTATCTGTATGAGGTACTGCAGAACCTGTTAAATTTGACTTGAATTCTTTTTCATAATGTTTAAGTAGAAAATACAGAAAATCTTGATAGGGAAAAGTGTCATTAATCTCAATCTTTGCGAGAGTAGATCCTAATATTCCTTTCATTCCAAAATAAAGTGTTCCAGAACTAGCACCATCCATAACCATTAAAATGTCTTTTTTTGATACTTGAACAGTATTTTCTTGGGAAGCATACTGTATCGAATTTCGATTAAGAACATCAATAGTTAAATATGGTAATGAAAATTCAAAAGGTTTTTCACTAATCTTTTTAGGTTTTTTCCCTTTTTTAAAATCGATTAAATCACCTAAAATTTCTACTTTCCAACTTTTTGGAATCAATCCTATTTCACTTTCAACCATTTCCCCACCACTAGATTTATACGGTTCACCGTTTTCATTCGGAAACTCAAAATCTACAAACCAACGTTTGAAAATCGCTTGAGCCATTTCTTCTAATGTTTTATTCATTTCGTTGTTGAGTTCGATTTTGTCATCAATTCTTGAAAGTATATCTGCTATACGCTTTTGCTCATGAATAGGAGGGATGCTAACTTTTAGCTTGTAAACCTGATCTCGATTTAAACCGGGAACAGCACTATGAGAATTCATTTTATCTAATGATAGAGTCTGCAAAAAATAGTATAGAAACCTCAAATTGTAGTGCTGATTCTCCACAATATAGTAGGTTGTATCTATTGGAAAAAAAGGTTTTTTTTCATAATAAATACTTCCAACGGTACCTTTTCTTCCAATAATAATTCCCGGTCCGTTTACTAAAGGTTCATTATGAAATCCCGAAATACCTCCTGAACCATAAACAGGTACATTACCTTCCAACCTTCTATTTTTAGGTAAACTCTTTCCGTAGTTTAACTCTAACAAGTCACCTATATATACTTCTACCCAATCATTACAACTCATACCCTATCCCCCTTAACTGTTTGCGAATTTCTTCTTCCAACTCCCGCGACTTCTTAAATTGCTTTGCTAATGTTGTTGTAAGGCGTTCCATTTTTTCTTCGAAAGGAATCCCATCGTCTTCTTCCTCTTCAATCCCCACATAGCGCCCTGGTGTTAAGATATAGTCATTTTTTCTGACTTCCTCAATCGTCGCTGATTTGCAAAATCCTGAAATATCTTCATATTCTCCGTCTTTATTTCGCCATTTATGATATGTATCGGCAATCTTTGCAATATCTTCTTCACTTAACTCTCTATGGACACGGTCGACTAGTTCACCTAATCCACGAGCATCAATGAACAATATTTCATGTTCTCGTTTTCGAAATCTACCGTACTCTTTTTTGTTCCGATTAAGTATCCAAAGTGATACGGGAATTTGCACTGTGTAAAATAGTTTATCTGGCATGGCAACGATACAATCCACTAAATCCGCTTCGATAATATTTTTACGGATCTCCCCTTCATTTGAAGTCTGGGAACTCAGCGATCCATTCGCCAGAACAATTCCAGCCACACCATTTGGAGCGAGGTGATGAATGATATGCTGCACCCAGGCGAAGTTGGCGTTTCCTTCCGGGGGAATGCCGTACTTCCAGCGGATATCATCTTTCAGGCGGTCGCCGCCCCAGTCGCTCACGTTAAAAGGCGGATTCGCCAAGATATAATCCGCTTTTAACGTGCGGTGTAAATCATTATGAAACGTATCGGCATGACTTTCCCCGAGATTTCCTTCTAAGCCGCGAATGGCTAGATTCATCTTGCAAAGTTTCCACGTTGTAGGATTAGATTCTTGACCGTAGATGGACAAGTTATCGACCCGTCCCTGATGGCTTTCCACAAACTTTTTACTCTGCACAAACATCCCGCCGCTCCCACAGCACGGGTCGTATATCCGACCTTCATAGGGCTCGATCATATCAACGAGGGTTTTTACAACACTAGTTGGCGTATAGAACTCGCCACCACCTTTTCCTTCAGCGCTGGCAAATTTTCCCAGGAAGTATTCATAAATCCGGCCGATAACATCCTTTTCGCCGTTATCTTGTAAATCGATTGTGGAAATTAAATCGATCAACTCACCAAGACGGCGCTTATCCAGTTCCGGACGTGCGTAATTCTTATTTAATACCCCTTTTAAATCCGGGTTTTCTTTTTCAATGGCGATCATCGCATCATCAATGATTTGCCCGATTTTTACATCTTTAGCATTGCCGCGGATATATTCCCAACGGGCTTCCTTCGGTACCCAGAAAATATTTTCCGCTTCATATTCATCCCGGTCTTCTTCAAAACCGAGTCCTTCTTCAACTAACTCCTGATAT
>CALKAK010000099.1 GCA_937983015.1 uncultured Bacillaceae bacterium | reverse complement strand
ATCCTCATGCAAGGGCTATTTTTATGCTTGTCTGATTTTATCTAGCACCACGGGTACTTAAAAGAATTACAAGAAAACATCCTTGACCTGTTTCAACGAGGAAGATCGGAAAAAGAAATTACAAAGATTCTTTTTCCGAGGATGTATCCAATTGAAATACTCTCACTTGGTGAATATAGTGCGAAGAATATCGTGAAACCTGTAATCAATGATTACTATGATTCGGACAACTTCTGATAAAATTCGAATATATTTTACGGAAAATAGCCGAAGAATAAAAGGCCGAATCAGCCTTTTCAAATTCAGCACATCGTAATGGGACAAGAATTGCCATGACCGTTTCAACCAATTTTTTATGAATATGATATTTTTGATTCTGTGTGAAGTTTTTTCTATTTATTTGTGACCCATTCCTCTGCCAGCATACCGTAAATACAATGATCGACAAAACGATCATTTACCCATTCCGCACTGCGGCGGATGCCTTCCAGTTTGAATCCGAGCCGTTCCGGTATTGCACGGCTTTTTTTATTGTCTACGGCAGCGCAGATTTCTATCCGATTTAAATGTAAATCGATAAAGGCATAATTGCATAATGCCCGGACAACCTTGGTCATGATCCCCTTTCCTTGATAATCTGCCGCAAGCCAATAACCGATATAGGTAATTTTATTATGCCAATCAAAAGAATTGAAACTTGTTATACCGACTATCTCGTTATCGTATAGAATGACGAAGGTCATCCCCTTTTTTTCCTCTTGACTTTTCCTCATTTTTTTAATCACCGCTTTTGTATCACGTATTGTTTTTGTTCCGTCTACCCAGGGTAACCATTCACGCAAATAGTCGCGGTGACGATCCGTTAATTGAAAGATCCGTTCCGCGTCTTTTAGCTCAATCGGTCTGAGAGAGATTTTATCATCGATCTTCCACTTTAACATCCATTAGACCTCCTGGAGAATCTATATCTTTCTACAATCATATGCTTTTGGAAAAATAGTATCATATTTTCATAAATTTTAAAATTTAATTTCCGAATTTTAATTGGTAAAAATTGCAAATGCCCATGGAAAAAATGAAAAATCCCATGATTTTCTTCATGAAAAATCACGAATAAATGTTCGCCAAAATACTTGGCAACGGTCGTAAAAAGCGTTATATTATACTTAGTACTTTAGCGAACATAGCGAATTAGCGGTACATACCACAAAATGTTATTAATCGAAAAAATGTATAAGACGTACGATAGAAATCGTTAAAATATTTGTATGAGGAGGAAAATGAGTGGGTAATGAACGCCAGGCGGCACTAGACCAGGCTTTAAAACAAATAGAAAAACAGTTCGGCAAAGGTTCCATAATGAAAATGGGTGAACAATCGGATATTAAAGTTCCAACGGTCTCCAGCGGATCCATCGCCATTGATGTTGCCCTGGGTGTCGGTGGCTATCCAAGAGGAAGAATTATTGAAATTTACGGTCCGGAAAGTTCCGGTAAAACTACGGTTGCGCTACATGCGATTGCTGAGGTACAGAAACTCGGTGGTTATGCCGCGTTTATCGATGCGGAAAATGCCCTTGATCCGTCCTATGCCCAGAAGCTCGGAGTAAATATCGATGAGCTGCTCGTCTCCCAGCCGGATACTGGAGAACAGGGTTTAGAGATCGCTGAAGCCCTCGTCCGCAGTGGTGCGATTGACATAATCGTTGTTGACTCGGTTGCTGCTTTAGTTCCTAAAGCGGAAATCGAGGGGGAAATGGGCGATTCCCACATGGGTCTCCAAGCGCGTCTTATGTCCCAGGCGATGCGGAAATTATCCGGTGCCTTGAACAAATCAAAAACAATCGCCATCTTCATCAACCAAGTACGGGAAAAAATCGGCGTCATGTTCGGAAATCCTGAAACCACTCCCGGTGGCCGGGCACTGAAGTTTTACAGTACGATTCGCATGGAAGTTCGTAGAGCCGAAGTGATCAAACAGGGAAGCGAAATTATCGGGAACCGGACGAAAATTAAGATCGTAAAAAATAAAGTAGCCCCACCATTTAAATCCGCTGAAGTGGATATCATGTATGGTGAAGGAATTTCCCTCGAAGGAGAAATTGTGGATATCGGTTCCGAACTGGATATCATCCAAAAGAGCGGTTCCTGGTACTCTTATGAGGGAGAACGGCTCGGTCAAGGGCGAGAAAACGCGAAACACTATTTGAAGGAAAATCCGGAACTGAAACACGAAATCTTGAAGAAAATTCGCGATTATTATGGATTGGAAACAAACGAACCGGAAATTCCGGTAATAGATGAGGATATGGCAACGGAACAGGAAGAACTGAATTTATAAAGATGGGAAAGATCACTTACATCGTTAAGTGGTCTTTTTTTATGAAAAAATAGCATCGTACAAGTGAATCTCACTTTTGTTAAATATAATAATATTATGTTAACAAAAAATTGATCATACGTAATTATGTTATGTAGACTAAAAAGATAATATGTTATGCTATTTCTAGAGAGGGACGGTCAATGGGAACGGCATTTTCTTGACAATGAAATTTCGTACCTTTAAAATTAATATGTATATTTAACAGTTTTTTGTTGAATATTGCCAACTTTATTTCATTGCTTGACGACTCAGAGACGGAAATTTGTCATATTTCCTTTTACCTGCCCAGAAAATTCGCATGTTCGAAACATATATGCCGACATGTATGTTGACAAGTTCATAGCAAGAGGAGGTGACATGATGTCTACATGGATATACGTCATCATCTCCATTTTGCTTGTTGTCGGTGGTGTTGTTGCTGGGTATTTGATCCGGAAATCCGTTGCTGAAGCAAAAATCGCCGGCGCTAAAGACGCCGCTGAACGTATTTTGGAAGATGCGAAACGGGATGCGGAATCTTTAAGGAGAGAAGCGCTGTTAGAGGCAAAGGATGAAATTCACAGGCTTCGTACCGAAACCGAACAGGAGCTTCGTGAACGAAGGAGTGAATTGCAGAGACAGGAAAACCGGCTTTTGCAAAAAGAAGAGAATCTGGAACGGAAAGATGAACTTCTAGAGAAAAAAGAATTAGCTCTTGATAAAAGAGAAGATTCTCTCGACCAAAGACAACAGCATATTGAAGAGATGGAAAGCAAAGTGGAAGAGATGGTGCGTAAACAGCAAGAAGAACTTGAACGGATCGCTAACTTGACGAAAGAGGAAGCGAAAACCATCATTCTTAAAGAGGTTGAAGAAGAGCTTTCTCAAGAAATTGCCCTTCGCGTTAAAGAAGCAGAAATGCGCATCAAAGAAGAAGCGGATAAAAATGCAAAAGAAATTCTTTCGCTTGCTATCCAGCGGTGTGCAACCGATCATATTGCAGAAACAACGGTCTCCGTTGTTAACCTGCCCAACGATGAGATGAAGGGGCGGATTATCGGTAGAGAAGGACGCAACATTCGAACGCTCGAGACATTGACTGGAATCGATCTCATCATCGATGATACACCTGAAGCCGTCATATTGTCCGGTTTTGACCCGATCAGGCGGGAAGTTGCCCGGATCGCGCTGGAAAAACTCGTCGCTGATGGTCGGATTCATCCAGGTCGGATTGAGGAAATGGTTGATAAAGCGCGCCGGGAAGTCGATGAACATATCCGTGAGATGGGTGAGCAAGCAACATTTGATGTCGGCGTACACCACATCCATCCCGATCTCATTAAAATTCTCGGTCGGCTCAAGTATCGTACAAGCTATGGACAAAATGTTCTCAGTCACTCAATCGAAGTTGCGCATCTTGCCGGATTGATGGCTGCAGAACTCGGTGAAGATGTAACATTAGCCAAACGAGCCGGGCTTCTCCACGATATCGGGAAAGCCGTTGATCACGAAATCGAAGGTAGTCACGTAGAAATCGGTGTAGAACTTGCTACGAAATATAAAGAACATCCTGTCGTAATCAACAGTATAGCTTCCCATCACGGGGACGTGGAACCGACATCGGTAATTGCGGTTCTCGTCGCAGCCGCTGACGCCCTCTCTGCCGCCCGACCGGGTGCCCGTAGTGAATCCCTGGAGAATTACATCCGCCGTTTGGAAAAACTAGAAGAAATTCCGATCGCTTACGATGGTGTGGAAAAATGTTACGCGATTCAGGCAGGACGGGAAATCAGAATTATCGTCAAGCCGGATGAGGTTGACGATTTGAGTGCGCACCGTCTAGCGAGAGATATCCGCAAACAAATCGAAAATGAGCTCGATTATCCCGGACAGATTAAAGTCACGGTTATACGGGAAACAAGGGCGATTGAATACGCCAAGTAGGACTCATCTTAGAACCGCAAACGTACCGTCAGGATTTCGATTGGCAGGAAAGGGTTGATGGTGAAAAGAACCGTCAGCCCTTTTTCCGCATATCAAGGCCGTTTGTGGTATAACTTATCTTTTTGAAAAATATAGAAATGAAAGGGAATTGTATGAATATTTTGTTTATCGGTGATATCGTTGGCTCCCCGGGTAGAAACATGTTGAAAGAACATTTGCCGAAATTAAAAGAAAAATATCACCCGACAATCACGATCGTCAATGGCGAAAATGCCGCCGGTGGCAGGGGGATTACGCAAAAAATTTACCACAATTTTTTAGAATGGGGCGTTCAGGCGATCACGATGGGAAACCATACGTGGGATAATAAAGAGATCTTTGATTTTATTGACGATGCGAAATATCTGGTACGGCCTGCCAATTTTCCGGATAACAATCCGGGGCAAGGCATGATTTTCTTAAAAGCAAACTCGCTAGAAGTAGCGATTATCAGTTTACAAGGCAGAACCTTCCTGCCCGCGATTGACGACCCGTTTAAAAAAGCGGAAGAACTTGTGAATGAAGCGAGAAAAAGGACGCCGATTATTTTCGTCGATTTCCATGCTGAAGCAACCAGTGAGAAACAGGCCCTTGCCTGGTTTTTAGATGGAAAGGTTTCTGCCGTGGTTGGCACCCATACCCATGTCCAAACGACGGATAACCGGATTTTGCCGAACGGAACCGGTTACATCACAGATGTCGGTATGACGGGTCCATATGATGGGATTTTAGGTATGGATCGAGAAGGTGTATTGAATAAATTTTTAACGAACATGCCACAACGATTTGAAGTTTATAAAAAAGGTCGTACCCAACTCAGTGGGGTTTTTATCAAAGTGAACGATAAAACCGGACTTTGCGAGCGCATCGATCGGATTTTAATCAATAACGATCAGTCTATATTTAATTGATCATTCTACCTGGTTTTTAAGAGTTGGGATTCTCCAAAAAGTAAATTTACTTAATTATGAGTAATCAAGAATGTTGATTTATCAAGGTTCTTGAACACGAAAAGGGGCATCCAAAA
>CALKAK010000098.1 GCA_937983015.1 uncultured Bacillaceae bacterium | reverse complement strand
CGCGTTGATTTCCCGTTGACATAAACGAATGACCGCTTTTTCAATTAAATCGGCAAGTCTTACCAGTTCATGGAGCTGATATAATACCTCTTCCTTTTTCAACACTTCCCTGCTCATCCACGTTCCCCTTTCCAAATCGTTTGTTAATAAGTTCTTTCTATTCCGGATTCCTCCTGCCCGTTTGACAAAACTAGTTCCCATTCGTTAAAAAAAGTGCTTTTTTGACATAATTCCTATTTTTTCGTATGAAATGAACCCAATTGAAAATACTAAAAACAGGAGGTGAATCGTTTGGCAAAGAAGAAGAAGAAGAATCGTGCCACCGATAACGAGAAGCGGGGGCGCGATTTGGCGGGAACCGGAAACCCGAAATTGGCAGGCCCCAATGAACCGGCAACCTGATCACACACCACCTGAATTATGGTAAAATGCAAGGAGCGAACGGCTCCTTGCTTTTTATTTACTCAAACCCACAAGGATTCTCTTAATATAAGACAAGTATTTAATTTCTTTTTGTTTTTTCATAAAATAATGAGTGATCGGATCAATAGTCTTTATAGAAGGGCTTTGAAACCATTTTTGCTGAATCGGTACAACTTGATCCCACGGCTCTATAACCACTGGCTCATGGTGGATGACCGGGTACGTCATCCTTAGCGGCCTGCTGCGAGAACGGCACATGCCCGGAACCTTTTGTTCGTAATCCCATCGGGACCCTGTTGGTTCTACGGTCTGCACGAATTTTTTGAACTCCGGAAATAAATGCGGAGAAAATAATACTTGAGCCAAACGTTTACCGAGTTCGATTCGTTTATGAACATCGGTAAAATCCTTAACAGGAAACCCGTAAAGCTTACCATATGCAGACGGCAACAGTACATAACAGATTGAAAACCGTTCTTGCATGCGATAAATAAGTGATCGAAACAAAATTTCTTGATGATCCGGATGTTCGATTACCGGTTTTTGAATGACATTTTGTTCATTGATAATGAGTGCATAAAGCAAACGCTCGGAGTTCCGTTCCTTCCAGAAACGTTCCCATTCGTTTTGCATGAATTTGGATACTGAAAAATGGGGCAATACATGAAACAAAGGCATTTTCCACAACGTCGAATAATGGTAAACCAATAATTGAGGGTAGGCATCCCGGAAAATTAGCCAATTTGCCCTTTCGAGAATGTAAAATAACTTTTGACGAAATGAAGGTTTAAGAATATGGGAAAGATACGGTCCTTTCAGATCACACATATGCCAGCCCGCATTTCGGGATACGATACCGGCTAACAAACTCCAGGTGATCTCAGGGTAGTTAAAGTAAAAGGATTCATAACATTTTGTGCGGGAAATATTGTCCAAATTTCCCCTTTCAACTAGCTTTTCAATACGTTGGATGAGCATCGCTTCAAAACCCGTAAGTTTCATAGGACCTCCCGTGTGTAGATCGTGAATTGAGGTGACTACCGTGGAAATTCGTTATCCGAACGGAAAAATTTATCTGAATAAGAAGAAAAAGCCGAAGACTAGCGCACCGAATTACGGGGGCAGAGGGATGACCCTGGAAGAAGATATCAACGCATCTAATGAATATTATTTAGCAAACCGAATTGCCGTTATTCATAAAAAACCGACACCGGTGCAGATCGTTCAAGTCGACTACCCGCACCGCAGTCAAGCCGTCATCACGGAGGCCTATTTTAAAACTCCCTCGACAACGGATTATAACGGGGTTTACCGGGGAAGATACATCGATTTTGAGGCAAAAGAAACGAAGAGCAAAACATCCTTTCCCTTGAAAAATATCCATCCCCATCAAATCAACCATATGAAAGATGTGATGGCCTGTGGTGGCATCGCATTTGTGATCATACGCTTTTCCAGTACTGAAGAAGTGTTTTTTCTCGATGGGAAACATTTATTACGTTTCTGGGAACGCATGGAAAATGGCGGCCGCAAATCTATTGCCAAGGACGAGATCTTACAATATGGTGTCCAGATTCCTCTTGGCATCCAGCCGAGAATTGATTATATTAAGATAATAGATTCCTTATACCAGGATTTATTCGATCACGAATGACGAAGGAACACGAAACCTGAAAAGAATATTCCATCATCTGTTCTTCTGAACATCGATGGAATGAAAGGATGATGAACATGCCCGAACAATATCGTTCTCGTTTGGAAAGGCGAAAAAAACTGGAACACAAGAAACGGGGGAAAGGAAAGAAGAAAGGTTGGGCGAAAACGTTCGCTCTCGTTATGCTCTTTCTCTTCTTATTCTTGGTAGTAGGCGGAGCTGCCACTGTTGCGGTAATCATCAGCAAAGCTCCCAAATTCGACCCGGAAAAACTCACCACCCCTGTTCCCTCGACGATATACGATATGAACGAAAATGTTGTAGCTGAAATCGGCACGGAAAAAAGAGATCTTGTTGAATTTGAGGAGATACCTCGGCTTGTCGTCGATGCCATTATCGCTACCGAAGATTCCCGTTTCTTCAAACATAACGGGATTGACCCGATCCGTCTCGGCGGTGCCGTATTAAGTAATTTCCGCGATGGCTTCGGTTCTCAAGGTGGAAGTACCATCACACAGCAAGTCGTGAAATTGTACTTCCTCTCACCGGAAAAAACACTCACCCGAAAAATTCAAGAAGCCTGGCTGGCCTTGCAGCTAGAAAGACATTTTTCGAAGCAAGAAATCTTTGAACTTTATGTAAATAAAATTAATATGGGTGGCAATATCTACGGAATCAAAGAGGCGGCGAATACGTATTTCGGCAAAGAATTGGATGAACTGTCTTTACCGGAGGTTGCGGTGATCGCCGGTCTTCCCCAACGTCCCAATGCTTATAACCCGTTCGTGAACCCGGAGTTAGCAAATGAACGTAAGAACACCGTCCTTTACTTAATGCATCAGCACGGTTATATTACAGAACAGGAAATGAAAGAAGCGCAAGAAGTTCACGTGTCTTCGTTAATTGTTGAGCAAGAACAATCTGTCGATGATGCTTACTTAGATTCTTTTATCGACCAAGTCATCGATGAAGTCGAAGCCCTCGGTTACGATCCATTTACAGATGGTTTACAAATATACACGACATTAGACCCCGAGGCTCAGAAAACGGTCTATCGTATCTTAAATACCGAAGATTATGTTAAATTTTCTACGGACCGCATGCAAGCTGGAGTTGTCTTGCTCGATACCCAAACAGGGGAAATACGAGCGATCGGTGGCGGTCGAAAGCAAGAAGTCCGGCGCGGTCTGAACTATGCAATGGATATCAAACGACAACCGGGTTCAACGATCAAACCGATTTTGGCATACGGTCCGGCAATCGAATATTTACATTGGTCCACCTATCATCAAATCAACGATGAACCACACACATACTCAGATGGTACAAAGGTCCGGAACTGGGATCATAAGTACAAGGGGATGCAATCAATCCGTTATCACTTAGCCCATTCGCGAAACATTCCAGCCGTAAAAACGATTCAAGAGGTAGGATTGGATCGGGCAAAAGAATTCGCAGCGAAATTAGGGATCGAATTACCCGAGATCACCGAGGCGTATGTGATCGGTGGTTTCGAAACCGGAGTTTCGCCGGTTGAAATGGCAGGGGCATTTAGCGCCTTTGGAAACGGTGGAATTTACAATAAACCCCATGTATTACGGAAAATAGTCCTCGCCGATGGTGTAACGGAAATCGATTTGAAACCTAAAGCAGAGGTGGCGATGAGTGATTATACCGCCTTCATGGTAACCGATATGATGCGGTCTGTCGTCCAATACGGTACCGGAACTCGTGGTGCCGTACCCGGTGTACCGATCGCCGCCAAAACCGGAACGACGAACTACTTGGAGGTTGAAATTGAAAAATGGGGACTCAAAGACAATGACTCTCCTGACTCCTGGTTCGTCGGTTATTCCCCTTTATATACAACCGCGGTCTGGGTTGGTAATGATCAGAAAAAATATCCGGCTGATAAACGACTCCCTGCGGAAATATTTAAACATTTGATGATCGAAGTTCATAAAGGAAAAGATGTTCCGAACTTTAAACAACCTGATAGCGTCGTTCGCGTCGGGGTTGTCAAAGGGTCCAATCCACCTGAACTTCCGAGTCCATTTACTCCAGAAAGCAATATCGTGTACGAATACTTTGTTAAGGGAACAGAACCTACAAAAGTTGCTCATGATTTTGATCAGCTTCCCGCTGTGAAAAACTTACAGGTCGATTATAACAAAGAACAAGAAGTCGCTACATTAACCTGGGATTACCCGGATGTTGAAGATATCCAATTTGAGGTTCGTGTGGCAATTGATGACGGGAAAGAACATTCATTAGCAACTACTGCGAATAAAGGATTGAAGGTTGAACAGGTTCTCCCCGGTCATCGTTACGTATTCACGGTAATCGCCATACTCGATACAGAAACCAGTGAACCGGTGTCGGTGGAACTCGATACGACCTCATTCCTAGAGGATATTCCCGATAATCCATCGCCTCCTGATGAGGATGAAGAACAGCCAGATAATCCTGGGGATGAAAACAATAATAGCGAGGAAAGCTCCGATCACAACGAAGAACCGGCCGACGATGATCCCCAGGGGGATGAACAACATGGGGATATACCCCAGGAGGATGAACCTGTGGATGGCACCGATGACACCGAACGACCGGAGGAACCTGGTA
>CALKAK010000097.1 GCA_937983015.1 uncultured Bacillaceae bacterium | reverse complement strand
TACTAAATATCGTTATAAAAAAGGAAGGGCCTGCCTGCCCTTCTCCGTAAACGCTTAACTCATCCATCTCGGCGGGGTATTTTTATCCCAAAATATTTCGCCTAATAAATAATGCTTCTCGAAATGATCATGATATGTGTGGTAATGGAAGTTAAACCAGTACCCTTCCTGTGGGCGTAAATCCCGGCGAACATGAAAGCGGATGATATCCTTTCCGGTTTTTTCATTGTAAATATGAAAAATTTTTTCACCGCGACCGCCACTGGGAATTTCAGAAATGGTCAAATATGAAAGGTCTTCTTCAGGAAATTGCTCCGTCACTTCCGCTAACGCTTTCTCGATTTTCGGTAAAATCACATTTTGAAACTCATCGGCGATTACCGGTCCGATTTTACTACCGAATTTGATCATCGCTTGCTCTTTGCCCCGCTGCAAGGCATCCTGTAAAAATTTTTCCCTTTGGGAGAGTGGATAAACGGTTGGGGATATTTCTGTAGGAGTGGTCGCTTTCTCTTCTTCTACCTGTTTCGTTTCATAAGCACCGTCTTTATCAGACCGATCAACTGGCGGGTGCGTTTCAACAGGGGGCTGGAAAGGTGTGATCGTACCAAAGGTGAGGATCGTTACAAATGTCACAAAAAATTTCTTAATCCACCATTTCAAATAAGAATCACCTTCTTTCTACTCGTGCAACGTCCTTTTACCAATTCTATTATACAGGGAAATTTTTCATAGAAAGTGGGTTTTATAGTTTTGTTATCAATTTTTAATCTATTTGAAAAAAACAACCTTACAAGATCTTCCACAAAAAACAAAATATCTTCTCGCAGTTTTGAACACACAGTAATTCAAATCATTCAATGTCGTTTTGCAGAAAGCTTTCGCACGGATAACACCTTCATTTATGAAAAATCTTTGTTTAGAAGAAGAGAGCCCGGGTACACTAGAAACAAAGTATCGTTTGGGGTGAAAAGATTGGAAAAAATTGTAGCGGTTGATCGGAACATGCATGGTGAAATCATCAGTTTGCAAACTTCATCCAGGCGGGTGATTTCGCTTCGAAAAGCACTGGCGGAAATGACGGCTGGGACTTTGGAACCTATTTCCGGTCTAGAGATGGCGAACGATCAACAATTAATGTCATTAGCAAGTGTACAGGACCTGTTTTCTGATCTGCCACCGATATATTAATCCTCATGAAAAAATTCCATTAAAAAACGCCCTAGGCGAAAACCGCTTAGAGCGTTATA
>CALKAK010000096.1 GCA_937983015.1 uncultured Bacillaceae bacterium | reverse complement strand
GGTAACTCAAATTCTCCTGTCTCACTATTTGAAGCTAGTTTTGTCCCAGCCTCTAATCGTCCTGCAAAATTTTAGCGAATAAATTTAGTGAATAAATCCGGAAGATAAACGCAAACCGCAGAAATACATAGGCAGTACATAACAGCAAGAAAATCTGTTCCGGAGTTTTGCCATCTCCGGTAAACATCAATCCCAAATAAAAGAAAACGGAAATGGCGACGAGAACTGTAGAAAAGTTATGATAATCATCGATTTTCTCTCGTGTTTGCTTCATCTGAAACCGCCCTCTAGATCAATTTCATGTATTACTAGATTATCAGATTGCAAAGGTCAGGGAAAATGTAATTATTAGAAACGGCACTACATCCTTTCAAGCATTTTCATGATCAACGTGGCGCTATTTTCGGCGGCTGTTTGTAAAAATTCTTCAAACGATCGTGCCGAATCTTTCCCGGCGATATCGGATAAAGACCGGATTACGACAAAAGGAATTCCGTATTGGTAGGCAACTTGTGCGATCGCCGCCCCTTCCATTTCGACCGCCGCTACATCATGAAAGTTCTCACTTACCCGGGCAACTTTTCGGGGATCACTCATGAACGAATCTCCGGTGGCGATCAAACCCTTCACGGTTTTTACACCGGGGATTTCTTCAGCACAGCGATAGGCTAAATCAACGAGTTTCTGGTCGGCTATGAAAGCTGCGGGCATTTGCGGTACTTGGCCGTACTCGTAACCGAATGCTGTAGCGTCCACATCATGATGGCGTACTTCTGTCGAGACAACGATATCCCCAACGGATAAGTTCTGATTGAGACCTCCAGCCGATCCTGTATTGATTAATAGGTCCGGCTGGAAACGCTCGATGGCGATTGCTGTCGCAAGCGCAGCGTTCACCTTGCCGATTCCCGATTTTAAAAGAATCACCTCGTGTTCGAACATTTTTCCGATGAAAAGTTTCATATTGGCCCGCCTTTCCTCGCTTACCCCGGAAATATTTTTTTTTAACAAAGCTACTTCTTCATCCATGGCTCCAATAATCGCAATTTTCATGTCATCCATCAACCTCTATTCTAATTCGCCTTATCATTTTCTCGTAAATATTCCATTTTAACCGGTTTCCAGCCTTGACCATCGACCCATTCAATGTAGACACGATACGTTTTACTTTGATCCCGTGTGCTGACGGTCCCGATGGCATCCTTATTCGGCACTTCCCCTCTACCGATAAACCAGATGATCATCTCCTCTTCGGGCAAGCCGGTCGCATAGGAAATGGCCCTAACCATCTCCTGCCAATCGACAGAATTTTTATCGTACTGGGTTACATGTTCTCCCGTTTGTACCGTCCCCACCGGTTGCCATGCCGGATTGATAACTGTTTTAATCACATTCGGATCATCGCTTTCTTCAATCACGATCTCTTCTCCGTCTCTTTCTTCAGCACTTTCCTCTTCCGGCATGGACTGATCTTCCCCGGCGGTTTCCTCCTCGCTTGTACGAGTACTACTTATGTCATCTTCTTTGTCCTTATTTGCTTCTTCCTTCCCGTCGCTTTCGGTCTCTGAATCTTTTCCTTCATCGAGAATTTCTTCTGTTTCCGGTTCGCCGGTGGTCTCCTTTGTTTCATCTTTATGTCCAAATAAGAGATTCCAACCTACGATCACGATGAGTGAAAAAACGATCACGATTAACAGGTTTAAAATAAAATTTTTCCTGCGTTCGCGGCGATGAATTTCCGAACGGGACCGACGAAAAGGCTGGTAATCATCGTGTCGCGCCATCGTTTCTCCTCCCTCTTACAACTTGCTAATGAATTTATCTTTTAAGGGCTATTTTTCTCGTAGTTTTTCCCCTGGTCGAGATGATATAAATAGTTTACCATATCTTTATAAATGGGGATAACACTTCCTTCACTGGAAAATACATCCAAATTCACAATTACGAGAGCGTATTTTGGTTGTTCAAACGGGAAATAACCGGCAAACCATTTATTTACAAGCTGCTTTTCTCCTACAAAAATATGTGTTTCCGCAGTACCTGATTTTCCCGCAACAGAAAATGGTAGATCATTTAGCCCCTGTCCGGTCCCCGCCTCATGTTTCACGACTTCCCTTAACAATTGCTGCAATTTCATCGTCGCATACGGGGAAAGCCGGTCACCGTCTAATTTTTTCATCGGAAATGTGATAAACTCACTGCCGTCTTTGTATTCGATCTTTTCAACGGTCCGTACCGAGTACTTGTCACCACCACGAGCGATCGTCGCCCTCATATTAGCGACCGCACGTGGCGTCAGGCGTACGTTATGTTGACCGATTCCTGTTAACGCAACATAATTCAAATCTTTACGCTCCGTATCATCGTGAAAAATTTTCCCAGACTCTTCATCGGCAAGTTGTCGGAAGTCTTGCATGTGGAAAATATTTCCCCGCCAACCGACCGGTTGTAAAAGACCGAGTTTCTCTGCATATCGTTCGATCAAGCCGGGATCGATCATGCTCAATTCCTTCGCTAAGGTTCCGAAAGTATTGTTACAGCTAACGGCAAAACTGGTCATTAAATCAAGTTCACCAAGCGCCCGCGGTTCCGGTTCACCGGTGATCGTTCGATCGCAATTGAAGCGCCTATTCCCTTCAACGAGATCTTGTTCCAGGGCTGCCGCGGCGATCACAGTTTTAAAGATGGAACCGGGAATCTCTGCGGTCAACATGAAATTTTTCGCACTATCATTCGCGAAGGGGTCAGCGAGATTTAAATGCGGTCGCGAAACAAGTGCAAGAATGGAATTCGCCTCGATATCCAGGAGCACGAGCCCACCCTTTTCCATTCCATGCGCATCAACGATTCTTTCCGCCTCTTGTTGAATATAGTAATCGAGAGTTGTTTTAATTCGCACTGGATAAAAGGGGTTGGCGGGTTCCACATATTTCACATCGATGCCGAAAAGCGGACCACCTCTACCATCAACATGATAAATCAATTTCGCCTGCTCTTCCTGAAGCAGGAATTCATCAAAACTTTTTTGCAATCCTGTAATACCGATGAGCGTGTCAATCGGTAATTTTTTATCCGGATAGCGCTTTTTCAACAATTCGGGGTTTTCACCAACGATACCGATCAATTGCCCGGCCAGTGTTTGCTCGCGGGGGAATGATTTGGTGACCGCGAAGACACCGGGGATTCGCAAGCGATTAATTTCTTCCACCTGTTGTGGGGTTAATTGTAAAGGTTCCGGATCTCCGTATACAAACGGTTCTTTACTTTCTTCGATCGCTTTTTCTAATGCTCCGACGTCCTCCCCTAAAATTTCCGCTAATATCTCTATATCAAAATCTACATGTTTTAAAAATGGAAACAGGATTAACGACGGTCGGGTTTCTTCCGTTAATGAAAGACCGTTCCGGTCATAAAACTTTCCCCGGCCATGATCGATGATCATCTCTTGCGATCGTTGGCGCACGCTTTCTTGCAAAAGATTTATATTTCTTGCCGAGAAATGCTCTGTATCGATCAATTGAATTTGCACGAGCCTGGCCAGAAGCAAAAAAATCATTCCTAATAGGATAATGGCCAATAAACGCAATCGTTTATCCATAAGGATCACCATTACCAATATGGCCGCTAAACAAGAAATTTAACCAACGATTTTCAATATTTCGATCCTTAATCGCGCTACGAAGCACAATAGAACGTAAAAAATAAAGCCACCCTGGAAAGGGTGACTGATTTTTTATAAAAGAATAAAAACGTGATAACCGTTTAATTAATCGCGATAATTTTCACGTTAATTTCTCCGCCAGGTGTTTGAACCGTTACTTCATCGCCAACCTTTTTCCCGAGAAGACTTTTTGCGATCGGAGAATCGTTCGAGATCTTCCCTTCAAAAGGATCGGACTCGGCACTACCGACGATCGTGTACGTTTCCTCTTCACCGTCGGGTAATTCGATAAATGTTACCGATTTTCCGAGGGTGACGATATCGTTATTTTCGTCATCCTCGATGATCACCGCATTACGTAACATCTTTTCGATCATGGCGATTCTTCCTTCAACGAAAGCCTGTTCTTCTTTCGCTGAATCGTACTCGGAGTTTTCCGATAAATCGCCAAAACTACGTGCATTTTTGATCCGTTCAACAACTTCTCTCCGTTTAACGGTTTTCAGTTCTTCTAATTTTTCTTTACCTTCTCTAGTCATCGGATATTGTTTTTCAACCATCAATACTTCCTCCTCCAGAATAATCCGTTTTCATTTTTTCATATATTATTCAAGCTTAATCGTAAATAGATTGGTTATATATATTGGTTATATATATTGGTTATATATATTATGAGAGATTTGTCTTTTATGCAAGATTTTCTCTTTTTCCTCTTAGCTTCGATTTCGTTTCCAGGATGGATTTGATTTTCGTAACCATCAGATCGATCGCAACCGTATTATGCCCTCCTTCGGGAATGATTATATCGGCATAGCGCTTCGTCGGTTCGACAAATTGATTGTGCATCGGTCTTACTACGTTGATGTATTGATCGATCACTGACTCGAGCGTCCTACCACGTTCCCGAGTATCGCGAACAATACGTCTGATGATACGAATATCCGCATCGGTATCCACGTATACTTTAATGTCCATTAAATTCCGTAACCGCTCGTCCTCTAAAACGAGGATACCTTCGAGAATAATCACTTCCTTCGGTTCGAGACGGATCACCTCTTTGGAACGGGTATGCCTCTTATAGTCATACACCGGTTTATCGATCGGTTCATACCGCAACAATTTATTAAGATGCTCTATCAACAAATCGGTATCAAAGGCTAACGGATGATCGTAATTCGTTTTCAGCCGTTCTTCAAACGATTTATCGCTTTGATCTTTATAATAAGCATCCTGTTCAATAATCAAAATGGAGTCTTTGCCCAATTTTTCACTGATCGCTTTAGTCACGCTCGTTTTTCCGGAACCAGTCCCACCGGCTACACCGATCAACACTGGCCTTCGTTGCATAAGAGTACTCCTTTCCTTTTCAACAAGCAAGCATTACGAATCTTCCTGTAATTGATAAAAAGCGGACGTATGCTGCAAAAAATGGAACATGGCGATGGCGAATGGTCTACAGAATCTCCGCTCCAGGTAAGGTCTCACTACAAAACAGAAAACCATTTCATAAAAAAAATACCCGGCACTGTATCCCTGCCAGTTCTTTCACGATAATTTTTATTATAAACTTGCATAAAAGAAAAGTGCCATTGCCAGGGAGTTTTCCTTGCGGGCAACTCCCTGAAAATGACCCTTCAGGAATAGAAATTTACTTTCGTTATTATAACATAAAAAAAATATTTTACACGCTCTTTTTACAAAAGTTTTATTGCTGGCTAATATGCTCCTTGATTTTTTGATTATGTTCTTCCAATGTTTCCGAAAAGAGCACTTCACCTTCCCGCGTCGCCAGGAAAAACAGGTAATCCGTGGAAGCCGGATAAAGAGCAGCCTCAATCGAGATTTCGCCTGGATTGGCGATCGGTCCGGGGGGAAGATTTGAGATCTTATAAGTATTATATGGATCATCGATCTCGTAATCTTTATAGTACAGGCGTTCCCGGTGTTCCCCCATAGCATAAATGACCGTAGGATCCGTTTGTAAAGGCATGCCGATTTCCATCCGATTATAAAATACACTAGATATCATCCGGCGGTCTTCCTCGGTGACAGCCTCTTCCTCAATAAGGGATGCCAGGGTGAGCAATTCATGAACCGTCATTTCCCGTGCGTTAAGATCACTGCGGTATTTACCAATCACTTCCTGTGTCTTTTCTAACATCGGTATGACGATTTCTTTAATACTCGGTTTTTCTTCCGTGTAGGAATATGTGGCCGGGAACAAATACCCTTCGAGCGGATATTTGATATTTTCTTGTAAAATTTCTTCCGTTAAAAGGTCCGGGAACATCTCCATCATTTCCGCGATAAAATCTGGATCGTTTAACGTTTGAAAAACCTCATCCTGGGATATCTCCAGATGGTCAGCGATAATTTTAGCGATATCTTTCAGCCAAATCCCCTCTGGAATCGTGATCACGAGTGCAGCATCTTCGTGAACTTTCCCCGTTTTTAGTATGCTGATGATTTCATCCAGGGTCATAGACGGAGTAAATTGATAGGTTCCCGCTTGAAATCCTGTTTCGTTTTTAAAACGGACATAATATTTAAAAACGAGATCATCTTTGATAACCTTATTTTCCTCGAGTATGCTCGCGATTTTAGAAACCCCACTACCCATGGGAATTTCCACCACGATCTCTTCATCACTTTCTGGATCGACCGGTTGCAGGGCAGAGCGTATGTAGAGAAATCCCCCAACTAACATCCCGCCGCCGATTATAAGGACAAGAAGTGTGATCACGAGGACGATTTTCCGGACGAGAGAAGCCTCCTCAGCACGTTCCCATAATTTTTGCTCATTCTCCAACTTCAGTTTCTTTCGTTTATCTTCATGATCGGTCATCTGGATCCTCCTTAAAACGACAGGAAAGGTGCTTAAGCGCTTTCCACCACATTATACTTTACCATATCAAAATACGACAAATCGACTAAATAATCAATATAAAAACGGACCATCCGGTCCGTTTTTATTCATCAACGATCTTATTCATCTTCCTCTTCGGCTAAAAACGTGTTCAACATTTCCTCAACCAAGTCCCATTCTTCTTCAGTTTCAATCGGTTTTAATTCGCCTTCATCTTCACCAGGCGTGAAGCTGGCCGCCAAAACTTCAATTTCGCCATTTTCATCTTCTTCCGCGCTGGCCGGATAATACAATACGTATGATTTACCAAACTCTTCCGATTCGAAAGTGAATAAAATTTCATATAGTTCTTCGTTTCCATCCTCATCGATGACGGTAATCCAGTTATCACCATGTTCCATTAGCGTACCCTCCAAACTCTATGGTTCCGTCACAACCATTTTAATCTTTCTTGTTTGTTTTTATACCGGCAATTTTTGTGAATATCAATTTTGGCTGTCAAGATATCCCTGAAGAATCATTACCGCCGCCATTTTATCAACCACTTTTTTTCTTTTTCTTCGACTTAAATCCGCTTCGAGGAGAATGCGCTCTGCTGCCATTGTTGATAAACGTTCATCCCACATCACGACCGGCAGCAAGAAGCGCTCCCGAAGCATGTCGGCAAAGCGCAAACTCGCTTCACCTCGTGGTCCGATCGTGCCATTCATGTTCTTCGGCAAACCGACAACGATTTTTTCTACTTCGTACTGTTTTATGATCTTTTCCAGTTCATCCATCCCGAAGTCTCCGGTCTCTTCATCGATGGCGATGGTTGTTATCCCCTGGGCCGTCCATCCCAGCTCATCACTGATGGCCACTCCGACCGTTTTCGCACCGACATCCAGCCCCAAAATGCGCATCTACCGATCGCCACGCTGGGTTGTCAGATAATATTTCACCAGTTCCTCGATGATCTCGTCGCGCTCCAGTTTACGGATGATGTTCCGGGCATCTTTATGGCGCGGAATATAGGCAGGATCACCTGATAAAAGATAGCCGACGATCTGATTGATCGGATTATAGCCTTTTTCTTCAAGGGCTTCGTAAACCGCAAAAATGACATCTTTTACTTCTCTTTCTAGCGAATCCTCGGGAAAATGAAACTTCATCGTCTGATCCATCGAACCCAAAGGGAATCACCTCCGATATCCATGAGACATCCTGTCTTTTTATATATTTATTGTACACCACTTACTTCGAATTAGGAAACAGTTTTCACCCAATCCTTCGCATATTCCAGCGCCTCGTCGAGTTTACCCGGATTTTTACCGCCGGCTTGCGCCATATCCGGACGGCCACCACCACCGCCACCGCAAATTTTCGCGGCTTCTTTAACGAGTTTTCCAGCATGGAATTTATCCGTTAAATCTTTTGTAACACCGGCGATCAGCTGAACCTTATCGTTGGTTACCGTACCGAGAAGGATGACACCGGAGCCGATCTTTTGTTTCAATTCATCAAGCAAGTTCCGCAAATGTCCCGGCTCAGCAACCTGGACTTTGCTCGAAAGGACTTTGACGCCGTTGATCTCTGTTACTTTATTTAATAGCTCTCCAGCCTCTAAATGTCCGAGCTTGGCCTTTAACGATTCATTTTCTCGCTGTAGATCCTTGATCTCTTGATATAGGGCATCGATCCGTTTCGGAACATCCTGGATCGTTGCTTTTAATTTGGTTGCGGCTTCTTTCAATATTGACATTCGTTCCAACAAATATTCATAAGCCTTTTCTCCGGTTAATGCTTCAATACGACGTGTCCCTGCGCCAATCCCCGTTTCCGAGACGATCACAAAGAGTCCGATCGCAGATGTATTGGGCACATGACAGCCACCACATAATTCGATGGAGTATCCATCGATGTTGACGACCCGCACGATGTCTTCGTATTTTTCACCGAATAATGCGATCGCTCCCATCGCTTTTGCTTCTTCCAGGGGTTTATAATCAATCGTCACCGGTAAACTGGACCAGATTTTATCGTTAACGATTTTTTCAATTCTCTCCAATTCTTCCTCTGTTACCTGACCGAAATGTGAAAAGTCAAAACGTAAGCGATCAGGAGCGACGAGGGAACCAGCCTGATTGACATGTTCGCCGAGGACATCTTTCAACGCTTGATGCAATAGATGAGTCGCCGTATGGTTTCTCGTCGTATGCAAACGTTCTTTGGCAAATACGCGAGCATGGACTTCATCATTTGTTTTTAAAGTTCCTTCTTCAATAACCACCCGGTGTAGATTCTGTTTATTTGGTGCCTTCTGTACATCGAGAACAGATACCTTAAGTCCATCAGCCGTCAAGGTGCCCCGATCGGCAACTTGCCCACCGCTTTCCGCGTAAAATGGAGTTTTGTCCAAAATAAGCTCAACTTCGTCACCGGTATGGGCTACATCAATCAAATATCCGTCCTTAAACATGGCGAGAACGCGGGAGTCCGTTTCTAACGTATCGTAACCGACAAATTCACTTTCCACGGTAACTTTACCGAGATCTCCTCCTTGAACCTGCATCGAATCCACATCCTCACGGGCTTTACGGGCACGCTCCCTTTGTTTTTCCATTTCCCGTTCAAAACCGGCTTGATCGACCTCCATACCTTCATCTTGCGCATATTCTTCCGTCAGTTCGAGCGGGAAACCGTACGTGTCATAAAGGCGGAATGCATCTTCACCGGAGATCACCCGTTTGTTTTCTCGTTTCGCTTTTTCGATCACGGAAGCAAGGATCGCAAGACCTTCATGCAAGGTCTCATGGAAGCGTTCTTCTTCGGTTTTAATCACCCGTTGAATGAATTTTGCTTTTTCCATGACTTCAGGATAAAAATCCGCCATGATTTCACCGACGACAGGAACGAGTTCGTACATGAAAGGCCGATTGATATTCAACCGTTTTCCGTATCTTAGCGCACGGCGTAACAGGCGCCGCAAAACATAACCACGGCCTTCATTCCCCGGAAGCGCCCCATCACCAACGGCAAAGGCTACAGAACGGATGTGATCAGCAATCACTTTAAAAGCAACGTCCTTTTCTTCCGTCTCTCCGTAGGCTTCACCGGCAATTTCTTCGATTTTGCGAATGATCGGTAAAAATAAATCGGTATCGAAATTGGTTCGACCATTTTGCAAAATCGATGTGATCCTTTCCAACCCCATTCCAGTATCAATATTTTTGCTCGGTAGGGGAGTATAGGTTCCATCCGGGTTATGGTTGAACTGGGAAAAAACGAGATTCCAAACTTCTAAATAACGATCATTTTCCCCACCCGGATAAAGTTCCGGATCATTCGGGTCATCACCGAATTCCGGGCCACGGTCATAGAAGATTTCTGAATTCGGACCGCTCGGACCTTCGCCGATATCCCAGAAGTTTCCTTCCAGGCGAATGATCCGTTCTTTAGGTAGACCGACTTTTTTATGCCAAATTTCAAACGCCTCTTCATCTTCTGGATGGACTGTTACCGAGATTTTTTCCGGTTCTAAACCGATCCAATCCGGACTCGTTAAAAACTCCCACGCCCAGAGTATCGCCTCTTCTTTAAAATAATCGCCGATGGAAAAATTGCCCATCATTTCGAAAAATGTATGGTGGCGGGCGGTTTTTCCCACATTTTCGATATCGTTTGTGCGTATGGATTTCTGTACGTTCGTGATCCGCGGATTATCCGGTTTCAGGCGACCATCAAAATATTTTTTTAACGCCGCTACACCGCTATTGATCCAAAGCAAAGAAGGATCGTCAACAGGAATTAAAGATGCACTTGGTTCAACAGAATGTCCTTTTTCCGCAAAGAAATCCAAAAACATGCGACGAATTTCGCTACTACTCAATCGTTTCATATCGACCAACCTCCTCAAATCCAATGAATTCAAACAAAAAACTCTTCATCCCTTGAGCAGGGACGAAGAGTTCCGCGGTACCACCCTGTTTATGGACGCAACATTCGCATCCATCACTCGTTTCCATAACGCTGGATTCGGCGGCAGGGATTAGCTGCACTCCGGAATGGCTTTCTGCTATCCTTTGTATGGTCTCCTTTCAGCCACGGGATGACCTCTCTTTGATACTCCAGATAGCATACTTTTTCCATCATCGTGTTCGCCATCATTTAATTTTACTAATAAATTATAAGAAGCTTTTTTCGATTTGTCAAATGATGGTTCTTCATGAAAGTCTTACACAAAAGGGTATTTTGTTAATCGATCGGGCTAGAAAAAATCGTTTTTATTCCCTGTTTTCACGACTATGAAATTGCAGAATGGCCTGCTGAAAGGCGGTTTTACTGATCGCGACGATGGGTACGGCTACTATTAATCCGACCACCCCGAAAAGCTCACCACCGATTAAAATCGCGAGGATAATCAATAAAGGATGCATGCGTAGGCTCTTTCCTAATATAAACGGGGATAAAATATTCCCGTCAAGAAATTGGAGCGCCAGTATGATGAGAACAACAAGCAAAGTCTTGTTCACGGATACCGTTAGTGCCACCAGACAGGCGGGAATCGCACCGATGATCGGTCCAAAATAAGGGATCACGTTCGTAACACCGATGATGATCCCTAGAAGCAAGGGATATTTTATATCGATGAGACGGAATAGCAATGTGGAAAAAAAACCGACGATTAAACAGAGCAACAATTGGCCGCGAATGTATCCTCCGAGCTGTTCATCGATATTCTGCAAAAATATCCGCAGCTGCCGGCGCCACCTTACCGGCACCAGCTCCCAAAAAACCTCACGCAAGTAATCCCCATCTTTTATCATATAAAAGGCGATGATCGGAATAAGTACGATAAAGATCAGCCAATCAAACAGGTGAAACATTTGATCGGGCAATCGTTTAACGAAACCGGAAACTGACGAATCGATCCTTACTATAAATTGATTGAGATATTCCTCCACAGGGATCGGCCAATGTGCCGTATGCTTTTTAATTCGTTCTGAGAAACGATTCCACTCCTGTAAAAACAGCGGGATATTGTCCGATAAATCCCGTAATTGCATGATAAAAAGGGGGGTACCCTTATACACGAGAAAACCCAAACCACCGAAAAATAGTAGATAAATGATGAAAAGAGATAGCCATTTAGGTAGACCGTTTTCATATAAAGATACGACCAAGGGATGTAAAAGATAAGCGATAAAGGCTCCGGTAAGAAACGGTAATGAAACATGGCCCACAATATCAAGTAATGGACCCCAAAAAGGTTTTAATTTTAAAAGGATAAACAAAACGATTAAGAATAACAGGAGGAATCCGAGGCGATACACCCATTTCATCTTGATATTCAACGGCGACCCACTCCCCTTCTTGATTAGGGTTGGATGTTCGTCCCGTTTTATACATAAAAAAGCAACCCTTCTGTGGATCGCCTTTTAATTCTCCTTTTAGATCAAGCGTGGTAGCGGCGCTCTTCTTCGGAAAATAAATCATCTAATGAAGAAAGGGTTCCGTCCTCTTCTACTTGATGGGTATAAATCATGCCATTGGTGACCGTAAGTTCGATAAAACAATTCCAGCAATAATATTGGTTCACACCGATCTTACCAATATCCTTTCTATGGCAATTTGGACAGGCGAACGGCAAAGAATAACCTCCTCCATGTTTTTCCTACATTATTGCCCAAATCGCCATTCCTTATTCGCCCTTCAATCAATCAACCTGACTTTCTTCTATGAGCTCTTCCTCCATGAAATCATATGGGGTTAAATCTCCCATACCGATCATGGGATCGATTTTCATCAACCGTTCTTCATAAGATTCTTCGGACGTCTCTTCCTCCCGGATGTCGCTCGTTTTTTCTTCCGCAAAATCCCGGCTATTTTGGAGAACCTTCGCATCACCGAGGGCATGGAGCAACCGGTCTTTTAAAGTCGTCTTGCGGATGTCCTCATTTTCCCGTTGGACCGCCAATTCAAAGGCGCTCACCTCGCCGCAGAGGATCAATTTATCCTTGCTGCGGGTGATGGCGGTATAGATTAAATTCCGCCGTAACATCCGATAATAACTCTTCACCACAGGAAGGATCACTACGGGAAATTCACTTCCTTGTGATTTATGGATGCTACAGCAGTATGCGAGGGTAATCTGTTGAAGATCCTGGCGGGTATACATGACCTCCGTTTCCTCAAAAGTGACGAAAAGTTGATCTTGATTATCTTCATTTTCTTTAGCATAAATGATGGCGCTGATCTCACCGATATCGCCGTTAAAAATATTTTTATCCGGCTGATTGACAAGCTGCAGGACTTTATCACCCACACGATAGGTGACATCACCAAAACGCAATTCCCTTTTTTTTCCATTACTATTGTCATTGAACACTTCCTGAAGGATTTGGTTCAGATTATTGATCCCCGCCTGTCCCCGGTACATCGGCGCGAGAACCTGAATATCCCTTTTCGTGTAGCCGCCTTTCCGGACGGCCGATTCGACAATTCGTTTGACCACATGCGGAACTTGCGCAGCCGAACAAGGAATGAACGAGCGGTCTTTTTGCTGGACGGTTAAATCTTCGGGAATCATCCCTTTTTTGATAGAATGGGCGAGATCGATGATCGTCGAACCATCTTCCTGGCGGAAAATATCCGTTAAGCGGACCGTCGGAATCAGTTCGGAATCCAATAAATCCTTTAAAACTTGACCAGGACCGACAGAGGGGAGCTGATCCTCATCCCCTACCATGACCACCTGAATATCATCCGGTAATGCTTTTAGAAGATGGTTCGCTAGCCAAACATCGACCATCGACATTTCATCGATAATGATCATTTTGCCGGGGATGCGGTTGTCTTCATCAAATTCGAAAAAGTCCGCCCCCGTCCAGCCCAGCAATCGATGAATCGTTAATGCCGGCAAGCCAGTGGACTCGCTCATCCGTTTAGCCGCCCTACCCGTCGGGGCTACTAGAACAAACGGAAAAGGTTCATCTTTATAATCTTTAGGATTCAAAGAATAGCCGTGTAACCGACTGTAAACTTCCACGATTCCTTTTATAACCGTGGTTTTTCCCGTCCCCGGACCTCCGGTAAGAATCAACATCGGTGAGGTAATCGCTTTTTTGATCGCTTCCCGTTGCGTCGGGGCATATTCAATCCCCAACTCATCCTCAACTTCCCCGAGGGCGAGAAGAATTTCACTTTCCGGAAACTGCAAGTGATCCAGGTCTTGCCGTAAGAGCCGTTTAATATTGGAAACGACACCAATCTCGGCAAAATATAAAGAAGGAAGATAGATCCGTTCACCTTCAGCGATTATTTTTCCTTCTTCTTCCAATTGCAAAAGAATGTGCTCAATTTCTTCCGGTGCTATCTCTTCGGGTCGGTTTGCTTCTAGAAGTTTTTTTATTTGTTGAATGAGCAGCTCGCGTTCCAAATAGGCATGTCCTTCTTGGAGGCATATTTGTTGTAAAGTATAGAGGGAAGCGGCCTTTAACCGATCAGGATGTTTTCCGGTAATGCCAAGTTTGGCCCCCAATTCGTCCGCCCGGGCAAATCCGATTCCCTCTACGTCCTCTACCAATTGATACGGATTGGATTCGATGACAGATAAAGTTTCATCACGGTAGGTTTGATAAATCCGCATGGCTAACTGCGGACCGAAACCATATCCGTTCAAGGTGATGATGATCTTTTCCAAGCCTTGATGTTCCTGTAAAGTTTCATATAATTGCTCGGCTTTTTTCTTTGACAGTTTCGGCACCTGTTCCAGTACAGAAGGATCTTCCAGAATCCGGGAAATTGCATTTTCCCCCAGGGTAGCGACGATGATCTCTGCGGTTTTCTTACCGATCCCCTTAAATAAATCGCCGGCTAAATACTGAATGACCCCTTCCCGGGTATTGGGAATTTCTTTCCGGTAATGGGTAGCATTAAATTGCAGACCGTATCGGGGGTGTTCCTGAAAATCCCCGTAAAATATGTACAGTTCTTCTTCATACATTTTTGGGAAGTAACCGGTGATCACGATCTCTTTTGCCGAAAAATCCGTGTTCGTTTCTTCCACACGTACCCGTACCACAGTATATAAATTTTCCTCATTATGAAAAATCGTTGTGATAATCTTTCCTTTTATAAAACGGTCGTCAGTCCCGGTCACCAATGAACCCTCCAATATTATTGCATCACGTATCAACTATCATTATATAATATATAAATTCGGCTATAAATGGCAGAAGGATCACATTTTCCCTGGCATCCCAGCGAAAGATGTGATCCTTCCATTACCCGACATATGCCAGCTGTTGACCGTTCTTCAAAACGATATCAATCGTTCCGCCTCCAAGACATTCTTCACCACTATAAAAGACAACCGCCTGCCCCGGCGTGATCGCACGGACCGGTTCATCAAAATCAACACGCACTCGACCGTCTCCCAAAATCGTTACCGTGACCCCCTGGTCGGGCTGGCGGTACCGGAATTTCGCCGTGCAATGGAATGATTTCGGTTTATCCCGTTCAGAAATCCAATTCACGTTGGTGGCAACAAGACCATCAGAATAAAGGGCATCATTGTGGTATCCCTGGCAAACGTATAAAACGTTTCGCTCTAAATCTTTCCCACAAACGAACCACGGTTCACCAGGACCACCGATCCCTAGACCATGACGCTGGCCGATCGTGTAATACATGAGACCATCATGCTTCCCTTTTACTTCACCGGCTAATGTTTCCATTCGACCGGGCTGAGCGGGTAAATAATTGCTTAAAAATTCTTTAAAATTCCGTTCGCCGATAAAGCAAATTCCTGTACTATCTTTCTTATCAGCGGTAGCAAGACCGGCTTTCTTGGCGATTTCCCGAACTTCTTCTTTTGTATACTCACCGAGGGGGAACATCACCTTTCGCAATTGTTCCTGCGTTAATTGATTCAAAAAGTAAGTCTGGTCTTTGTTTCGGTCTTTTCCGCGTAATAATTTGATCTCACCATCGACTTCTTCCACCCGTGCATAATGACCGGTAGCGATATAATCCGCCCCCAATTTCATAGCATGATCGAGAAATGCCTTAAATTTAATTTCCTTATTACATACGATATCGGGATTCGGTGTCCGTCCATTTTTATATTCATCTAAAAAATAAGTAAATACTTTATCCCAGTACTCTTTTTCGAAGTTCACCGCATAGTATGGGATGCCGATTTGATTGCAAACGCGAATCACATCTTCATAATCCTGGGTGGCTGTACAAACGCCGAATTCATCCGTATCATCCCAGTTTTTCATGAAGATTCCGATCACTTCATAACCCTGTTGTTTCAATAAATAAGCGGTGACCGATGAATCGACCCCACCACTCATACCAACAACGACTCGAATATTTTGTGAATCTTTCACCACTACTCCCTCCTTTCTCACCTGGATAATCTTCTGACGATGGCTGCGGTCTTACGGGCTGCCTTCTCTACTTCTTCAATCGTGTTTCCATAACCAAAACTAAAACGGATCGATTCATGAATTTCTGGAGCATCCGTACCACAAAGTGCTCTCAAAACATGGCTCGGCTCAAGGGATCCTGCCGTACAGGCTGAACCACTCGATGCGGCAATACCGGCAAGATCTAAATTAACGAGCATCGCTTCCACTTCAACACCCGGAAAATGGATATTGACAATATGAGGGAGCATTTTTTCTCCCGCGCCATTTATTTTAAAAGTAATCTTCTCATCCTTTAACGTTTCGATGAATGTATCGCGGAGCTTGGTATAAAAATCGTGATTTTGTTTCCGTTTTTCCACACTGATTTTGATAGCCTGTTGCATCCCGATGATCCCCGCCACATTTTCCGTTCCCGCACGACGTTTTCTCTCTTGGTCACCACCGTGGATGATGGGGAGAATCCGCACTCCATCTTTAATATATAGAAAACCTATTCCTTTCGGCCCATTAAACTTATGAGCGGAAACGGATAGGAGGTCAACACCTAATTCCCGGACATCCAATGGCATAACACCGAAAGCCTGTACCGCATCGGTATGAAAGTAAGCGGGATGATCGGATAAAATGGTACCGATCTCGGCAATGGGCTGCACCGTGCCGATTTCATTGTTGGCGTACATGATGGAAACTAAAATGGTATCGTCACGAAGAGAATTCTGTAGTTCTCCTACTGAAACCACACCATTTTCATTTACCGGTAGATAAGTGACCTCAAAACCTTGCTTTTCCAGAAACTCACAAGTTTTTAAAACCGCATGATGTTCGATTTGTGTGGTTATAATATGTTTGCCGCGATCGCGATTGGCCTGGGCCACACCGACAAGAGCGAGGTTATTCGCTTCCGTACCTCCACTTGTGAAAACAATTTCCTGGAATTCCGCTTGGATGGCACGGGCGGCTGTCGTTCTGGCTTCATCGATTAAACGACGAGTTTCACGTCCGAAGGCATGAATACTTGAGGGATTACCGAAATGATTTTCCATATACTCAACCATGGCCCGGATGACATCCGGATGCATGGGGGATGTTGATGCATGATCGAGATAGATTTTTTCCATTATTCCACCTGCTTTTTCCAAAGGCTATACTTTAGATCGTTTTGGCTCCCGCATCATTATTATGATGCACGATTTTCGGTCAGACAAACCTGGTAATAAACATTGAAATCTCCCTACTATATTTAAATATAGTACATATATCCTTCTACTTCATGATCTCCATCAGCATTTCGTGCCAAATCTTCCAATGTCGTCTCATCCAGGACTTTTTTGATGGCTTCGGAAATACGCATCCATAATTCGCGCTGTGCAGGAAGTTCGTCTTCGATTCCTTCAACAAGCTGAATTGGACCTTCGAGGACTTTAATAATATCTCCCGCGGTAATGTCTGCTGGTTCCCGGACGAGTAAATATCCACCATAGGCACCCCGAACACTATTTACAAAGCCAGCATTTCTAAGGGGGGCGACGATTTGTTCAAGATAATGTTCCGAAAGGTTGTTTGCCCGGGCGATCGATTTGAGCGATACCGGTCCTTTCCCGTAATTTTTTGCCAGTTCTATCATGATCGTAAGTCCGTAACGGCCCTTTGTAGAAACTCGCATGCAGCCACCCTTTCTTATAAATATTCTTTTAACGAATCGATCGATTCGTAAATAGGGTTCTGGAAAAAAGTATATGCATCAATAAAGAATTTTCTCATTCTGTAATAAGAGCGAACCGGTCTAATTTGCCTAATGAATTATAGCACATTTTCATTTCCTTGACGAACGATTCCACTTTATTTATTCTTTCGGTCCTCCTTTTCGTTTAAATTCTTTCAACTTATTATAAATGGCCCCAAGCTGTCTTTCTTTTCCCGCTAAAACGGGCTGATAATATTCAGTGCCGATTAAATTTTCCGGGAGATATTCCTGATTGACCCAGCCACCAAAAGTACCGATCGGGAAATCGTGGGGGTATTTGTAACCGACGTGACCGAGCACCTTCGCTCCTTGATAATGTGCATCCCGCAAGTACTTCGGTATTTCTCCGACCCGTCCTTTTTTAATATCTTGTATCGCACGATCCAAAGCTTTATAAGCGGAATTCGATTTGGTGGATAAACACATCTGTACGACAGCAACCGCGAGAGGAATTCTCGCTTCCGGTAATCCTAATCGTTCACTAGCCATCACCGCCGCCAGGACATTGGTCCCTACCTGGGGATCCGCCAGACCGATATCTTCGTATGCGATTACAAGGAGGCGGCGATTGACCGCGACAAGATCACCCGTTTCCAGAAGGTGGGCGAGATAATAAAGCGCCGCATTCACATCGCTACCGCGAATACTTTTTTGCAACGCCGACAACAGATTGTAAAAATGGGAACCTTTGCGATCTCCATAAACGCCGACATCTTCAATAAAATCCGCGATCGTTTCATCCTCGATGATGATCTCACCCTGTTCATTCTGAGTAGAAGCCTGAACGATTAATTCGAGTAAGGTTAACGCTCTTCTGGCATCGCCTCCAGCGCCGATCGCTATATTCTCAATCTGTTGATCGGAAATAATGATGCTGTATTTGCCAAGGCCTTTCTTTTCATCCCGTAATGCCCGGCGAAGCAGTTTAGCGAGATCTTGCGGTTCGAGGCGTTTTAATTGTTTGATCTGACCGCAGCGACTGCGTATCGCTGGATTGACATCGTGAAAAGGATTTTCCGTTGTCGCACCGATTAATACGATATCGCCCCGTTCGACATGTGGTAACAAGAAATCCTGCTGGGCTTTATTGAAGCGATGTATTTCATCTAAAAAGAGGATGACCTTACCCTGAATCCTCGTTTCTTCAACAACCATTTCTATATCTTTTTTACCCGCTGTCGTCGCGTTGAGTGCGAAAAATGGTAGTTTTGTCGTTCCGGCGATAGCGTAAGCGATGGAAGTTTTCCCCGTTCCCGGTTCACCATAAAGCAGCATGGAAGGTACATAACCATTCTTTATCATTTTATATAAACCGGTATGCTTACCGATTACTTCATCCTGCCCGACGATTTCATCGATATGGGTAGGTCGCATTCGGTAGGCGAGTGGTTCATGTTCCAATATAACCCCTCCCATTCAACATGAAAGAATGCAAAAGTATTATCAATATAACCTATTGTACCATGATTTCTATCATCAAACCTCGAACCAGCGAACAAAGGATCGTTGTATACAAAAAAGGATGACCCGCGTATCCGGTCATCCTTTCCTTTACAACGCATTCGATTATTCGACAAGCCTTATCGGCTCAAAAACATGTTTCTTCGTTACGTAAAAAGAGATCCCAATTGTGCCGTCGTTTCCTTGACTTCGTTTTGAACCCGCTCTCGGCAGGTGGGTGTCCTGTTCCAGACTTTGTAAGTCCCTGAACAAGGGCATTTACGCCGCCTGGAAACTCCCGGACTCCCTTTTTATTGGTGTTCGGCCAAAACTCAGTCTTAACTGACGGGCACATCAGGTATCTCTTTTCTACCTTTATTATAGCACGCTTATATATCGCTCACAAGTAAATGAAAATGGCAATCATTACCTGTTTTCATCGCACTGGATATGCAATTTTAATTCCGCCAACTGCTCTTCGCTTACCTCACTAGGGGCATTGGTTAACGGGTCAGCCGCACTAGCCGTTTTCGGAAAAGCGATCGTATCGCGCAGATTCGTTCTTCCGGCGAGCAACATGACAAAACGATCCAGACCGATAGCGATCCCCCCATGCGGGGGCGCCCCGTATTCAAGAGCGTCAAGTAAGAACCCGAACTGTTCTCGAGCTTTCTCTTCAGAAAAACCAAGTGCTTTAAACATTCGTTCTTGTAGTTCGCGATTAAAGATCCGCAATGAACCGCCGCCGAGTTCATAACCATTTAAAACGATATCGTATGCCTGGGCATGAACCTGTTCCGGATTCGTTTCTAATAAAGGAAGATCTTGTTCTTGCGGCATCGTGAACGGGTGATGGGCTGCATAATACCGTCCTTCTTCCTCATCATACTCGAGAAGTGGCCAGTTGATCACCCAGAGGAAATTCAGGCGATCCTCATCGATCAACTGTAACTCTTTCCCGAGTTTCAGACGAAGCGCTCCCAGCGCATCATTGACCACGGATTTTTTGTCCGCCACAAACAAGAGCAAGTCGCCATTTTCAGCTTCCAGATATTCTTGTAACGATCCTTTCTCATCATCACAAAGGAATTTGGCGATTGGTCCGGTTAAACCTTCATCGGTTACCTTCAACCAGGCCAGACCTTTCGCACCGTAAATTTTGACGAATTCAGTCAGTTCGTCGATTTTTTTCCGAGAGTAATCGTTAGCGGCGCCTTTTACATTGATCGCTTTGACGACCCCACCGCTTTGCACGGCTTTGGCGAACACCTGAAAAGAAGAATCGGCTACGATCTTAGAGACATTCTGTAATTCCAGCCCGAAACGGGTATCCGGCTTATCCGATCCGAACCTCTCCATCGCTTCATCATACGTCAAGCGCGGGAAAGGTTCGGTCAGTTCTATTCCTTTCACTTTTTTCACGACGTATTTGATCATGCGTTCCGTTAAATCCATGATCTCTTCCTGACTCATGAAACTCATTTCTATATCGATTTGCGTAAACTCCGGTTGTCGATCGGCCCGTAGATCTTCATCGCGGAAACAACGGGCGATCTGGTAATACCGTTCAACTCCAGCGATCATCAGTAATTGTTTAAATATTTGCGGGCTTTGCGGCAATGCATAGAATTCACCAGGATGAACACGACTCGGTACGAGATAGTCCCGCGCTCCTTCCGGCGTGCTTTTCGTTAGATACGGTGTTTCTATTTCCAAAAACCCTTCCCGGTCTAGGAATTCATGCACAGCTTTAACTAATTTGTGACGCAATTTCAAGGTTTCTAACATCACCGGGCGACGCAAATCGATATAACGGTATTTCAAGCGGATTTCTTCGGAAACATCTGTATTATTTCCCACGGAAAAAGGCGGTGTTTTTGCCTTATTGATAATTGAAAGATGGGTGCATTGAATTTCCACTTTTCCCGTTTTTAATTTAGGATTGATCGCATCTTCACTACGGGGAACAACTTTTCCTTCTACATGTAATACGTATTCGCTCCGCACTTCTTCAGCTGTCGTAAAGGCGTCTTGAGCGATCTCCGGGTTTACTACAACTTGAACGATTCCTTTTTTGTCCCTTAAATCGATGAAAATAAGTCCACCGAGGTCGCGACGTTTCTGGACCCAGCCTTTTAATTGAACGGTCTGACCGACTAATTCCTCCGAAATTTCCCCGCAATAACAGCTACGACCGAACAATGTCATTCTCTGTTGCCTCCTTCATCCTTTAGCAAGTACATCATAATGTTTTCCAGTAAAACCGCTTCTTGAACTCCGGTCTGCATATTTTTTACCTGACCGACTCCCTTTTCCAGTTCTTCATCGCCGATAATAATGGTATACTTTGCCCGATAGCGATCGGCCGCTTTAAACTGGGCTTTGATTTTTCTCCCCATATAATCCATGTCGCAAGAAAAACCGGCGGACCGCAATTCGTGCAGCAGGCGGATTGCCCTCCGTTTCGCTTGCTCCCCCACGGTGACAATGTAAACATCAAGCGCTTCTCCTTCCGGTAATTTTTTCTTTTCCGCTTCTAAAGCGGAAATCACCCGCTCGATACTGAGAGCAAAACCGATTCCCGGAGTCTTAGGCCCACCAAACTCCTCGACAAGACCGTTGTAGCGACCGCCACCACAGAGGGAAGTGATCGCCCCGAAGCCTTCCTGTGTGCTCATGATTTCAAAAGCGGTGTGATTGTAATAATCGAGACCGCGCACTAATGTCGGATCAACGGTATATGGAATTTCGAGCGCATCCAAATAAGCACGAACCTCATTAAAATGGTCTTGCGAATGTTCGTTTAAATAATCGAGAATCGCCGGTGCGGTTTTCATCAATTCATGATCTCGGTCCACTTTACAATCAAGAATACGTAACGGATTTTGTTCAAGACGATTTTGACAATCCTCACAAAACTCATGGATGAATGGTCTAAAATGGTTGATCAAAGCCTCGCGATGGCGCAACCGGCTGTCGAGGTCCCCGAGGCTATTGATGACAAGCTTGACATTTGTAATGCCCACAGCGCGGTATAGATCAAGGGCTAAAGCGATCACTTCCGCATCGATAGCCGGATCGTTACTTCCAAGTACCTCTACCCCGAATTGGACAAATTGGCGGAACCTGCCATGCTGTGGACGTTCATAGCGGAACATCGGCCCGAGATAATAGAGTTTAACCGGTTGATTTGGGTTGCCGTACATTTTATTTTCCACATACGAACGGACGACCGCAGCAGTTCCCTCTGGGCGAAGGGTAAGGCTTCTGCCACCACGGTCATTAAAGGTGTACATTTCTTTTTGCACGATATCCGTCGTTTCCCCGACACCCCGGGCAAAAACTTCCGTTTGCTCGAAAATCGGCGTGCGGATTTCCTTATAATGATACCGTTCCGCGATCTTTTTAAAGGTTTCTTCGATCCACTGCCAGGTGGTTACCCGTTCAGGCAAAATATCCTGTGTACCGCGCGGGATTTGATACTTCATTCCATTTTCCTCCTTCAACCTTGCAAAACTATGTACAAAAAAACTCCCGTCCCTAAAATACAACAAGGGACGAGAGCCGATCTCGCGGTGCCACCCTAGTTGAGAAACGTTATAGACGTTTCCCCACTCGAACTGTTAACGCCAGTGTACGTTCATCCCCTACTGAACAAGCGGATTTACTTGTCGTTCAGGGACGATCCTCAGGAGTGTCTTTCGTTTCGTCATCATGGAGGAATGCTTCCAGCCACGGCATTCCCTCTCTGGCCATGTGGGGCGAAACTACTTCTCTCCGTCATGGGATTTGTCGCTATTCGCTCAATCTAGTTATTTTATCTTACGGAAATTGGTACGAATTGTCAAGCCTAGAAAACAGGATCAAACGATTGATTTTATAGCATTCTGCACCGATTTTACTAACGAGATACCCGGTACGCGTGTGGATGAAAATGTGTGAACATTGCTGGTGCATGCGGCTAAAAAGTAGAACCTATTTACAAAAGAAATACTTTCGTCATCTTGGAGCTTTCATCAAGTGTTTTTCTAACCGATTTTGAATCATTTCAACCATCGAACAAATTCCCCAATAGATGAAAGCGACCGATATATACATCGTCATGTAATCCAATTCTCGACCACCGACAATTTTTGCCCGTTGAAACAATTCCGGGACCGTGATCATCGCAGCAAGCGAGGTCCCTTTAATTAGATCGAGAAAAACATTGATCAAGGACGGAACCGCGATTTTAACAGCCTGCGGTAAAATCACGCCAAAAAAGGTTTGCCAGTAGGTCAAACCGAGGGAAAAAGCCGCCTCCCACTGGCCCCGGTCGATCGCCTGGATTGCGCCCCGATTCGTCTCCGCCATATAAGCTGCGCTATTCAAACTAAAGCCAATGATGGCTGCGGTCACAGCGGTAAATTCAATACCGATAAGGGGGAAACCGAAATACAAAACAAACAAGATCACAAGTACCGGAACCCCTCGCATGAACGATATGTAGGCACGGGAAGGAAGCTGAAATAAAGCGGTTTTTGAAATACGGCCGATCGCCAAAAACAAACTGATCACAAGACCAATCGCCATACTCACGATCGCGATTAACAAGGTGAAGCCGAGACCTTGTAAAACATAAGGCAGTGATTCGATGGCCAGGCGTGGATTAAAAATATATTCCCATTGGATCTTTTGCATTCTTATCACCTTTCGAAGGAAAACCCACATTTTTCAAGGAGATCAGCATATACATTTACTTTGAGGACCGGACAAAATTGAGAAAACTGCCCAGGTATTCGAGCAGTTTTCTTACGACCTTTAGTGCGGTCGTGAAAAAGTACATTTGTCCGCATTAATATTCCAATTCAGGCATTACGGTTACATCATCGCCACCGAAAAACCGTTTGGAGAGTTCAGAAATCGTACCATCCTCAAGCATTTCACGAATCACCTTGTTGATATTTTCTTGTAACTCGGTTTCACCTTTTTTCATGATGATTCCTGTACCTTCGTTAGGGATTTTAAATTTTATATCCGGGTGAATGGTGATATTTAAATCCGGAAATGCTTCCAGGGCAAATTTTTGTAAATAGTAATCGTTAATGATCAAATCCGTTCTACCGGTCGCAACATCACGTAAGTACAACTCATTGGTCGCATTATCGTAAATAACCTCTTCCGCACCGTACATCCGGGCGATATCCATGTATACGGTAGTTGCCTCACCGGCAGCCTTTTTGCCCTTGATATCTTCGATCGTTTTAATTCCTGATAGATCATCTTTTCTAACGATCATCGTGGCAAAAGAGAACTTATAAGGGTCGGAAAAGGCAAATTTTTCCTTCCTTTCTTCGGTTATCGAAATATCATTAGCGGCAATATCTACCTGACCACTATTGATCGAAGTAAGCATGCCGTCAAAGGCCATCTCGACGAATTCAACTTCGAGATTCAGGCGCCGGGCCAGCTCTTTTACGATCTCTACTTCAAAACCGGTTAATTCATCGCTTTCTGCATCATGATAAGAAGTGGGGTAAAGGGTGCCGGATGTGGCTACTTTTATTTTTCCTTCTTTTTGGATGCGATCCCAAGCCGTTTCTTCTTTAACTTGCCTGTCTTGTCCGTCCCGAAGCCCACTACCTTCGCCGGAATCGCAGGCCGCGATGAGCGTGAAGATCGATATGATGAAAGCAACCAGAGCCGCTTTTTTTAACATTAGTTTTTTCATCACGAAACCTCCATCGAAAATATATCCTCCAAAATGTACCAGAGCGGCTATGTTCAGTCAAACGATACGACTTTTTATATCAAAGTTCAAAATAAAAAAAGGTTAGAAACGATGAAGGGACGGTTGTTTCTAACCTTAAACCGATATATGAACCTGATCTAATCATCGATGACTTCCACAACTTTCTCCTCCTATCACAAAATGATTTGGGATCAATGATTACTTTTCGATTCATCTCCGTTAATTCCGTTCTAACCTTTTTTTTAATTTGCGAACTTCTCGCAACGATAATCCGAACTCACTCGCCAGTTCGAAATGTGAAGAGTGACGTTCTTTTTCGATAAATTCATGGAGGTTCAAACCAAATAAATCACTATGTTGCTTGGCCTGCTTTTTTTTGTCACTGGAACGCACAAACCCCATCCTTTCTTGCTGGAAATTTTCGTATTGCTAGTAGTTTCTCCAATTGATGAAAAAAATTCCCCGAAAGGATGGGGCCGAGGTTTTAGCGAAAAAAGATCGCATCTTCTGACACAAGTACTCATCTGTTCTTACTATCGAGGATTAAGGTGACGGGTCCGGCATTCACCAGCTCGACGTCCATCATCGCACCGAATATCCCGGTTTCAACGACGATATTCTGCTCGCGCAGCAATGAGTTAAAATACTCGTAAAGGCGGTTTGCCTGTTCCGGTTTAGCGGCGGCCATAAAATTCGGCCTTCGTCCCTTTCTCATATCTCCGTATAAGGTGAACTGGGAAATGGAGAGGATCTCGCCACCGACATCGCGTAAAGAAAGATTCATTTTTCCTTCTTCGTCTTCAAATACCCGTAAATTCGGGATTTTTGTCGCACAATACTCCGCATCTTCCTCAGTATCATCATGGGTGATACCGACGAGAAGGACGAATCCTTGCTGGATCTCTCCTACCACTTCGTGATCCACGGTCACCCGGGCATGTTTCACTCTCTGTATAACGACTCGCATGGTTGCCTCCTTTAGTTCATCATTCTACTTACCGAATAAACATCAGAAATTTGTTTAATCCGGTCCACGACTTTTTGTAAATGGGCCACATTATGAATGGAGATGGAAATATGAATCATTGCCAATTTATTGCGATCGGTTCTGCCGGTAACGGCCGTAATGTTTGTATTCGTTTCATTCACCGCCTGCAAGACGTCGTTTAACAAACCAGGCCGATCAAAGGCGTTGATTTCTAGATCGACATTGTATTCTTTCCGTTCTCCCGCATGTCCTTCCCATTCCACATCGATCAGACGATCGAGATCTCCGGACTTGACATTTGGACAATCTTTTCGATGAACTGAGATTCCTCGCCCCTTCGTGATATACCCGATGATCTCATCGCCTGGAATCGGGTTACAGCATTTAGAAAGCCGGATGAGCAGATTGTCCACACCTCTCACACGCACTCCGGTACTGGAACGGCGCGGATGTTCGATCCGGCGCAATTCGGAGATATCTCTTTCCAATTCTTGTAATTCTTTCTTTTTTCTGAGCTTTTCGGTCAAACGATTGGCGATTTGCGCGGCCGTAATCCCGTTATAGCCAACCGCGGCATACATATCATCTTCATTGGCGAAATTAAATTTTTCCGCCACCCGTTTGACATTTTCCGGGGTAAAAACTTCCTTCGGATCAAAATCCATATTGCGGATTTCTTTTTCGACCAATTCCCTACCCTTAATGATATTTTCTTCGCGGGCTTGTTTTTTGAAAAATTGTTTTATTTTATTTTTCGCCTGGGATGTTTTTACGATCTTTAACCAATCGCGACTCGGTCCATAAGAATGTTTCGATGTCAGGATCTCCACGATATCTCCGGTTTTCAATTTATAATCGAGGGGGACGAGTTTGTTGTTCACTTTGGCACCGATCGTTTTGTTACCGACTTCGGTATGGATGCGATAGGCAAAATCGATCGGCACTGAATCAGCCGGTAGCTCGATCACATCCCCCTTCGGGGTGAACACATAGACCATATCGGAAAATAGATCGACTTTAAGTGATTCCATAAATTCTTCTGCGTTCGCCGATTCGTTCTGATATTCAAGGATTTCCCGGAACCATGTCAATTTTTTCTCGAATTCATTATTCGGACTGACACGTTTTCCTTCCTTATAAGCCCAGTGTGCGGCGACCCCGTACTCCGCAATCTGATGCATCTCATGGGTGCGGATTTGTACTTCGAGGGGATTCCCTTTCGGACCGATCACCGTCGTATGCAAAGACTGGTAAAGATTTTGTTTCGGCATTGCAATATAATCTTTAAAACGTCCGGGCATCGGTTTCCAGAGGGTGTGAATCGTGCCAAGGACGGCGTAACAATCTTTGATGGAATTCACTATGATCCGGATGGCAAGCAGGTCGTAAATTTCATTAAATTCTTTATGTTGCACGGTCATCTTTCGATAAATACTGTAAATGTGTTTCGGGCGACCGGTAATTTCAGCGGGGATATTGACTTCTTCGAGGCGTTTTTTGATGATGTCGATCGCATTTTGAATGTATTCCTCCCGCTCCGCTCGCTTCCGTTTCATTAAGTTCACGATCCGGTAGTATTGTTGGGGGTTTAAATAGCGGAGGGCCGTGTCTTCTAGCTCCCACTTGATTTTGGAAATACCGAGCCGGTGTGCAAGAGGAGCGAAGATCTCTAGCGTTTCCTTCGCGATCCGGCGCTGTTTTTCCTCGGGGAGATGTTTCAACGTTCGCATATTGTGGAGGCGATCGGCCAGCTTGATCAAAATCACCCGAACATCTTTCGCCATGGCGACGAACATTTTCCGGTGATTTTCCGCTTGCTGTTCCTCATCGGATTTATATTTAATTTTTCCTAGTTTTGTAACCCCATCGACGAGCATGGCGATTTCTTCGCCAAACTCTTTTTCCACATCGTCCAGGGTAGCATCCGTATCTTCCACCACGTCATGCAAAAAGCCCGCTGCCAGCGTGGCGGTATCCATTTTCAATTCGGCTAAAATTCCGACCACTTGAACCGGGTGGATAATATACGGCTCCCCTGATTTACGAAATTGATGCCGGTGAGCCCGTTCAGCAAATTCATAGGCTTTGATCACAACCCGCATCTGCTCATCGTTTAAATATGATCGAATTCTATTGAAACAGTCATCGATCGTTACAATGTTTTTCGTACTCATACAATCACCTTTATTTCGCCAGATGATCGATCCCTTTTACCACAGGTTATTCGAAAAATTCAGAACCGCTGCGATCTAAATCAAGATGCACCATCTGGTTCGTTAGAATGCCAAATCAAAGTTTTTTCTAATTTTACACGAATAGCTTGGCATTAGCCAAGCTATTATTATTGTACAATATGTTGACGAATTTTGTACACGGTTCATCCTTTTCACGTGAAGCGGTGTTCATGGTATCAATAACTTTTTCTGACGACCACCTGGCTATTATTCCTCAAAAGACATCAAAGCCAAAACATCATAGCCTTCTAATTTTTTTCTGCCTTCCAAGTACGATAATTCAATTAGAAAAGCCGCTCCGGCTACTTCCCCGCCCAATTGCTCAACGAGTTTAATCGTCGCACCAATCGTGCCACCAGTCGCCAACAGGTCATCCACGATCAGAACCCGCTGTCCCGGTTTAATCGCGTCCTTATGGATGCATAATACGTTTGTACCGTATTCTAGTTCATATTCTACTTCGATGGTCTCCCGCGGTAATTTCCCTTTTTTCCGGACCGGACTGAAACCGACACCTAAAGCGTAAGCTACCGGACAACCGACGATAAAGCCACGGGCCTCAGGGCCAACAACGAGATCCACTTTCTTCTCTTTCGCAAATTCAACAATTCGATCGGTTGCATAATGGAAGGCCTTTCCATCATTCATCAGCGGGGTGATGTCTTTAAAACTGATTCCCGGTTGTGGATAATCCGGCACAATGGCAATATAATCTTTCAAATCCATCTCAATCTTTCCTCCTCTAATTTCGAGCCAACATATTGGTCGAACCATCGTTTTAATTCCCGATAAGATGAATAAATCAATACCTTTTCAACCTGCGATCGTCGTAGCCGGTTTTGAAAAACCGTAGATTCCTCCAAATTTCGTTTCGTCGGATTTTTTTCCACAACAAGTGTACCGCCATGACGATGGACAAATTGGAGTTCAACGAAAACATCGGTCATAAAACGAATGGTTTCCAGTGACCAACCCGTTCGCTTCGCCAGCATCATTCCATGTCGGGCCAGATCAAATAATCCTTGTTTATGTAAAAATAAATAATATTTTTTGAACTGTTCTCGACTCGGTAATATCGGAATCGGTGCGTTTTCAGGTTGATAAAAACATGCATAAATACGCAAAGGCGTTTTGCCTCGTACGAGCTGTTCTATGTAAGAAAGATCCGGTGGTAAATCCAAAAAAATAACATTTGATTCATCTAAATTGCAATGTTTCACATCTTCTTCTGTCCGAATCCAGGTCAGATTCGGAAACTCTCCATTCATCATTTTATACGTATTTTCCTGAAAAACAATCCATTTTTGTTTGTAAATCGGGACATTTTCGGCCAGCCGTTGCCATTGATTTTGGCCACGATAATCGAAAAGTTGCCATTCATCGATCGCTAGATCCTTTAATACGAGCTGGGGGCGACGGATCGAGTTCCACTCATTAATATTGACCTCGCCAACGGCAGAAACTTTGGCAAGCGGCGAAATATGTTCCTCATATGGGCCGAAATTAAAAGCGATCCCATCAAGGGATTGTTCTTGATTGGTGATCGTGAATTTCAAATGCTTTTGGTCCGCGCCAACCTTTTTCATCTGGGAAAAATGAATATCTTTGATTAAGATTTTCGGTTTCGGATTACCGGTCCCAAAAGGAGCCAGTGTTTCAAGCTGCTCAACCGCTTCCAGCGTGATCTCCTCTATAGAGAAAACACCATCGAGATGCATGACTGGAATCAGGTCTTCGGGAGTAAGTTCCAATTTCGCCTGTTGATTCATTCTTAAATAAAGACGGGGGATCTCATCAATTTTCAAGGTCAGCCCGGCCGCCATCGGATGACCACCAAAATTCTCTAATAGGTCACGGCAGCGCGATAAATTTTCATACATATTAAAACCTTCGATACTGCGGGCTGAACCTTTTGCGAGTCCACTTTCCTTTTCCAAGGAAAAAACTAACGTCGGACGGTAAAATTGTTCAACAAGTCGCGACGCGACGATTCCGATCACTCCCGGGTGCCAGCCTTCTTTACCAACGATGATCACGGGATTATGATCCAAATCCAATTTTTTTACTTCTTCTAAGGCTTCAGCGGTTATTCGATCAACGATCGCCTGTCTTCTTTGATTCAATTCATCGATTTTTCCCGCTAGCTTCTGAACGAGAAAGGGATCTGTTTCCAGAAATAATTCTGCCGCTGGCCTTGCGCTTGCAAGGCGGCCCGCAGCGTTTATTCGTGGTCCCAACCCAAAACCGATCGTGTACTCATCAATCGCCTCTTGTTGAAAACCCGCTTTCTCGATTAAGGCCACCAGACCAGGCCAGCTAGTCGTTTTTAAGGCCTCAATGCCTTTTTTCACAAGTAACCGGTTCTCATCTATAAGCGGTACGAGGTCGGCGACTGTACCAATAGCAACAAAAGGTAAGAGTTCTTCCGGCTCTTCATCCAAAAGGGCAGTTGCCACTTTGTAAGCGACACCAACACCGGCCAATTCTTTAAATGGATACTTTGAAGCCGGATGTTTAGGGTGAATCACCGCGATCGCATCAGGGATTTCTTCTCCCGGTTCATGATGATCGGTGATGATTAAGTCGAGACCGATTTCTTTAGCCACCTGAGCTTCGTGAATCCCAGAAATACCATTATCGACGGTAATTAATAAATCGAAACCTTCATCTTTCAGTTTGCGAAAGGCAGCTTCATTCGGTCCATACCCTTCTGTGAACCGGTTCGGAATATAATAATCGACCCGTGCTCCGAGTTGTTTCAGGACCGTAACGAGTACGACAGTGGCCGTAACGCCATCGGCATCGTAGTCACCATAGACGACAATTCGTTCCTTGTCAGCGATGGCTTCGTGAATACGCCTCACACACTTTTCCATATCCTCCAATAAAAAAGGATCGTGGAAATATTGCTCGGGAAATAAAAAAGAACGTGCTTCGTCTACCGTTTGAATCCCACGGTTAATTAAAACAGTGGCTACAAGAGGTGACAATTGCAGTTCATCTTCTAGTTGTTTAACCAATCGGTGATCCGCATTCGCAACAAGCCATCGTGTTTTTGACTGCAACATCTGTTTCACCCCTTAACCACTTTATTATACTAGAGTAGTTTTTGCGAATCAATGAAAGATATCGCGTAGTTTAATCGTGTGGGTTTCCCCTGGAAAAGGGAAAAGACCGCCTGATCGAAGCAGTCTCTCCTCTTGTCTAAACTTGCGGTTGGTCAGGGGAAAATTGTTTCTTTTCTTTGTATGTGATCAGTACACCTTTTTTCTTGAGTTCTTTGCTCATCCAGACGGTCCACAATTGAACACCGATAAAAATCGATGAATAGAGGCCAACCACGGTACCTGCAAAGATCGCCAATGAGAATATGGTGACCGCATCACTGCCGATAAAAAGGAGAAAGATCACGGGGAACAATGTCGTGAGCGCCGTATTTAAGGAACGGGTCAGTGTTTGCCGCAAGCTGATATTCACGATATCCTCAAGTTCACGCATTTTACGAATTCGTTTTTTCTTCCGCAAATAGTCGCGGATTCGGTCAAATATCACGATCGTATCATTGACGGAGTAACCGACGATCGTTAATACCGCCGCGACAAAATTTAAGTCTACTTCCATACGGGTGATACTGAACAAGGCGAAAATGAAGAAGACATCGTGTAAAATCGTTATGATCATCGCCAGGGCTGAACGAATTTCAAAACGAATGGCAATATACAGTAAAATAAATCCGGTAGCGATTGATAAAGCATAGATCGCATTTTTTACCAGTTCTTTTCCAACGGTAGGTGAAACAACGCTGACACTCGGATCATGGCCGTATTTCTCGTTGAAATACAGCTTTAGCGAGTTCACCTCATCCTTTGTTAACGTTCCTTTATACCGGGCGGTCACCGTATTATTATTTTCCCCCGATAAAACAAGATCGTCGGTAACAACCCCATAACGCTCCAGGTCTTCAGCAACTTCAGTGACATCCAGTTCTTGATCACTTAATATATCGATGCGGGTTCCGCTTGTGAAATCGATCGATAAATTAAATCCGAAAACGAGCATTAAAATAATACCCGCTGCGATAAAGATTCCGGAAACTGAAAAATACCATTTTCGCCCTTTTAAAAAGTCGAAACGATCAAATCTCGTCGTTAAATCGATCGTATCGATTCCATCATGTAAGCTGTGAATCTGTTCTTTTTTTACACCAAACCAGCCGTACTTATGATCGAGTGCACCACTTTTGACAATTAAACCAAGGAAAAAACGGGAAAGGTAAACGGCTGTAAAAAATCCGACTAACGTACTGACGATTAACATCGTGGCGAACCCTTTAACCGAGCTTGTCCCAAAAATAAACAAAACCACTCCAGAGATGAGCCCGGTAAGGTTGGCATCGATAATCGCTGAAAAGGATGTTTTGTTCCCTTCACGGAAAGCCGCTTGAACCGGTCGTCCCACTCGCAATTCTTCGCGAATTCGTTCCGCAGTAATGACATTCGCATCGATTGACATACCGATTCCCAAAATCAATGCGGCAATTCCCGGTAGAGTGAGAACTGCGTTTAATCCAGCATATATCGCAAGTGTCAAATACAGGTAAATGATCAAACAAAAACTCGCGATCAACCCCGGTAAACGGTAATACAACGTCATGAAGATAAAGACAGCCAGTAAGCCCAAAAGACCGGCAAAAATCGTCGATTGTAAAGCATTCACGCCGAATTGGGCGCCGACAGATGTAGAGTAGATTTCTTCGAGTTTGACCGGAAGGGCACCCGCATTTAATAAATTCGCCAGTGTCTGTGCTTCCTCAACTGTAAAATTGCCCGTGATGGTGACGTGTTTACTATTGATCACTTCCTTCACTTGTGGTGCCGAGATGAATTTAGGGTTCTCCTTATTCATTTCTTCCAGAAAGGAATCATCGCCCTCGATAAAATCTAGCCAGATGACGAGCACCGGGATCTCTTGTTCAAGGACGTGCTTCGTAACTTCGCCGAATTTTTCACCATCCTTCAGTTCCAAAACAACAATCGGCCGCCCCAGCTCATCAAAAGATTGGGAAGCACCACCCTGTACAAGATCCGAACCATCGAGCAATTTCTTATCATTGGCATCCCGGAAGGTGAGTTCTGCCGTGGTGGATAAAATTTCCCGCGCCTGTTCCTGATTTTCCACCCCGGCAAGCTGAACGCGAATGCGATTTCCCTCTTCGATATCGATGCGCGGTTCACTGACTCCAAGAACGTTTATTCGTTTATCGAGCGCATCCGCGGTAGCGATCATGGTCTTATCGGTTATTCGGTCACCTTCCTGAATCGGCTTAACCTCGTATAAAACTTCAAAGCCACCTTGCAAGTCAAGACCGAGTTTAATATCGTTTACAATCGGTTTAATCGTAAAAGCGATAACGATAAAAAAAGTTATAAGTAGTACGAAAAAGACGATGATGCGATTTTTTTTAATCATTTTATAGGGTCCTCCTTGATTAACATCACAGAAAAAGAGCGGCAAAAACCGCTTTAAATTAGTAAAAAATGGAATCTTTACTATTATGATACATCCCATTCTCGCCTGTCAACGCTTGTCATTCCAATAGTTTTTTTAATTCCTCGGCCCCTTCCGGAGAAAACCAGTCAGCCGTTTGCATATCCGTGACGGTACGAAAATGGACTACATCACTGACCTTAACCTCGAAAATATCGCTCACCAGTTCATGAATATGGATTCCTTCCTTCGGTTTACGCCACACTTTCTTAATTAGATACTCCCACAGTTCGTTTTCGGTTATTCGTTCGTAGCCTAAAATGCGAAACTCTTCTAATTTGCTATTTAGGACCGGATGAACTTTTTCACGAAATGTTTCATAAGGATGAGGCGTGTTCGTCAAGGAAATCCTTCCCTTCATCGCATGATTTATGTATTTGAAAGCGCTCTAAAACCGTTTTTCAATAGCTTATTTGTCATGACTTGTCCACGTACAAGCATATATATCAATTGTATAAAAAAATCGTTTGTTTGAGAAGGCAGGGAAGGAAATGTCGAAATTTTTAAAGGGGATGCTTATTTTATTAACCGCCGGTTTAGTCACGCGTATCCTCGGCTTCCTCAACCGGATCGTAATCGCCCGTTCGATCGGCGAGGAAGGGGTCGGGCTTTATATGATGGCTTATCCGACGTTTATTCTTGCCGTTACCATCACCCAGTTCGGGATCCCTGTCGCGATCTCGAAACGGGTAGCTGAAGCGCTGGCCCTGGGTCAACATGATAAAGTAAAAAGAATTCTCGTCATTTCTTTAAGTATCACCCTGGGACTTTCATTCATATTCACACCGATTCTATTCGTCACCACCCCTTTCCTGGCGGAAACGTTCTTTACCGATCAACGAATCATGTATCCCCTGTTAGCAATCGCACCTGTCACACCGATCATTGCCGTTTCCTCGGTAATCCGGGGATATTTTCAAGGAACGCAGAATATGCGTCCCTCTGCCATCTCGCAGATCATCGAACAGGTGGTCCGGATTTGTTTCATCGGCTTTCTGGCTAAATTATTTTTACCCTATGGCGTGGAATATGCAGCGGGTGCCGCCATGGCGGCGACCATTATCGGTGAATTCGTCGCCTTGTTCTATTTGCTTACGATGTTCAAATTGAAAAAAGCATTTCCGTTCCGCAAAAAACTCTGGACAAGTTTCCATAGAGGATGGGACATCGCGCGGGAATTATTTCCCATCGCCATCCCCACCTTAGGTAGTCGTTTAATCGGTTCTGTCTCCTGGTTTTTAGAACCGATCATCGTCACGCAGGCGCTGGCCATCAGTGGACTCGCTTCCGTGCAAGCCACGAAACAGTACGGTCTGTTAACCGGTTTCGCTCTCCCGCTCTTATTATTACCATCTTTTTTTATGAACGCCTTGAGTGTCTCACTCGTTCCGGCGATCAGTGAGGCAAAATCACTCAACAATATCGCTCTCATCGATAAAAGAATCCAGCAGACGATTAAATTCGGAGTGATTACCGGCGCCCTGGCGACAGTCCTCCTTTATCAGTTAAATGAACCGTTACTCATGTTCGTATACGGTTCAACGAATGCCGCCGTTTTTATCACGATCATGGCTCCCTTCATCGTATTCGCCTATTTACAAGCCCCTTTACAGGCCATCCTGCAAGCCCTTGATTTAGCAAACGCGGCGATGATCAACAGTCTCGTCGGCACGATCGTTAAATTAGCGCTCTTTTTCTTCCTCGCATCCAATCCGGATTTCGGCATTCATGGTGTGGCCCTCGGAATCATCACCGGTTTCGTTCTCGTATCATTTTTACATCTGGCCACCATCATGAAAGTCATTTCCTTTACGATCGTTGTGCGTGATTACTTAAAAATCATCATCATCACCCTCCTGACAGGTTTTGCCGGAGAAAAGATCTGGCAGATCGTAAACGATACATCTGCCCTTTTGGTAAAACTGGCGATTACGGGCGGGAGCATGACGTTTATATACCTCTTATTATTACTAGTTTTTCAGATTATTAAGGGTCGGGATTTGTGGCGCATGCTTGCCTTCTTCAAAAAATAAAGAAACAATCGCTCTTTTTCTTCTAAATCATGCTGGCGGTGAATATGCTTGTACTAGCAAAGGGAAGATGAGGGGGATGAACTGTGGATACGAAAAACTTGATCAGCGCTGTGTTTTTCGGTCTGGCCATCATCTATGGCCTTGTCGGGGTGATCAGTCTCATATTTTCATTAATTTTAAAATTCACTTCATTGAAAGAAAGTGATTTTCATTTAGCAACAACCATCATTTCTTTCATCATTTTATTTACCGGTGGTATGATCGGCGGAGGAAAGGGAAAGGAAAAAGGCTGGTTGATCGGTCTTTGCATGGGGGTTTTGTATACCATCATTAACTTTTCTTTTCAATACCTCGGTCACGACACACCGATTACTTTGAATCAAGCGATCTACTATATCTGCTTTATTTTAACGATCATTATGGGGGCCATCCTCGGGGTAAATATCGCCCAGGGAAGCGGTCAGAGAACATAAAAATGGCCGGATGCATCCGGCCATTGATTGTACATCTATTTTATTTGGAGTCCTTCGCTTTTTCGACAACTTCGCGAATTGCCGTACGATCGTATGTAAGACGACTTCCATCATTACAACGAATGACAACCGTAGTCTCATCCAGGGAATCGATTTTACCGTGTAACCCACCGATCGTGATGACTTTATCGCCCCGTGCTAAATTCGCTTGCATTTCCCGCACTCTTTTCTGTTGTTTTTGCTGCGGGCGGATTAGTATAAAGTAAAAAATCGCGAACATTAAAACGAGCATAATAATGCTCTGAATCATGGGGGCGTTCATGTACCTTCCTCCTTTCATCGGCACGAATTAAAAGTTTTTCGCATCTGGTTTGTTGAAACCATACTGTTCGAAAAATTCTTCACGAAAATCCTGCAAACGATCCTCACGTATCGCCTGCCGGACTTGCTCCATTAATTTTAGCAAAAAATATAGATTATGATAAGTACATAATCGAAATCCGAGAATTTCATTTGTATGGATTAAGTGACGAATGTACGCCCTCGTATAGTTCCGGCACGTATAGCAATCGCAGTTTTCATCCAATGGTCGAAAATCCCGGGCGTATGTAGCGTTTTTTACCACGAGGCGTCCCCTGGAAGTCATGACCGTACCGTTTCTTGCGATCCGTGTCGGCAGGACACAATCGAACATGTCAACACCGCGAATCACACCGTCGATTAACGAATCGGGGGAACCAACTCCCATCAAGTAACGGGGCTTATTTGCCGGAAGCAATGGTGTTGTAAACTCTAATACTTCATTCATCAATGGTTTAGGCTCCCCAACCGACAACCCACCGATGGCATAACCAGGAAAGTCTAATGAAATGAGATCCATTGCACTTTGTTTACGCAGGTCCTTATACATACCGCCCTGGACGATCCCGAAAAGCGCCTGATCTTCCGGACGATCGTGGGCTATCAAGCAGCGTTCCGCCCAGCGAGAAGTTCTTTCCGTGGATTCTTTCACATACTTATAATCGGCTGGATAAGGCGGACATTCATCGAAAGCCATGATGATATCGGCACCGAGGGCATTTTGAATTTTTATTGATTTTTCCGGTGTCAAAAATAATTTTTCCCCGCTCAAATGGTTGCGGAAATGCACGCCTTTTTCTTCAATTTTCCGGAATTTACTTAAACTGAAAACCTGAAAGCCACCTGAGTCCGTCAAAATTCCCCGGTCCCAGTTCATAAATGTATGCAGTCCACCGGCTTCCTGGACAATATCTTCACCGGGACGGAGCCATAAATGATACGTATTACTTAAAATGACGCCAGCACCGATTTCTTTCAATTCTTCCGGTGACATGGTTTTTACCGTGGCAAGCGTGCCAACGGGCATGAACATCGGTGTCTCAAAAGAACCGTGAGGTGTATGTAGGATTCCTAATCGTGCTCCAGTATGTTTTTCAGTCTTGATAACTTCAAAAGAAATCGCGGCCAATGAAGCAACTCCTTCCTGATTGAGTTCTTGATCGATCATCGATATAAATCAAGTGATCGTGCCGGTCGATGGCACCATAGACTTTATTTAATGAACATCGCATCGCCGAAACTAAAAAAGCGATACCGCTCCTTAACGGCGATTCGATACGCATTCATGATATTTTCTTTACCGGCGAAAGCGCTGACGAGCATGATTAAAGTCGATTTTGGTAAATGGAAATTTGTGATCAAACCATCGATTGCCTTGAATTCATAACCTGGATAGATAAAAATATCGGTCCAGCCCCGTTCCGCAACAAATTTGCCATCATATTTCGTTGCGATTGTCTCGAGCGTGCGTGTCGATGTCGTCCCGACGGGGATGATCCTCCCGCCCGCTTTTTTCACATCATTGAGAAGCTGGGCCGTCTTTTCACTCATATGATAAAATTCTGCATGCATTTTATGTTCTTCCACCGTTTCGACTTTAACGGGCCGGAACGTACCCAATCCAACATGTAAAGTAATGAAGGCGATATGCACGCCTTTTTCCCGGATTTCATCCAGTAACGCTTCCGTGAAATGCAATCCGGCAGTTGGGGCAGCCGCCGATCCTTCCTCGCGAGCATAAACGGTCTGGTAGCGATCTTTATCCGCCAATTTCTCATGAATGTACGGGGGAAGGGGCATTTCACCCAGTTGCTCGAGAATTTCATAAAAAATACCATCGTACTCGAATTCAAAAACCCGTCCGCCATAATCCAAAATCTCTATACAGCGTGCGGACAGCCGTCCATCACCAAATTCCACCACGGTCCCTTTTTTAATCCGTTTCGCCGGTTTCACCAACGTTTCCCAGCGGTCCCCTTCAATTCGTTTAAGAAGCAATACTTCCACATGGGCACCGGTATCCCTTTTGGTTCCGAATAATCTTGCCGGTAAAACTTTCGTATCATTAAGAACCAAACAATCTCCCGGGTGTAAATAATCGATGATATCGGCAAAAATCCGATGTTCAATGGCTCCTGTTTTTCGGTCCAATACCATTAACCGGCTTTGTGAACGCTCTTTTAAAGGTGTCTGTGCGATCAATTCTTCCGGTAATTCATAATCGAATTCATCGACTTTCATCTAACCACCAACTTCATTTCAATTTGCCTAGAAAATAAAAAATTAAGGTGAGAATGATACTGAGGATGATTGATGTTGCAATTGGAAAATAAAAAGTAAAATTTCCTTTACGGATCACGATATCTCCCGGTAACTTACCGAAATTCGTAAACTGCATTAAAAAGCCGATTACTAATAGAATGCCTCCGATCGTCATCAATATTTTTCCTAGTCCTGACATTTTTTACGGAACCTCCATGCGAAAATGTTCATAAACATCCCTTGTCACAACTCGTCCGCGCGGTGTCCTTTGCAAAAAGCCGATCTGCAATAGGTAGGGCTCGTAAACATCTTCAATTGTTCCGGCTTCCTCTCCGATCGTTGCGGCCAATGTCTCCAGACCGACAGGCCCCCCATTGAACTTCTCGATGATCGTTAATAAGAGCTTGTGGTCAATTTCATCCAGACCACGCCGGTCCACACGCATGGCATCAAGAGCTTTTTTCGCAATCGCATGATCGATCCGACCATCTCCTTTGACCTGGGCATAGTCTCGCACCCGGCGTAATAAGCGGTTGGCGATCCGGGGTGTTCCCCGGGAACGGGAGGCGATTTCGATCGCCGCCTCTTCATCGATCTCCGTCTCGAAAATTCCCGCCGTTCGCTTAACGATCTCGGTTAAATCGGCGATCGTATAGTAATCGAGCCGGCTAATGACGCCGAAACGGTCCCTCAGTGGTGCAGAAAGCGCCCCTGCCCGTGTCGTTGCACCGACAAGTGTAAACGGTGGCAAATCAAGGCGAATGGAGCGGGCGCTTGGCCCCTTTCCGATCACGATGTCGATACAAAAATCTTCCATCGCCGGGTACAACACTTCCTCTACCGCCACATGCAAGCGATGGATTTCATCGATGAATAGAACATCCCCCGGCTCGATCCCGGCTAAAATCGCCGCAAGGTCCCCCGGGCGTTCGATAGCCGGACCGGAAGTCGTGCGTATTCCAACCCCCATTTCATTGGCGATGATCGTCGCCAAGGTCGTTTTGCCAAGACCAGGAGGGCCATAGAGTAATACATGGTCCAGGGATTCCTTCCGCATTTTCGCCGCTTCTATGAAGACTCTCAATTGCTCTTTAACTTTCGTCTGGCCGATATATTGCTTTAAAAATCGGGGACGTAAAGAGGGTTCTAAAGCGAGCTCTTCATAGCTTGCTTCTTCAGAAACAATACGTTCAGCTTCAGTCACGATCATCCCCCTCTAGGAAATAAATTGCTGCAAAGCAAGACGGATATATTCGTCCACTTTCAGTTTTTCTTTTTGCAAGATCGGTTTTACCCTGCGGATTTCCTGATCCGAATAACCGAGCGCCTGCAGGGCGAGAAGCGCTTCTTCCAGCTCGGAGTTCTCACCTGCAGAAATATCATTTTCTTTTGACCGGACGATGGGAACGAATTCAGTCACTTTACCTTTCAAATCCAAAATCATTTGTCGGGCGGTTTTTTTTCCGACTCCAGGTAGAGTTGTCAATATTTTTTCATTTTCCTGTTCGATTGCAAGGGCGATTTGTTCAGGAGTAGCGGCAGACAATATGGCAAGTGCGCCCCTGGGACCGATTCCTGATACATTCAATAGTTTTAAGAAAAAAGATTTTTCCGTAGCGGTTAAAAATCCATATAAAGTCAGGGCATCTTCTCGCACATATAAATAAGTATATACTTTCTGTATCGTTCCATCGTTTTTAAATTTATACGGGTTCGGTGTGATAATTTGATAACCGATTCCATTATTTTCCAGAACAATGTATTCCGGACCGATATATTGGATAGTTCCGGTAATATATTCGAACAATGTTTCTTCTCTCCCCTTGTATGCTGAATACCATTTTATCACAAATTTGTCGGATGTCGAACATGCAAAGTATTCCGAACCATTTAGATTCTGAAGAAAGAAATCTATGATCATTACTCTTATTTCTTCAAAATAATGAACATGAAGAAAAAAATACGGCAAGACTTCATAGAGGAAAGCCTTGCCGTTCATAGATTTAAAATGATGAATGTTTGTCAACGAAACACTTATTGATAAAAATTTGTTTAATTCGATTTTAAACCCCTTTATATGCATTTCGAATGATTTCCTCAAGTTCAGAAACAAGTGGAAGTTTCGGATTCGTTGTCGTACATTGATCTTCAAAGGCATTCTCTGCCAACTCTTTGATGTTTGCTTCTAATTCTTCTTTTGTAACCCCCTGTTCACGTAAACTCATTTTGATATCGATCGACTTGGCCAGATCGATGACTGCTTTAATCAAACTTTCTACCCCTTCTTCGGTCGTTCTAGCAGGAAGTCCGAGAAATCTAGCGATCTCCGCATACCGCTTATCCGCTACAAAGTACTCGTATTTCGGGAAAGTGGAGAATTTTTTCGGTTTCTCGGCATTATAGCGAATAACATGAGGCAATAAGATCGCATTGACACGACCATGCGGGATGTTGAAAGCCGCACCAAGTTTGTGAGCGATGCTATGATTAATACCGAGAAATGCATTGGTAAAGGCCATGCCTGCAATAGTTGAAGCGTTATGCATTTTTTCCCTTGCTAATTCATCATCGCCATTATGATAGGCTTTCGGTAAATATTCAAAGACGAGTTGGATTGCTTTAATTGCCAGACCGTCCGTATAGTCATTAGCCATATTCGATACATATGCTTCAATGGCATGGGTTAGAACGTCCATACCGGTGTCGGCAGTCACTGTTTTAGGGACGGACATGACAAAATTAGGGTCCACAATAGCCACATCCGGTGTGAGTTCGTAGTCAGCAAGTGGATATTTGATGTCTAAATCCCGATCGGTGATTACAGAGAAAGACGTTACTTCTGAACCTGTTCCTGACGTTGTTGGGATACAGACTAATTTTGCCTTTTTTCCTAGTTTAGGGAATTTAAATACACGTTTCCGGATATCCATAAATTTTTGTCGAGTCCAATTAAATTCAATTTCCGGATGCTCATAAAAGAGCCACATACCTTTGGCCGCATCCATGACTGAACCGCCGCCTAAAGCTATGATGACGTCCGGTTCAAAATCAAACATCGCATCTACACCGTTCATCACGGTTTGTACAGACGGGTCCGGTTCTACATCGGTGAAAATTTTACTGTGGACATAGTCACGACGTTTTCTTAAATAATATAAGACTTTATCGACATAGCCCAGATCTACCATCGTTTCATCGGTTACGATGAACGCTTTTGATATATCTGGCATTTTTTCCAAATATTGTACTGAATCTTTTTCAAAGTAAATTTTTGGTGGCACTTTAAACCATTGCATGTTAACACGACGCTTCGCCATAATTTTCTGGTTGATTAAATGAGTGGTTCCCACGTTCGTTGAAACTGAGTTTCCGCCAAATGTACCACAGCCAAGTGTCAAAGATGGAATATAGGCATTATAAATATCACCGATTGCTCCTTGAGACGATGGTTGATTGACAATAATCCGACACGCTTTGACCCGACGACTATATTCGTAGATCACATCTTTATTCTCCGAGTGGATGACAGCGGAGTGTCCCTTTCCGCCGAACTCTAGCATCTCTTCGGCCCGTTTGATTCCCTCTTCAGCATTCTTTACTTTGAAGCAGGCAAGGACTGGACTTAATTTTTCACGTGATAGAGGTTCTTCAGGACCCACTTTTTCCGTTTCGCCAATTAATATTTTCGTATTTTCTGGAACCTTTATCCCTGCCATGCTGGCAATAGTCACAGCAGACTGCCCGACGACCGCCGGATTAACCGAGCCTGTTTTTTCATTGATCACAACGTTTGCTACTTTTTCTTTTTCTTCTTTTGTTAAAAAGTAACAGTCGTTTCGAATCAGTTCTTTTTTCACTTCATCATAAATTTCTTCATCGACAATAATCGCCTGTTCTGAAGCGCAAATCATTCCATTATCAAAAGTTTTCGATAGAATCAAATCATTGACTGCTCGCTTAATATTAGCTGATTTTTCTATATAACAAGGAACATTTCCTGGACCGACTCCTAAAGCCGGTTTTCCTGACATATACGCTGATTTTACCATACCTGAACCACCAGTTGCTAAAATGAGCGAAACTCCTGGATGTGACATTAAATATTGTGTTTTTTCCAAAGCCGGATGTTCAATCCACTGAATGCAATGTTTTGGTGCACCGGCTTTAACCGCCGCTTCAAGAACAATTCTTGCCGCCTCTTTACTTGATTGTTGAGCGGAAGGATGGAAAGCGAAAATAATCGGATTTCTTGTTTTAATGGAAATCAAGGATTTGAACAATACAGTTGATGTTGGATTCGTTACAGGGGTTACACCAGCGATGACACCTACGGGTTCTGCCACTTCAACGATTCCCTCTTGATCATTTTCGCGAATAATTCCTACCGTTTTATCGTATTTAATCCCGTGATATATATATTCTGTCGCAAAGATGTTCTTAATCACTTTATCTTCAAATACCCCACGCTTTGTTTCTTCATAGGCTAACTTTGCCAGATACATATGATTGTTTAATCCGGCAAGGGCCATTTCTTTAACGATGTGATCAATTTCTTCTTGATTGTAATTCAAAAATTCTTTTAGTGCTTTATTTCCTCTTTCCACTAGTTGATCGATTTCTTTCATTCCTACTTTTTGTTTTTCTTTTTCACGAAGATCTACAGTCATAATTCATCCTCCTTAAAAAAATCTGTTAATTTATTAAAATATTTATTTTGTTGGACATATAATGTCCATAGATGACCAATAAAGTCCCGATAGGTTAAAAAAATTCTCCCTATACTGTAAGTAAATGAATAAGTCCAAACCATTGATACATTCAAATCTAATAACAATTCGAATGATGCCCATATCAAGTAAATTGAAGAAACGTTAGTTCCTACTCTACTCTGCTATAATAGTTTTTGACTTTAACCGCTATTTTTATCAACTTTCGGGACTATTTTTGTCCATGTATAACATATTTTGTCCCTATCGCTATTTTCATTATAAACGATTTAGAATATAAATCAATAGTTTGTGATATATTTCACATAATGTTCATAAATTGCCATAATTTTACTGATTTGGCCTTCAATACTTGTTCCTCTTTAGTATGGCGTTAAAATAAAAAGCTGGACCCCAATAAAAAAAGCTTAGAGGAACTAAAATCCTCTAAGCTCACTGATTTCATTTTACCATGAGAAGTCACTTAAAATACTCACCAACACCATTTGACAAAGAACCGATAAAAAAACACCGGACCCATTTTGGTAAATGAATCCGGTTTTAATAAATCATGTGGAGGTAAGAAAAAGAAGGATCGATTGGATGAAGGAGATGGATGGGAACACAAAATGCTGGAATTCTGATTTGTTGAGCGAATGCCACTAACTGGAATATTTTGTAAAGGTAGTGCGTTAACTAAGGTGTTTTATCAAACAGACAAACAGAGTCGATGAGCCCCTATTCAACGAATCTCTCTGTTTGTCTGTTATTCCCATTTCTCGCAAAAATCTAGTCACGCTTCAAAAAGCACGAGAAGTAGTTATTCGCTTACTCAAAGAAATGATTTAGCTTTTAATCGTTCATTTAAACCTAAACGAATACAATTTCATATGACGTTCTTTGTTGTCATTATTCTATTATTCGTTAGATATAATGACTTTCATCGCCTTGTTTTCTGCTGCATTACCGAATACATCATAGGCTTCCAGGAATTGGTCAAATTTGAAACGATGAGTGATCAATTTTTCAGGTTGTAACTTTTTCGACTGAACGGTCTTTAACAATAGTGGAGTTGTGTTCGTGTTAACTAAACCGGTTGTTAGTGTAATATTGGAGATCCACAACTGCTCCAGATGGAAATCAACCGGTTTACCATGTACACCTACTACGGCGATATTTCCACCGGGTTTGATGATCCTTTCGCACATTTCGAAAGTCGCTTCAATACCGACGGCTTCAATCGCAACATCGACACCTTTTCCACCTGTAATTTCCATGATTTTTTCCACGGCTTTTCCGTCGCCGCTATTGACTGTTTTTGTAGCACCGAATTTTAAAGATGCTTCTAAGCGGCTATCATCCAGATCAACCATGATAATTTCCGCCGGCGAGTAGAATTGTGCTGTTAGTAACGCACCCATTCCGACCGGACCGGCACCGATAATCGCCACAGTATCTCCCGGTTGTACTTGACCGTAAAGGACACCGATTTCATACCCGGTCGGTAAGATATCGCTTAGCATGACGAGTGCTTCTTCATCGGTACCTTCTGGAATATGATGGAGACTGTTGTCCGCATGAGGGATACGTACATATTCCGCCTGCGTACCGTCAATCAAATGACCTAAAATCCAGCCACCATCTTCACAGTGCGCATACAAACCTTTTTTACAATTATCACATTTACCACAAGATGTGATGCAGGAGATGATGACCCGATCACCTTTTTTAAAGTTTCTTACACCTTCTCCAACTTCTTCTACAACTCCCACACCTTCATGTCCGAGAATGCGTCCAGGTGTAACCGCGGGAACATTTCCTCTTAAAATGTTTAAATCGGTACCACAAATAGTAGTCTTCGTAATCCGTACAACCGCATCAGTCGGTTTTTCGATTTTCGGTCTGGGTTTTTCAATGAGATCGATTTTACCAGGACCAAGATATGTGAGTGCCTTCATTAGCAAGACTCCCTTCTCCAAGAATTTTTTTAGTTTAGAAACCAGTCCCTGGACAGATAAAAAATAAGATGGAGCTACAGTATATGAATGGCCTCTCTATTATGAATAATAACACTATTTACAGAAATAACAATCATCTTCAAAATTTGTTCATAAATCGTTTAAAATTCCACAAATTTTCTTTTATTTTTAATAGATTGTGAATCGTGCTTTCTACAAGTTATCGGTCGACAACTAATATATCGGGTAGGCGGGTCTCCATTTTTTCAAGTACGATCTGGAAAAAAGATTGAACGATCTTTCGTTTTTCCCCGTTCTTTTTAAAATTAGCGGTGCTATGGATATATGCGGTGTTAAAATAACCGTTCATTTTCATTAATGGCGAAAGATCCTGGACATATTTTTTAAAGACGATTTTCCCGCCTTCGATAGAGACCAGTTCCCAACCTTTATTTAAATAAAAATCGTACTCATCTTCTAGTGAGGTATTTTGTTTGATCAGTGTTTCTTCGCTAAGTTCTCCATCCAAATATTCCCTTTGTAAGATGACTGTTACCGTATGATCAGTCATTTCTTCATGATTTGTAGCCTTTACAGAAATTGTCGAGAAACCGGTGAACAGGGTGAATACGAGTAGAAACCGAAATGCTAGCACTACTTGCTGTTGGATGCGAGCTAACATTTTCTCACCCCTATCATGGTCTTGAAAATTTCGATAATCTACCGCATCCATATTTTAACCAGAATGTAAATAATTTAACCGGCGAAGAAAGGTATAAAAAAAGACGATCGCCGAAGGATCGTCATCGTGATTCGTCCTCATGATCTTCATCATCATAATTTGAAGGCGCCGGAAATTCACCAAAAGGCGAGTTATTTTCTGTAGGTGCAAAGTCCACGTTTTCCAGATCGGCAAAACGAGCTTGCTGCGGTCCAAAATTTCCGTATGGTGGCCATTGCCCTTGGACGTTCATCGGCCAAGACGGGTAGGGAAACGGGTAGAACGGCTGTTGACCAAAAGGCATCATTGGTTGCATTCCGCCACAGCCGCAATCTTTAGTCGGTTGCATGTTCAACGGCATCTGTTGCTGGGTGTAAGGAGGCGTACCCATCGGGGCGGGCTGGCCCATTGGTTGCGGAGGTTGACCGGAAGACATCGTCCATGGCGTTACAACATTCCAGTTCAACATCATTCCATAACCAGGAGCATGGTGCGGCATGTGAGGATGTTGCGACCCTTTTTGGCTTTGGTCTACATTTGGCATCATCCCCATATGCCCCCACGGCATCGCTGTTCCCATCTGGGAAAACGGGTCTTGCTGAAAAGGCATAGGAAAAGGTCCGCCCATTCCCGGGACACCATAAGGATATTGGAAAGAATAAGGCTCTTGTTGACCCCAGTGAATGATGTCATCGACACCTTGAACCGGAGTTAAAGGCTTATTGTCATAATCCACCTGTTCCAGTTCGTCGCTTTTTCCCGTATCATCTGTGTAATGATCATATTGGTTTTGTTGGTCTGATGAACTTTCAGAAGAATCTGCTCCGGAATAGGCACTCTTTTGTGACGTGTCGGTCAGAGGATACGGACCGGGTTGCAGCGGAAAAACGGGTCCGGGAAATGCCGGGTACGGTGCGAAGTGGGGTTGTGTTAAATACGGGCCTTGAAAAGGATGTGGCATAACCGCCGGCATCTGATAAGGTGGTATGCCCATTGGTTTTGCAAATGCGGGCTGTTTTGCGAATGGTGGTTGGGCTTGTGGAGTGGACATCGCGTCTTCATTACCGGAAATCTTTTCGTAATCCGTTTGTTTACTACTTAAATCAGGCAAACCGTCTTGCGGCAATGATGGCTTAATTTGCTGGTGGAATAATCCGCCTTGCTGGCCGAATTGTTTCGGTGGCTGGGGAAAAATCCCTCCGCCAGGAAAAACAGGTGGTGTAAACGGTTTGAACGTTTGACGCGTCGAATCCGCTTCTTTAGCCTTTTCCTGTACTACTTCTTCATCGTTTTCTTGGCGCATCTCAACCGCTTTTTTCACCGTACTGGTTTTCGTGGGAATCCTTATTTTCATCCCCGGTAATAGATTTTCCGGATCTTGTATTTGTGTATTCATCGCCCGCAATTCTGCAAGATCGATTTTATACCGTGTCGCGATCTCTTCCAGCGTTTCCCCTTTTTTAACGATATGGATCTTCACGCTTTAATCTCCTCCCCAAATCATATCGCTATATTGTATGAAACTCTGGGCAAATTGCCATACATATTCCGTAAATACTTATGAACAAGGTTTTTAAATTATGTAAAAAAAAACCCGTATCACAAGTGATAACGGGTTTCTCCTTCAGATAAAGTTTATTCGATGAATTCAAATTCGAAGTCTAGGATCCGGACGGTATCGCCATCCCGAGCGCCACGTGCGCGTAACGCCTCATCGATTCCCATGCCCCGCAATTGCCGGGCGAACCGTTGGATTGACTGTTCGTAATTAAAATTCGTCATTCTTACCAAACGTTCAACCTTTTCACCCCGCACGACAAATGCCCCATCGGGATCACGGGTGATGGAAAATTCTTCTTCCGGTTTTTCGTATTTGTATTTGACACCGGTCGCTTTCCCCTCCTCTTCTTCAAGGAGCGGAAACTCCGGCGCTTTTTCCAACTCATCGGCGATCGCGAACAACAATTCGCGTATTCCCTGGCGAGTATATGCGGATATTGGATAAATCGGAATATCACCTGCTTTTTCCTTGAACTTTTGCAAATTTTCTTCTGCTTGCGGCATATCCATTTTATTGGCGGCCACGATCATCGGTCTTTCCAATAAGCGCAAATTGTATTGTTTCAATTCTTCGTTGATCGTCACGAAATCTTCGTACGGGTCCCTACCTTCGATCGCGGCCATATCGACCACATGAACAATGACACGCGTTCGTTCGATATGCCGTAAAAACTCGAGACCCAGCCCCGCTCCTTGGTGAGCACCTTCGATAAGCCCGGGCAGATCGGCCAGGACAAAACTACGATGATCTTCCGTCTCAACAACTCCTAAATTCGGTACTAAGGTCGTAAACGGATAATCAGCGATTTTCGGTTTCGCCGCACTTACCACGGAAAGAAGCGTCGATTTCCCGACACTGGGAAAACCGACTAAACCAACATCGGCGAGTAGCTTTAACTCGATCACGATATTTCGCTCTTCGCCGGGCTCGCCGCGTTCTGCAATCTCAGGTGCCGGATTTTGCGGCGTGGCAAATCGCGTGTTCCCCCGTCCACCGCGACCGCCTTTTGCGATTACCGCGCGCTGACCATGTTCCAGTAGATCAGCGATGATTTCCCCTGTCTCCTCATCTTTAACGATCGTTCCCGGTGGTACTTTGACGATTAGATCCTTCCCGTTTTTTCCATGTTGATTTTTCCCCCGGCCGTTCTCGCCGCGTTCTGCTTTAAAATGACGCTGGTAGCGGAAATCCATCAACGTACTTAAACCTTCATCTACGACGAAAACCACATCGCCACCTTTACCTCCATCACCACCGGCAGGCCCACCTTTTGGAACATACTTTTCACGGCGGAAGGCCACTATACCGTCGCCGCCATCGCCACCTTTTACATACACCTTAACGTAATCGACAAACATACGCCCGCCTCCTTTCTCGCATTACTATCCGTTATATTGTCAACTCCAGAAAAAAATAATTCTCCGCGAAGTCCGTTTGCGAAAGTAAAACCTCATGTTGCTCTTGAAACAATTCCTGAAAATCATCTTTTGTAAAAGTCTCGCCGCTCCAGGTTATGTAAAAAACAGGTTCGGGCTGCATTTCGATCGCCACTTTTATATAATTTTCTTTTCCTTTTGTTACAAGCTGTTCAATGCGATCGAAAAACCGTTTAAACCACGTGCTGAAGATGCGATCTTGTTCGTCCGAAAATTTTCCCTCACCCTTAACGGTAACATGTAATATCGGTGAATAATCTTGGAATTTGTAGGTCAAGAAGAAAGCGGCCATTCGCGGACAATTCAAATTGGATAAATTCGCTTCTTCCCGAGCATTTTTGATCCATTCATCGAGAAGCTGCCTTACCTTTTCCGTCCGGCCAAGGGTTAAATAGCCTTGCAATAATTGAATTTGATTTAATGTATCGTGGCGAACAAGCCGCAAAAGATCCACAAGTTCCCGTTCGTTCATAGCCATTTCCCTCTTTTATTCGATAACTTTGAAAAAAGTCAGTAGCATTGCATTAAATTAATTTTTAAAAGTCAAGCCTTTTTATAAAAAAT
>CALKAK010000095.1 GCA_937983015.1 uncultured Bacillaceae bacterium | reverse complement strand
AGAAACCATTTTTAAAAAATTGGTCGAACGCATTCCGGAAAAAGAAGAAGATGTCCCTGTGCAAAACGGTCCCTACTTCTACTATTCTCGTAACGAAAAAGAAAAACAGTACCCGATTTACGCCCGCAAAAAAGCATCGAGTCGTGACGAACTCGCTACCGCTCCCGAAGAGATTATTTTAGATGTTAATGAACTGGCGAAAGATGACGGGTATTTGAGTGTCACCACCTGGAGGGTCAGCCGCGATCACCGCTTCCTTGCCTATTTAGAGAATCGGGACGGTACGGACCGTTATACTTTGTACGTAAAAAATTTAAAAACCGGTGAGCTGCTCCCGGATACGATTTCCAATGTATATATTTATTCCAGTGTGGAATGGGATCATGCAGGGGAATATATTTTTTACGTAACCGTCGATGAAACGCAACGTCCCTACCGCCTATGGCGGCATAAAATCGGAACGGATCCGGAGGAAGATGAATTAATTTATGAAGAAGCCGATCCAACGTTCATGTTATTTATCTTTAGATCACAAAGCGGAAAATTTATCTTCGTCACATCCCATGCGAAAACAACGACGGAAGTTCGCTTAATCGATGCGGAATCCCCTTTATCTCCTTTACGATTAGTGGAAAAAAGGCGTAAAGGCATCGAATATGATGTGGAACACTGGGGGGACGATTTGCTCATCCTTACAAATGAGGGAGCAAAAAATTTTCAGATTCAACGCTGTCCTTTAAGTAACCTGGAAGAACGAGATAATTTGTTCGAGTATAATGAGAATCGTTATTTCCAGTATTTGTATCCTTTTAGGCGAGGGCTAGTTATCGCAGGACGGGAAAACGGACTGACGCAAGTATGGATTTACAAAAATAACAAACTTGTACGATTAAATTGGGATGAACCGATTTACACGGTTTCCGTCGTCGACGGGCAAAGTTACGATGCCGATGAAGTTCTTATTCAATATGAATCGCTCCTCACGCCGAAAACGACTTTCGGAATCAATTTAGAAACTCTGGAGAAAACATGTTTGCAAGTGGCACCGGTAAGTGGGGAATATGATCCGTCCCTGTACGAGCAGAAACAATTATGGGCGGAAGCAAACGATGGTGTGAAAATCCCGTATTTTATCGTTTCTCGTAAAGGAGCCCTAGATAGCGGACCGGCACCGCTCATCCTGTATGCGTACGGTTCTTATGGAGAGAACCTGGATCCTTATTTTAGCCCCTATCGTCTTCCCGTTTTAGATCAAGGTGTGGTTTTTGCTTATGCGCAAGTTCGCGGCGGATCCGAAATGGGGCGCCAATGGTATGAAGATGGCAAAATGCAGAAGAAGAAAAACACCTTTACCGACTTTATCGCCGTTGCCAAAGACTTGATTAAAAGAGGATTTACTACGCCAGAACAGATGGCAGCCCGTGGCGGAAGTGCGGGCGGCTTACTTGTTGGAGCAGTTGCCAATATGGTCGGCGATTTATTCAAAGTGATCATTCCGGAAGTTCCCTTTGTCGATGTTATCAATACCATGTTAGACGAAACCCTACCACTTACAACATTGGAATGGGATGAATGGGGCGATCCTAGAAAACCGGAAGACTATTTTTATATAAAATCGTACAGTCCGTACGATAATGTGAAAGCAAAGGCTTATCCCCATATGTATGTGACAGCTGGACTCAACGACCCTCGCGTAGGTTACTGGGAACCGGCTAAATGGGTGGCACGTCTCCGGGCGTTGAAAACGGATGATAACATTCTAGTTTTGAAAACGAATATGGGGGCCGGTCACTTCGGCTCATCTGGTCGCTATAACCAGCTACGAGAAGAAGCGGAATGTTATGCTTTCGTACTGGATAAGCTGGGGGTTGTTTTTGAGTAAAGCAAAACGATTGCTATCGATTTTTGGTGAATACGCATTAGGTATTTCCGATTTTAAGATTTATCGTTTGACATCCTTTTTCATTTTGTAAAAAAGTTTGCTTGCGACGTTCACCAATATTTTTAATAAAAATGAGACACGAGACAGGATTTTATACAATGTGTTTCTCGAACGCAATTGATGAGGTCCTGTCCCATGCCTCTTTTTTATTTCCATTCGTGCTCAATCTTGCTTAACAGATACGATTTTGCAGAGACTTTTTAAGACTTGCTAACTAGAATATTCCGTTCTTTTTATGATGTGAGATTTTTCAATGCCAGACTGGAGAAGATTTTTTTGAAAACGCTGGGCAAGAAAGATTACTCGCTAATTTCGGTTTATGTATTGGAAAATAAGTCTTTTCCATGTTCAAAGGGGGAAGCCGCTTTGATTGCTGGCTGATATTTATCTTGTTACCTTTGAGTTGCCCAATTGAATTGGGCGATCGAGAAAAAATTTGATATGCACTGTTTGAAATACTTCATAAAAGTAATTCCAAATTGTTGACCTACAAATGATCTGCGCGTATTCTCTAGTTTTTAAAAGCAACACCATGAATTCGCGAAAGAAAAAAGATTCCCGCGATAACTATTTATAAATTTGCAGATATTGAAAGAAATTGTGCGAAATTATTGGTATAAACACGCAAAATTCATCTTCGAAAAAATGAAAAAAGACGTGAGGTCGCAAAAGTTTTGTTGCTATCGCCGAAAATCTACTGTAAGTGCGGAAACCTTTTAAAAAAATTTTTTCCTTCACCAGGTAAATAATGATCGCAAAACATGTATTGATCGTCTTTTAGATAATTTTCACAACTGATATTTGAGGAAAATGGGAATGAAAAAAGACTTCGAAGTAGGAGTATACACATTTGCCGACCTCCTTCCC
>CALKAK010000094.1 GCA_937983015.1 uncultured Bacillaceae bacterium | reverse complement strand
AAACGAGCAGAACTACAACATGATGATGACATTCCATTTATCCTTTGATTTTTTGACAAAAAAAAGACAAATAATGGAGTCGACCATCATTTGTCCCTTGAAAATTTCCTTTTATTCATTTAAATCGAAGTGTTTCCCTTTAACGAGATAAATCACATTTTCAGCGACATTGGTGATATGATCGGCTGTCCGTTCCAAATAGCGACAGATTAATAATAATTGCGTGACAGTGTCGAAGGAGTCCGGTTTTTCCTGGTTAAGTTTAAACAGTTCTTTAATGGTTACACCATAGAGATCATCAACCTCGTCGTCCATTTCCGCTACCTTTTTGGCCAGCTGAATATCTTCATTTTCAAAGGCTTTTAATCCTTCTACCAGCATCTGATTGGATATTTCGTACATTCTTATTAAACGACTGATCACCCGTTGAACATCTTCATCAGGTTTTTCTTCAAGGCGGATCGTTGATTTTGCGATATTCACGGCGAAGTCTGCAACCCTTTCAAAATCGGTAGCCATTTTTATAGTTATGACGATCTTCCGCAAGTCTCTAGCCACCGGTTGCTGTTTGGCGATCAAGAGAATCGAATCATCATTGATCTCTTCATACAATAAATCAGCCGTATTATCTCCATCGATAATCTCGATACAAGCATTGAGATCGCGATTCGCAAAAGCGTTGATCGACTTGGCGAGTGCTTGCTGGGCAAAATTACATAATTCCGCCAATTTATTTTGCAGTTTCTTTAATTCATCATCAAATCTTTCACGGGCAGACATGTGAATCCTCCTAAAAAGTTTTTCCACATTCCATTGATTTGGGACTTTAGTTTTTCCCTATTAACCGAAGCGACCGGTAATATAGTCTTCTGTCCTTTTATCACTAGGCGTAGAGAAGATTTTATCGGTATCATCGTATTCGATGACTTCACCATTTAAGAAAAAGGCGGTCTTATCAGAAATCCGGGCCGCTTGCTGCATATTGTGGGTAACGATAATAATGCTGTAGTCCTTTTTCAGTTCTTGAACGAGTTCTTCTACTTTTAAGGTTGATATTGGATCGAGGGCGGATGTCGGCTCGTCCATCAAAATGACATCCGGCTCAATCGCCAGACAGCGAGCAATACATAACCGTTGTTGCTGCCCACCAGATAAGCCATATGCATTCTCATGCAGACGGTCTTTCACTTCATCCCAGATGGCCGCACCACGAAGACTTTTTTCGACAATTTGATCGAGGATTTTTTTGTCTTTAATGCCGTGGATACGCGGACCATAGGCAACATTATCGTATATTGATTTCGGGAACGGGTTCGGATTCTGAAACACCATACCGACCCTCGTCCGTAATTCTTCTACTTCGAAATCTTTATCAAAAATATTCCGCCCCCGGTATAAAATTTCCCCAGAAGTTTTTACTCCTGGAACTAGCTCGACCATCCGATTTAAAGTTTTAATATACGTCGATTTTCCGCATCCCGATGGACCGATAATCGCCGTAATTTCATTTTCGTAAATATCTAAATTAATATTTTTTAATGCATGGGTTTCCCCATACCATAAATTTAATTCTTTTGTTTTATAAACAACATTTTTTTCCCTTTTCCCTTGCGTCTCTTTCACAGCTTCTTCCCGCTTTTTTTCAACAGTAAATGTCATTAACAAATCCTCCTAACGTTGATATGCGCAATTAGTACCGTTTCTGAAACTTGTTACGTATTAAAATCGCCACGGAATTCATCAAGATCAAAATCGCCAATAACACGATAATTCCAGCAGCGGCTAAATCCTGGAATTCAGCTTGCGGTCGGCTCGTCCAGTTGTAGATTTGCATGGGCAAGGCGGTGAATTCATCTAAAAATGATGACGGTAAAAATGCGAGATAAAGTGGGATCCCCAGCACAACTAACGGTGCGGTTTCACCAATCGCCCGCGATAAAGCCAATATTGTTCCGGTCAAAATACCGGGAATTGCCGCCGGCAAAACGACATGGAGGATTGTTTGCCATTTTGTCGCCCCCATCCCGTAAGAAGCTTCCCTAAGGGAATTCGGTACCGCACGAATCGCTTCCTGGGCTGCGACGATGACCACCGGCAAAATTAACAAACTCATTGTTAACCCGGCCGCTAGTACGCTTGTCCCTAATCCTAGCGCACGAACAAAGATCGTTAAACCTAATAATCCGTAAACAACAGAAGGTACGCCGGCTAAGTTGGAAATATTCACGCGAATGAATGTGGTGAATTTATTATCTTTGGCATATTCTTCAAGATAAATCGCCGTTCCAATCCCCAAAATCATCGTCACCGGAACGACGACGGCCATCATCCATAGCGTTCCATTTAAAGCAGTATAGATCCCCGCATTTTCCGGTTTCCGTGATGGCAAGGCGTTTAAAAAATGCCAGTCTAGATGTGGAAGTCCTTGTGATAAAATCCGATAAAATAACACGATTAAAAATAATAAACATAAGAGCGTAGCAAACAGGAATAAATTTTTAAATATCGCATTGCGAACGATTCGCCTCTTCATGCCAGCCGAAACTCTTTTTTCATCAATTAATTTCATATTAATACTCCTCTCTGATACGGCGGGAGATCCATGTAGCCAGTAAATTCATCACTAACGTGAACAGGAATAACGTAAAGCCAACCGCATAAATGCTGTAGTAAATCGTTGTTCCATAACCTGCATCCCCCTGTGCAACTTGGACGATATAGGCCGTCATCGTTTGAATAGACCTTGTGACATCCAGGCTCAGGTTTGGAGTTGAACCGCCGGCAATAGATACGATCATCGTTTCGCCGATCGCCCTTGAAATTCCTAACACGATCGAAGCGATAATTCCGGAAGCTGCAGCGGGTAAAACGACTTTTATCGCCGTTTCAAATTTTGTGGCACCAAGAGCTAAAGACCCTTGTCGAATCGAGTTCGGCACTGCCGACATCGCATCTTCTGACAACGAAGCAATTGTCGGTGTGATCATGATCCCCATAACAATGCCGGGACTTAACGCATTAAAAATCTCTAGACTCGGTATGAAATTTTTTAATAAAGGCGTAACAAATGTTAAGGCAAAAAACCCGTATACGATCGTGGGAATTCCACCGAGAACCTCTAAAATCGGTTTTATGATCCGTCTCACGCGATCTTTGGCAAATTCACTTAAATATATAGCCGCAGACAAACCGATCGGAACGGCCACAAGAATCGCTATACCAGTCACTCTTAAGGTCCCCGATATTAAAGGTAAAATACCGTATTCACCAGGATCAGAAAAAGGATACCAGGTATCATTGGTCAAAAATTCGATCAAGGATACATGTCTAAAGAAGGTAAAGGTTTCAAATAATAGAGTAAAAAGAATTCCTAACGTGGTCAAAACGGATACGATAGCGGTCATTAATAAAATGAAGGGAACGATTTTTTCCGTTCGTTTTTTTGCACCATTTTTCTTTTTTTCGGCGATCAATTTTTGTACCGAAAACTGTTCTTTATCAGAAGACATACTGTTCATTTACCCCTTTCATGTTTGGCAAATAATAGAAACTTCGTTAATCATTCATGCAATTTCTTTATCATTTCTAACTGCTCGACGTATTTTTCTTCGGGCAAGCCGACATAACCTACTTCTTCGGCAAGATCTCCGACCACATGTAACATGAACTTCAAGTAATCATAAACTTCTTCCCTTTGTAAGGAATTATTATTTATGTATACGTATAATGAACGGGATAAGGGGGTATACGTACCGTTAATAATCGTTTCCTTCGTAGGTTCCACGGGGCGGTTACCACCATCGATAGGAACGATTTTTAATTTATCTCTATTTTCCATGTAATAGGCGTAACCGAAATAACCGATTGCGTTTTTATCACCATTTACCCCCGTTACGAGAACATTATCATCTTCTGACAATGTAGCCTTTTTGACGATTTGTTCGCCTTCTAATATCACCTCATCGAAATAATCATAGGTTCCCGAATCGGCTCCTGGGGAATAAAATTTGATTTCTTCATCCGGCCATTCCGGACGAATATCCGACCACTTTTTGACCGTCCCATCTTCCACCCACATCCGCTTCAACTCATCGATGGTTAAATAATCAACCCAGTCATTATCAGGATTAACGGCAATCGACAAACCATCATATGCGATTTCCAGTTCCGTAAAATCAATCCCAGCTTCCTCAAGGGATAATACTTCACTTTCTTCAATCGCACGGGAGGCGTTATTCATATCGGTTTCTCCACTGACAAAACGTTCGAACCCTCCCCCCGTTCCCGAAACTCTGACTGAAACCCGTACGGAAGGCTGATACATGGTATATTCTTCAGTTACAGCTTCTATAATAGGAAAAACCGTCGAGGAGCCATCGATAATAATATGACCTTCTAATGATCCAACTTCCGCACCGCCATAATCGATCAAATTGGATTGGTCAAGATGTTCCGGACCACAGGCGGAAAGGATCATCAAAACTGAAAGTAAAAAAATTGAAAATATAAAAAATCTTTTACACATTCAGTTTCCTCCTAGATTTCATAGAATCCCTAAACTAGATACCATGATAAATTATATATGGAAATGTTCGGATGTGGGAATTTCTGAATGTAAATTTTAT
>CALKAK010000093.1 GCA_937983015.1 uncultured Bacillaceae bacterium | reverse complement strand
TCTTTTGCATGGTTTCCGGGTCCCAAACCATTTTATAGTATTCATCACTACAGGCAATAATTTTAGCATATAAATGAATTCGATCACTTTTTTCTCCAAATGGAAAGCCCGATCCATCTTCCCGTTCCTCATGTTGTAATATTGCCAGTTTTGCTGCGGTATTTAATGACGGAATGTCCTGCACCATTTTATAACTGATCCCGGGATGTTTACGTAATTCTTTTTGTTCAGCTTCCGTATAAATGGTTTTTCTCATTAACTGAACATCTAATTTGGCCATACCGCAGTTACTTAAAATCGCTGCTAAAATCACTTGATTCGTATCGCTTCTCGGTAAATCTAATTTTTTTGCGATCAATCCTGAAATTAACGCGATAGCGACAGCCTGGTGGAAAAAGTACTTTCCATTTTCCCCGTATTTATGGATGAGTAATAAGTGATAGGGAAGGGCTAAAAATTCTTCGAATAAAGGAATGATATTCTTCCGTATTGTATAAATATCGATATCAATGCCCGCTTGCCATTTCTTAAATTCCTTTCGAAACTCTTCGACGACTTTGGAATAGTTGTAGTAAAATTCTTCTTTTTGCATCGTTACGATTTCGGTTTCCTTTTCCATATTCGGTTCATTAATGTTCGTTCTTTTTTGTTCGGTAATGACTTTTGTATAGGCAATTTTTTCAACTTCTACTTCTTCGATTAAAAATGCGCGTAACACATCGATAATTTCCCTCGTTATAACCGTGTTCCGGGGCACGAGAGGAAGATTTGTTTTTCCTTTAACATCAGCGATCAAACGGTACCCTTCTGTTAATGATTCGACTTTTACCCGCAAAACAAGCACCTGCCCGATCTTTTTTCTTATCTAAGGGGGAATATTATTTGAAAATAATCAACTACTTTTATTTTACCAATTATCCTGCAACAATTAAATGGAGAAGTTCTTTTCATAAGTCTGGTAAACCTTTTTCCAATTAAAAAACCGCTCTTCTTTAGAAAAGAAGAGCGGTTTTCAATATGGATTCATTTGTTTCCACCGCTAGAGGGTTGGCTTAATATCGCACTCGCTCAAAATTATTCATCATCCTCTTTTTCCACAACGGCTACAGAAGTTACCTTACTTCCTTCATCGAGTCGAATGAGTTTAACCCCCATGGCGATCCGGCCGAATTGGGAAATATCAGAAACAGGAATCCGGATCAGGACACCTGTATCCGTGATGATCATAAGATCGTCATCTTCTGTGACGGTTTTCATCGCCACCAAAGAACCGTTGCGCTCTTGAATATTGCAAGTTTTCAATCCTTTCCCGCCCCGTTTTTGGACACGGTATTGATCGGCGCTTGTTCTTTTTCCATAACCGTATTCACTGATAACTAAAACATCGCAATTATCATCGATGATATCCATTCCTATGACTTCATCGTCATCATCCAGTTCGATTCCCTTAACACCGGTAGCGGACCGTCCCATCGGGCGAACTTCTGTTTCTGGAAAACGGATGAGCATACCGTTTTTTGTGGCCACCGCGATTTCCTTAGTTCCATCCGTTAATCGAACGGAGATTAATTCATCTCCCTCGCGTAGTTGCAGGGCGATCAATCCATTTGTACGGATATTTGCATATTCTTCCAGTCTCGACCGTTTTACGATACCTTGTTTCGTGGCGAAAAAGAGATAGCTTCCTTCGGTTAACCCTTCGACGGGAATCATCGCATTGATCAATTCGCCCTTTTCCAGCTCTAATAAGTTAACGACCGGTAACCCTTTTGCTGTGCGGCCGAATTCGGGGATATTATATCCCTTCGTTTTGTATACTTTACCCTTGTTGGTAAAGAATAAAAGCGTATCATGGGACGACATGCTGACTAAATGTTCAACGAAATCATCTTCATTCGTGCCCATACCTTGGATCCCGCGACCGCCGCGTTTTTGTGTCCGGTAAGTTGACACCGGGAGCCGTTTGATATAACCGTTATGGGTCAAGGTGATCACGATCTGTTCTTCAGGGATCAAATCTTCATCATCGATATCGAGGTCTCCCCCTGGGACGATTTCCGTTTTCCGTTCATCATTGTATTTTTCTTTTATTTCTAGTAATTCATCGCGGATTATGGCTAATATTTTTTCCTCACTACTCAAAATGGCTTTGTACTCGGCGATCTGCTTCTTCAATTGCTCGTACTCTTCCTCGATTTTATCCCGCTCTAGACCTGTTAAACGTTGCAAGCGCATGTCCAAAATGGCCTGGGCTTGTTTTTCTGTTAATGAAAATCTCGCGATCAAATTTTCCCTTGCGATTTCTGTCGTCCGCGATCGCCGGATTAAATCGATGACCTCATCAATATGGTCCAGGGCAACGCGTAGACCTTCTAAAATGTGCGCTCTTGCTTCAGCCTTGCGCAATTCATAAGCCGTTCTTCTCCGGATGATTTCCTTTTGGTGATCGAGATAGTGGGTCAACATCTCTTTCAGATTTAATAACTTGGGCTGGCCATTGACAAGAGCGAGGTTATTTACGCTAAAAGTAGTTTGCAATGATGTGTGTTTATATAGATTGTTTAAAATGACGCGGGCGTTGGCATCTTTCCTTAATTCCATGACGATGCGCATACCTTCGCGATCCGATTCATCACGAAGGGCGGTGATTCCATCTATTCGTTTTTCCCGGGCAAGCTCGGCTATTTTTTCGATCAATCTTGCCTTATTCACCTGGTAAGGAATTTCCGTAACAATAATCGCCTGTCTTCCATGGCCAATTTCTTCAAAATGAACTTTCGCACGTAACGTTATGGACCCTTTTCCTGTCGCATAAGCTTTGCGAATTCCCCGTGTTCCTAAGATTAAACCTCCCGTGGGAAAATCAGGTCCTTTAATGTATTCCATCAACTCATCTAAAGTGATCTCGGGATTTTTACTGAGTGCAAGCAAGCCATCGATGACTTCACCGAGTTGGTGCGGCGGGATATTCGTCGCCATTCCGACAGCGATCCCCATCGCCCCGTTGACCAAAAGATTAGGAAAACGGGACGGTAAAACGACCGGTTCCTTTTCCTGTTCGTCATAGTTTGGCTGGTAATCGATCGTGTCCTTGTTTATATCTCGCAAGAGCTCCATGGCGATCTTTGACATTCTGGCTTCTGTATAACGCATGGCCGCTGCAGAATCCCCGTCAATCGAACCGAAGTTCCCATGACCATCGATAAGAGGGTAGCGGAAGTTAAAATCTTGGGCCATCCGCACCATCGTATCGTAGACAGCGGAATCTCCATGCGGGTGATATTTACCGATGACATCACCAACAATTCGGGCACTTTTTTTATAAGGTTTATCAGCGGTGATTCCCAGATCATTCATCGAATAGAGGATGCGCCGCTGAACAGGTTTAAGACCGTCACGCACATCCGGCAATGCTCGCGATACAATAACACTCATCGCATAGTCCAAGAAGGATGTGCGCATTTCTTTACTTATATTCACTTCTTTTATATTTTCCATCGGTGTATCTGCCATTTATTGGAAAACCTCCTATATCCCTGTGGGCATTCCATCAAATTCCCAATTCAATCCCGGGTCCATTCCATACTTATACATCCAGATTTTGTACGAATTTCGCATTTTCTTCGATGAATTTTCTTCGCGGTTCTACGTCATCACCCATCAACATTTCAAACGTTTGATCGGCTTCAATAGCATCCGTTAATTGAACCTGTAAAAGAACGCGGTTTTCCGGATCCATGGTCGTCTCCCACAGCTGTTCGGGATTCATCTCTCCGAGACCTTTATACCGTTGAATATTCGGTTTTACATTTTCCGGGAGATTTTCGAGAATTTCTTGCAATTGTGCATCATTGTAAGCATACACAGCTTTTTTTCCGTAAGAAACCCTGTAAAGGGGTGGTTGGGCGATATACACGTATCCGGCTTCGATAATCTGTCTCATAAATCGATAAAAGAACGTCAATAATAGGGTCCGAATATGCGCTCCATCAACATCAGCATCGGTCATGATGATGATTTTATGGTAGCGCGCCTTGGAAATATCAAAATCTTCGCCGATGCCGGTACCGATGGCGGTGATCATCGAACGGATTTCCTTGTTCGATAAGATCCGATCAAGGCGTGCTTTTTCAACGTTTAAAATTTTTCCGCGCAGCGGTAAGATCGCTTGAAAATAACGATCCCGCCCCATTTTTGCCGAACCCCCGGCCGAATCCCCCTCAACGATATAAAGTTCACTGATGGAAGGATCGGTCGATGTGCAATCGGCAAGTTTTCCCGGTAAATCGGAAATCTCAAGAACATTTTTCTTGCGCGTTAATTCTCGCGCTTTTTTCGCGGCAATTCTCGCCCGCGCGGCCATCAAACCTTTTTCGACGATCTTTTTGCCAATGGAGGGATTTTCCAGTAGGAATTTTTCGAAGCTCTCTGAGAATATCGAATCGGTCACGGTCCTGGCTTCCGAGTTTCCGAGTTTAGTCTTCGTTTGTCCTTCGAATTGCGGATTAGGGTGTTTAATCGATATGACCGCGACTAGGCCTTCGCGAACATCCTCACCGCTCAAATTTTCATCCTTATCTTTAAAAATATTGCTTTTCCGGGCGTAGTCATTAATGACCCTTGTTAATGCGGCTTTAAAACCTGATTCGTGGGTTCCGCCTTCATGGGTATGAATGTTGTTCGCGAAAGAGTAGATTAAATTGTTGTATCCTGTATTGTATTGCAAAGCTATTTCCAAAGAAATTCCGTCCCGTTCTCCCTCAACATAAATCGGCTCTTCATGTAAAACCTCTTTATTTTTATTCAAAAGGGCGACGTATGAAACGATTCCACCTTCATATTGGAATGCATCTTTTTTCCCATTGATTTTATCTTCGACAGTGATCTTCAAACCTTTATTTAAAAAGGCGAGCTCTCGCAATCTTGTTGATAAAATCTCGTAGTCGAACTCTCGCGTTTCCTTAAATATTTCTGGATCCGGCCAAAATCGCGATGTCGTCCCTGTACGATCGGTTTCTCCGATGATCTCCACATCCGTTACCGGCTTTCCTTTGGCGTATTGTTGATAATAAATATGGCCATTACGGTGGACGATAACTTCAAATTTCTCCGATAACGCGTTGACGACCGCCGCACCCACACCATGTAGACCGCCGGAGACCTTATAGCCGCCACCGCCAAATTTTCCTCCGGCATGGAGAACGGTATGGATGACTTCTACCGCGGGACGACCGACTTTCTTCTGAATATCAACGGGAATTCCCCGGCCGTTGTCCTGAACTGTCACACTGCCATCCTCTTCGATCGCCACATAGATTTCCGTACAATATCCTGCCAATGCCTCATCAATACTATTATCCACTATTTCCCAAACGAGGTGATGAAGACCGCGCGAACTCGTCGTCCCTATATACATACCCGGACGGCGCCGGACGGCTTCCAAACCTTCTAACACTTGTATTTCATCGGCATTATACTCTTGCGTTTGTACATTTTTTTCATCCATAGCCATTTGCAATCACCTGCGCTTTCTAACCATTGCTTAAGATTTTCTAGATTTCGCTTCTCGTTTCAATTGGCTTGTAAAATACTTTGTAGTAAAAGGAGAAAAATACTTATTTTGATCGGTTATAACAAGTGTCCGGTACTGTTCATCATCTAAATCCAAAGGATTCATATCATAAAAAAAAGATGGATGTTTTTCTCGCTGGTACTCCACCGTTTTTTTATCGAGTAGAGCGATGATATCGACGGAGCGAATGACAATTCCCCGGCCTATATGAATATACAACACAGGCGCCCCCTTTTAAATACGTAAAACCAGTTCAGTGATTGACTAATTGTCCTTCCTGTATATGGAACATATTGGCTTCCCTGATCGTTTCATGATCGATCCCTTGAACACTTGTTGTCGTGACGAATGTTTGCACTTTTCCTTGGATCGAATTCAATAGGTGCGATTGCCTTTCATCATCTAACTCCGATAACACATCATCGAGCAATAAGACCGGGTAATCCCCAACTTCGGTTTTTATCATATCGATCTCAGCCAGCTTTACAGATAATGCGGTTGTTCTTTGCTGTCCCTGGGAACCAAAGCGCTGGACATCCTTGCCATTAACAAAAAATTCGAGGTCATCACGGTGTGGACCGAAAAGGGTCATCCCCCGTTCAATTTCCCGCATTTGTACTTTTTCGTATTGTTCTTGAAGTATTTGCACCATCGTGGTAAAAGAATCTTCTGCGGAGAGGTTTAGGGAATTTTTGTATCGTAGTTTTAATTCTTCCCTGCCGCTAGTAATACTAGCATGGATTTCTTTTGCCCAAATTTCCAGTTGCCGGACGAATTCAAAACGTTTTTCAAGGATTCTAGCAGCAAGATGAATTAACTGTTCCGTGTAAATATTGAGCAGGGTGTGATCATCGGTTTTCGATTGTTGTAATGATTTCAAATAATGATTTCGCTGTTGCAGAATTTTATTATACTGGCTCAGATCATGTAGATAGACCGGTGAAACCTGGCCGATCTCCATATCTAAAAAGCGCCGCCGAATGTGCGGGCTTCCTTTTACCAAATTTAAATCCTCTGGTGCGAAAATAACGACATTTAAATGACCGATATACTGGCTCAATCGGGATTGTTCAATGTGATTGCATTTCGCCTTTTTTCCCTTTTTGGTAATCGTGATTTCCAAAGGAAAACCGAACTCTTTTTTTTCTATCCATCCTTTAATTTTAGCATAATCTTGTTCCCAGCGGATCAATTCTTTATCTTTATTCGTCCGATAAGATTTGGCCATTGCCAAAACATAGATCGACTCCATTAAATTTGTTTTCCCTTGAGCATTCTCTCCGATGATTACGTTTACCTTATTTTCAAATTCTACGGATAGCTCTTCGTAATTGCGGAAATTGATCAATTGTAAATTACGAATATACATATCTTCCAATCCTTTTAAGCGGAACCTTTTATTTTGAATGAGGCGATATCAGGAATCTCGACGATATCGCCGTCTTTTAACTTGCGACCACGGCGCGATTCAACTTCACCGTTTACTAGGACCGTGTTTTCCTGCAAAAATGCTTTTGCCATACCGCCTGATGGAATCACGTCTGTCATTTTTAACAGTTGTCCTAAAGTGATAAATTCCGTTGTTATAACAACTTCTTTATGCATGTTCATGTCTCCTTACATGGGAAAATTGAGAAAAGTTCCTGCACGAACGGTACTCTATTTCTATTGTACCGTTTCCCGGAAGAAAACGGAATTTTTGCTCAGATTCTTTCATTAAACAGTTTAACCGAATGAAACAATGAAAAAACGTGAACGATCAAGGAAAACGATGGTTCACGTTTTTTCACAGGTGTATTTTTATTTTTTTCTAGATGATTAATAAGTCCGAACCGGGAGTAACAATTGTAAGATCGATTCATCATGATCGGTTTTGATGATAAATGGGCGTAAGGGACCGGTGAAGTAAATCGTGACTTCAGTACCATCGATTGCCCGTAAAGCATCCATCATATATTTTGCACTGAAGGAAATTTTAATTTCTTCACCTTCGATCGTTGCGTTGATTTTTTCCTGTACAGTACCGATTTCTGGTGTGTAGGAGGAGATTTCAACCGAATCCCCGGCCAATGTGGAAAATTTAATCACATTATTTTTCCCTTCTCTAGCAAGGAGAGAGGCGCGGTCGACAGCTTGTAAAAATTCTTTCGCATCCAGTGTGACGGATGTTTTCCAATCCGCCGGAATCAAACGTGATGTTTCAGGATACTTTCCTTCCAATAAACGGGAATAAAACAGCAAATTTTTAGCCTGGAACAGGATTTGATTTTCGGTTATGGCGATTTGAACGAATTCATCGGTCCGACCATCAACAACTTTTATCAGTTCGTTTAAACTTTTACCAGGAATGACGATATCCTTTTCTAATTCTTCTGTGTCCGGTTCAAGCAAAATTTTCTTTTGTGCTAGACGATGGCTATCTGTTGCTACACCTAGTAACTCCTGATTTTTGATCACCCAATGAACACCGGTTAAAATCGGTCGGGTTTCTGAAGTAGAAACGGCAAATACCGTCTGTTTGATAAACGTTTTCAACAAGTCGGTGCGAATGGAAAAGCGGACATCATCTTCCAGCAAAGGTAGACGAGGGTATTCTTCCGGATCAAGACCGTGAATCACAAATTCCGCATTACCCGAACTGATTATCGTTTTATATTGATCTTCCACACGAAGTTCTACAATAGTTTCGGGCATTTTCTTGACGACTTCACTAAAGAAACGCGCTTGTAATACGATCGAGCCTGGTTTTACCACTTCAACGAGTTCTTGATCATCTTCTAGTTTAGGAATGAAGGAGCGAATGGAAATATCCGAATCACTACCCGTTAGCGTAACCCCATTTTCATCCGCCTCAATTTTAATCCCCGTTAAGATTGGAATTGTTGTGCGAACGGCTACTGCTTTTATAACATCCTGGATACTGGCGATGAATCGTTCTTTATTTATAAAAAATTGCATCATGGAATCCTCCAAAACAGAATATTATTTTAGAGATTTAAAAGACAATAGATATAGTAATAAGAACGCTGAATTTGTGGAAAAGTCGATTTTTGTCGATAAAAACTAGTTATCCACATGTGGACAAGTTGTTGATAAGTTCGTTTCGTTTATCCACATCGTTAACAATACTTGCCTGTTCGATGTGACAGGCGAAGAGTTCAATGAACAAGTTACGATTCAGAACGTATTAGTTTCTCTAGTTCCTGGATTTCTTTTTCAAACTGTTTATCCGTCTGGATCAAATTAGAGATCTTGTCGTGAGCATGGATCACAGTAGTGTGGTCCCTTCCGCCGAACTCTTCGCCGATTTTCGGTAGCGATAAATCCGTCAACTCACGGGACAGATACATGGCCACCTGACGCGGAAAGGCGATATTTTTCGTTCGCTTTTTCGATTTAAAATCTTCTATTTTGATTCCGTAATGATCGGATACAACCTTTTGGATGTTTTGGATGGTAATGACTTTCGGTTTCGTATTGGGGATAATTCCTTTTAATGCCTCTGCGGCCAGTTCGGAAGTGATGTCTCTGTTTTCCAACGAAGAATAGGCCACAACGCGGATGAGCGCACCTTCCAATTCGCGAATATTTGTATCGATTTGATTGGCGATATAAATCATTACCTCATTCGGGATATCCAGACCTTCTGCTTTGGCTTTTTTTCGTAAAATGGCGATCCTCGTTTCTAAATCTGGAGGTGTAATATCCGTGATCAACCCCCACTCAAAGCGAGAGCGGAGGCGATCTTCGAGCGTAGGAATTTCTTTCGGTGGTCGATCACTGGAAATGACAATTTGTTTATTTTCACTGTGTAATGTATTAAAGGTGTGGAAGAATTCTTCCTGTGTCGATTCTTTCCCCGCTAAAAATTGAATATCGTCGATTAAAAGAATATCAGCATTGCGATATTTATTCCGGAAATCATCGGGGCGATTGTCCCGGATGGAGTTGATAAATTCATTGGTGAATTTTTCGCAGGTGACGTAAACGACATTCGCCGTCGGATTATGTTCGAGAACGTAATGTCCGATCGCATGCATTAAATGGGTTTTCCCCAGTCCCACTCCACCGTAAATAAATAAGGGATTGTAGGCTTTGGCCGGTGCTTCTGCAACAGCGAGGGAAGCAGCATGGGCAAACCGATTGCCTGATCCGATGACGAATGTGTCGAAAGTATATTTCGGATTTAACATATTCTTATGGTTCGTTGCTTCTGTCGTTTGCCGGTTGTTTTGTTTAATTTGTACATGATTTCGCCGGATCGCAAACTCTTCGTTTTTGGCCTGGGGTATAACGAATTTGATATTGACCCGTTCACCGATCAATTGATCGATAATGTCCGTTAATAGCTCTTTATAGTTTCCATCAAGCCAGTCTCTGGCAAAATCATTTGGGGCCTCGACGATGATCGTGTTCCCTTCGAAAGATAATGCCCTGGTCGATTTCAGCCATGTATCAAAACTTGGTTTACTAATCTTTTTCTCGATTTCTTGCAACGTCTTCTGCCACAATTCCTCTATGTTCTGCAATCACCGCTCCCTCCCTGTATGTATGATGCCGCTCCGATCGCTAATGATCCCGCTATAGATGATTTAAATTATTAAAGTAAGAGAAAAAAGATAATATTTATAACGGTTCATGCGTATTAATAGAAAAAGGGGATAAAAAGGAGTTTTCAACAATATCCACGGTTTGTGAATAATGTTTCACACAACTTGTGGATAGCATTATTCACAAGTTATTAACAGTATGTGGATAAGTTTCCGGAAGAAATCGGTTTATTCACAATAAAACATTTTAATAGTATCAAAAAAACCCTTGTGAATCAATGGTTTTGGCGATTTACTCACATTATCCATACCTTGTTGAAAAAAAGTTATCCACAAGTATGGATACTCTGAAAATCATGTAGATAACTTGTATATCATTATATAATTTAATGCAAAAAATATCCACAGCTTATGGACGGATTTTCCGTGACGATGTCCAGAACTGTGGATAATTTTCATTCGCTTTATTACACGGCTAAACATTTTTCAAGCTCTCGTGCTGATAAAGTTTTGATCATCTGTTGTCAGTATAATTAAAGCCCTGGATGTTCCAGGGTTTTTGAGTGACCGGTACATTCAGAAATTCATTTCAAAACAAATAATGGATCAGTTTCTGACCGTTATTCGTCGAGAAGATCTCTGATTTTACATGGAATAGCTCTTCTATCCGTTCTTTCGTTAAGACATCATGGGGGTTGCCAAGAGCGTTGATCGTTCCGTTTTTTAAGGCGATCACTTGATCGGATATTTCGATGACTTGTGTGAGATCATGCAGGATTAAACAGATTGTCAATCCTCTTACTTCATTTAGCTTTTTCAATAACCTTAACATTTCTAGCTGATATTCGATATCTAAATGGGCGGTAGGTTCATCTAACAAGATCAATTCTGGTTCCTGGGCGAGAGCCTGGGCCAGCCAAACCCGTTGTTGTTGGCCGCCACTCAGCTCATTGATGTAACGGTCTTCCAGTTCTTTTAAGTCGACTTGTTCGAGTACTTCATCAATAATTTGCTGATTGATGCGGGCCACACTTCTTCCATTGCCATAAGGAGTTCGTCCTGCTGCAACAAGTTCACGAACGGTGATCCCGTTCAGCTGGGGGTGTTTTTGAAAAACCATCGCCAGAAGTCTTGCCCGCTTTTTACCATTATAGTGCCCTATAGGTACGCCTTTTAGCAATACTTCTCCCTTTTGTGGTTTATATTGTCCGGTCAGGCAACGGAATAAAGTGCTTTTACCTGAGCCGTTCGGTCCAATCACGCTCGTGATTTTTCCTTTCGGAATCGTAAACGAGATGTTTTTTAACACCGGTTCCGTTTGTCCCCGAAACGAAAAGGTCAGCTCGCGGATTTCCATCATCGCTAGATCTCTCCTTTTTTCCCATGGCGCACTAAAAGGTAAAGGAAAAAGGGACCGCCTAATAAGGACATGACCGTACCGACCGGAATCTCTTGCGGGGCGATGATGATTCGTGATAGGGTATCGGCACCTAATAATAAATTTCCCCCTAATAAAAGCGTGACCGGTAACAAGCGAAAATGATTATTGCCCACCAGTAAACGCCCGATATGGGGAACGATTAAGCCAACAAAACCGATCACTCCGGTAAAAGAGACGGAAATTGCCGATAAATAGACGGAAACAAGCGAAAATAAAAAACGGTAAAAAACGGCCGGTACACCGAGATTATGCATCACATCATCGCCTAAAAGAAGCAAGTTCAGTTTTCCTGAGAGGATCACGGCAAGGATCACGGCAGGTGTCCCCAGTATTAATAAAAATCGAATATCGCCCCAAGACAAATTTCCCAGGTTCCCATTGAGCCAGTTCATCACGCCGACCAGACGATCACTGTAGGCGGTTAATAAAATAGCCTGAAATCCTCCCCAAATCGCGCTAATTGAAATTCCCGCCAGAATCACGTGGATCGGTTTCATACCGTTCTGAAAGGTGAGCAACGCTACAATCGCATAGGTCATGAGTCCACCGATAAAGGATAGCGGGATTAACAGGGCGATGTTCCCGGGGAAAAGAAGCATGATGATCACCGCGGCTAAAGAGGCACCGGAACTGATACCGAGCACACCGGGATCTGCGATAGGATTCTGCAGCACGGTTTGGAGGATACAGCCGGCCAGTGCGAGAAAAATACCGATGAAGATTCCTCCGAGCACCCTCGGAAAACGAATCTGCCAAAAAATATGGGCGTAATCCGTATCTTTTCCGGAAAAGATCGCGAGAATTTCTTGAAAAGAGATAGAGACGCTCCCGGAAGCGAGACCAACAAAGATGTTGATCCCTATAAGGAGCGTCAAAATCACGAGCAAGATGCGAAATCTTTTGTTAATTTGCGACGTCATCACTGGTTGCTCCCTTTGCCAACAGATCAACGAGTGCTTCTAATGTTTCAACATTGCGAATCGTTCCCGTTACCGGGAATTGACTGCTGTCTAAATAATAGATTTGGTCGTTCGCTTTTGCTTTGACCTGATCCCAGACTGGTTGAGCGAATTCCCGTTCAAAGGCTTTTTTTACTTCGGCGGGATTCCCACCGTGGGAAATGGCGAGAATATAATCGGGATTTTCCGCTAGCAAACTCTCTTTACTGAACGTGATATAGTCTTGGTCCGTTTCACCGATCTTGTTCGCTATATTTTCGACACCGATTTTTTCAAGGATGCTCCCGAGATAGGAGTTTTTCGTTCCGAGTTTAAAATATTCTGCCGTGCCCAGGATGAGCGCAACTTTTTTATCTTTTAATTCCTCGATATCAGCCAGTGCTGCCGCTTCTTTTTCTTTCTGGCACTCTACAAAAGCCTCGCCGATTTCCTCCCGTTCAAAGATTTTTCCCAGTTCAATAATGCTCTCGTAAACAGCATCATAACTGGAATTATCGAGATAAATAGTGTTGATCCCGTGCTTTTCTAGTGGTTCCTTTGTAAAATGTTCCAGAACCTTGTCCCCGACAAATAGATCGGGGTTCAAGGAAACGATGACTTCGATATTCGGATCAACAGGAATCCCGATTTCCGGTAATCCTTCATATTTTTCCGGCAAGGGCTTCGATGTTTTCGGGATTCCTACCACAGGAGCATCGTATAAAGCCATATAGTAAGCGATCGTGTTGGAATCAACCACAATTCGCTCATAAGGAAAAGAACGCTCGGCAAATGACTCCGTATCGATCTGTTCAATACAAAGGTTCTCTCGGGACCGCTTGTCGACTTCCTTTTGTCCGACAGGATCGCTATTATAGGCTATTTTACCCGAATCTTGATTTTGCGTCGTTGTGGCGCATCCCGTGATAAACAATAATGAAATCAAAAAGAAGAAAATAACCGTTCTTTTCAGTATAAAAACCTCCCCATAGCGAAGAATCTGTTGAGCCATAGAGAAGATCAATTCTCAATTACATTTCTTTATTGATTTTCAATGATTCTAACAAGGGGCTGCACAATTGCATCAATCAGGAGCGGATCCGTATTTGGCATGGGAATGCGGTATAAAGATCCGCCTAATTTTTCAACTTCCTCTTTTAATTCAATATCCAAATCATAGAGAATTTCTAAATTATCACTGATAAAACCAATTGGGACAGAAATGATTTGTTTAACACCGGATCTGATCAATGCTTCGGCTGCTTCCTCAATATCCGGTTCCAGCCATTTCACATGCGGGGAATGTCCGCCTTGCCAGGCAACAACCCATCGATCTTCAGGAACTTCTGCCTTTTCAGCGATCAACTGTCCCATATGGGTGACATGTTCTTCATATACATCGCTAACATGATGATTTACCGGTACATTATGTGCGGAAAACATGACGCGGAAATTTTTATCGGTCAGTTTTCCAATCTGTTCGGCGAGTTTACTCGACCAATATTCGATAATGGCTGGTTCTTGGTACCAGTGTTCAACTTCTAAATAAGGAATTTTCGTACCGAGATTCTTGATTTTTGCATGGGCCAGGTCGTGATAAGGCTGGCTTGATTCTTTACCGTATTGTGGGGATAGAACGAGACCGATCATCAAATCCACATTTTCTTTCACCAACCGTTCGATTGCATCACCGACAAACGGAGTGATATGGCGGTAACCATTGATGACGGTAAAGGTGTCTTCAGGATAACGTTTTTCCAATTCTCTTTGGACGAGCTTCGCCTGTGCATGAGAAATCTCTGCAAGGGGTGAAGTACCGCCGATCGCCCGGTACCGCATCTTAAGTTCATTGACCATTTCTGCCGATGGGCGTCTACCATGTAAAATATCCGTATAGTAAGGAATGATTTCTTCTTCGGTGGAAGGGGTTCCATATGCCATTAAAATGATTCCGTATTTCATCTCCATCTCCCTTTAACGAATAAAATATTGATCCAGGTTTTCCCGGGTAATGAATTCACCAGTTATAAAATACGGGAACTCTCCGTATTTGGCACTGGCTTCGTCAAAGCGCATCTCATAAACGATGTTTTTAATATCTTCAAAATCGTTAACGCCAAGGGTTACTGCCCACTGGTGATCATCAAAACCGAAGGAGTTGGTGACGTAGTGGCTGATTTTCTTATCATACCCTTTACCTACGCGATTATGGGAGGACAGCATTCTTCTTCTTTCTTCAAAAGGTAAACTGTACCAGTCACGTTTTCTGTTCATCGGGTAGAAACAGAAGTATTTATCATTGCCGATTTTCGGTTTTAATTTATTTTGGACATAAGGGTTGGAATCGCTTAATTTTTCGATGACATAATTAGTTACTTCGCATACGGATAAGTAGCTGACAACTAATTCTGCCTCATTAAATAAATCGAGTCTTTTCAGGCGATCTTGCCAGTCGATCAATTTCTGAATATCTTCATGGAGGATCATAATGGCAAAATCGGCTTTGTGGCCGATGACACGTCCGAGGCCATAACTCCCTCGATCATTTTGTGCACAGTCTTCAAATTCGGCGATGATTTCCTTAAGTTCTTCTAACTGGGATTTTTTTGTTTCAGTGGCTACCTTCTTGTATTCGGGCCAATTGATCTTCCAGAATAGATGGAGAAAATACCAACCGTTTCTTGTATCGAAATCCATGATCATCCACCTCCGTGATAATCAATATCAAATAATAATAGATATTAGTTTATAGTAAATCTAACTTAAATTATAACAACAATGCCGATATTTTTTATTAGGAATTTTGACAAAAACGGGAAATTTACGTGACGATTTTTTTAAGTTGAAAAATTTAGGAAAAACGAAGCATCGCACACAAAAAATGTTACTTAGAGGCAGAGCGATGATCATGAGATGAAACGTAAGGTTTTTAGATAGTTGACATCAGAAGGGATTTGTTTATATAATTATATAGTCTGTTTTTGAACTGTTTTCCTCGTTAAGGAGGTGTCTTACTGTGAAACGAACATATCAACCGAAACGGAGAAAGAGGAGTAGAATACACGGTTTTCTAGCAAGAATGAGAACGAAAAGCGGACGGAAAATTTTAGCACGCCGTCGTCAAAAAGGAAGAAAACGTCTTTCTGCGTAGGGCCACTGAATGAACAGTGGTCTTTTTTTCGATGGTGGTTATCTTTACACGCACTTATCTACTTTATGAACATTATTATTTTTATTTTAAATGCAGGAAGCCTTGCCTATACTGTAGAATAGTAGAAGAAGTACAGAGTAGGGAAACAGGAGTTTCACTATGAAAAAAAAATACCGGATCAAAAAAAATACCGAGTTTCAGCAAGTTTTACAAAAAGGTGTCTCAGCGGCGAACAGGCAATTCGTCATTTATACACTAAAAAATGATGATTATCCTTATTTTCGCATCGGCATTTCTGTCAGTAAAAAGCTCGGTAAAGCGGTATTGCGGAACCGGATTAAACGCTATATTCGTGAAGCGATACGCGAGATGAAGGAGGAAATCGACCCAGCCTACGATCTCATCATCATCGCCCGTAGGCAAGTGGTCGATATGAATTACCATGAAGCGAAAAAAAGTTTGCGACACGCTTTAAAAGTCGCTCAAGTACTTAAGAATAAATAGGCAAAAATGGAAATATTCTATTAAAATTATGGTAAAGCATGTTACAATAAAACAAACTTCATATTTAACTATTTATTAGCAAGGTTGTCTGATCATAGTAGGAAGCGGTTACTTCTTTAGCGATTGCAAAAATTGTCCCGCGCTGTTTTTGCCTTTTAGATACTGGCAGGGAGGAACTTGCAATCATGGTTAATAGGTTTTCGATAACGATTCTTTTGCTAGTACTTGCATTGGTACTTGCCGGCTGTTCGGATCTGGACCAGCCGATTACAAAAGATAGTGAAGGATTTTGGAATCGATTGATCGTCTACCCTTTATCATGGTCTATTGTGAAATTAGCCGAGATCATTGGTACAAATTGGGGCTACGGCCTTTCCATCATTATATTAACGATCTTCATCCGCTTATTGATTTTCCCTTTTATGATCAATCAGGCTAAAAGTATGAAAAAGATCCAATTGATCCAGCCGGAAATTCAAAAATTAAAAGAAAAATATTCTTCTAAAGATGCGATCACACAGCAAAAATTCCAACAGGCCCAAATGCAGTTATTTGAAAAATACGATATCAATCCGCTCTCCGGCTGTTTACCGATATTGATTCAAATGCCGATCCTCATCGGGTTTTACCAGGCCATCGTCCGTACTGAACAGTTAGGTGGACAATCGTTTCTCTGGTTCCCACTGGACAGACCGGATCCTTATTTTATCTTGCCGATTTTAGCGGGGGGATTTACGTATTTGCAACAAAAGATTATAACCAAAGGGCAACCGGCCACCCCCCAGATGGCGATGATGAACGCGCTGTTGCCGCTCATGATCGTTATCTTTTCGCTGTATTTACCGGCAGCTTTACCTTTATATTGGATTATCGGGAATCTCTTTACGATCGTGCAAAATCAAATGATCAAAGTGCCCGAATTGGAAGAGTTGGCGAATAAGTATGAAACCAGTACCGTTCCCAACAGAACAGGTAGAAGAGCCGTGAAATCCACTGTCGGGCGTCCAGGAGGAAGAAAAAAGTGAGGCAAGTAACATCTACCGGTTCTACTGTTGAAGATGCGATCAATCAAGCATTGAAAGAACTGAACGCGAGGAAAGATCAAGTAGAAATTTCGATTATCGATGAAGGAAAAAGGGGCATCCTTGGAATTTTTGGAGCGCGCCCTGCCATTGTAAAAGCTATATTAAAAGTTGATCCGATTGAAGAAGCAAAAAAATTTATTATTGACGTTTGTAAACAAATGGGTATGGATGTAGAAGTAGAAACGGAAATCGAAGGTCGCCAAATCTACATGAATATCATCACGGAGAAAACGGGTTTATTGATCGGCAAAAGGGGAAGGACCCTTAATGCCCTTCAGACCTTAACGCAACTTGTTTTGAATAAGTATTCGGACCAGTTTTTGATCGTCATTCTCGATGCGGAAAACTATCGTGATCGGAGAGAAAAAAAGTTACGTCAACTAGCCCAGCGTCTTGCCGACAAAGTGAGCCGAGAAAAACGAGAAATCCAACTGGAACCGATGCCCTCGTATGAAAGACGGATTATCCATACCGAACTTGCCGATCACGAACATGTGAGAACTTATTCAATCGGTCAGGATCCGAACCGGCATATCGTGATCGCCCCGAAATGATTTTCCATGACCTTCAACCATGCAAATTACCGGTTGAAGGTATTTTTTAACTAAAGATCAATTTTTGATAAAACCCATCCACATATGGATAACTAATCAGGATGAGAGGGAAAGTTATCCACATGTGGATTATTTTTTCGTGTAAAATAAAGATGGAAAACGTTGAAATAAGTCGTATGCGTTTTGTGATCGAATGATTATGTTGTAAAATAAACTTTTGCGATACAGTTCGAAAAGAGGTGCTATTCATGTACGAGCAAGATACCATTTGTGCTATATCTACTCCTTTAGGTGAAGGGGCGATCGGTATCGTACGCATGTCAGGTCCGGACAGTATTACGATCGCTTCCAAACTATTCCGTTCACCTGCGGGAAAAAATCTACAGGATGTAGCGAGTCATACCATTCATTACGGTTATATTATAGACCCGGAAACCGGTGAGAAAGCGGAGGAAGTTATGGTTACGGTCATGCGGGCACCGAAGACATTTACCCGAGAGGATGTAGTGGAGATCAACTGTCACTCCGGTGTGGTCGCGTTGAATCGGGTTTTGCAGTTATGCTTGACAAATGGCGCCCGTCTTGCAGAACCGGGTGAATTTACGAAACGGGCTTTCTTAAATGGGCGGATAGATTTATCCCAGGCAGAGGCGGTTATGGATATTATCAGGGCCAAGACCGATCGGGCGATGAATGTGGCGATGAATCAGCTTGAAGGGAAATTATCCAATAAAATTCGTCTTTTGCGCCAAGAAATACTCGAGGTCCTCGCCCATGTGGAAGTCAATATCGATTATCCTGAATACGATGATGTGGAAGAAATGACCCACACGATGATGGAGAATAAAGCAAAGTTCATTAAACGGGAAATTGAAAAGTTATTGTCCACAGCCAAACAGGGTAAAATATTACGAGAAGGTTTGTCCACAGTTATTATCGGTCGGCCCAACGTTGGAAAATCCTCTTTACTGAATAGTTTTGTTCAGGAAAATAAAGCGATCGTAACCGATATTCCTGGAACGACTCGCGATGTGATCGAAGAGTTCGTCAACATCCGTGGTGTTCCGTTGAAATTGGTTGATACAGCGGGAATCCGTGAAACCGAAGATGTCGTCGAACGAATCGGTGTCGAGCGCTCCCGTCAAGTTTTAAAAAGCGCCGATTTAATATTGTTCGTACTTAATTATAATGAGGAGCTAACCGATGAAGATCGCGATTTGTTCGCAACGATCGAAGACATGGATGCGATCATCGTGGTAAATAAGGTAGACCTGGAGCGAAAAATCGATCTCGATGAGGTAAAAAAACTTGCCGCCGGTAGAAAAATCGTCTATACATCTTTAACGGAAGAAAAAGGTGTCGACGAGCTAGAAGAAGCGATTGCCGCGATGTTTTTCTCCGGTGAACTAGAAGCAAAGGATTTAACGTACGTCTCCAATGCACGGCATATCAGTCTATTGCATCGAGCACTCGCCGCAGTGAAAGATGCATTAAACGGAATCGAAATGGGGATGCCCCTCGATCTCGTGCAAATTGATATGCGAAAGTGCTGGGAAATCCTAGGAGAAATTACCGGTGAAACCGTTCATGATGAACTGCTGGATCAACTCTTTTCACAATTCTGTCTCGGAAAGTGATCATAGGGAGGTTATGCGATGCAAACATATGAAGCAGGCAGTTTTGACTGTATCGTTATCGGTGCCGGTCATGCGGGATGTGAAGCTGCGCTCGCTGCCGCAAAAATGGGTGCTCATACGGTACTGATCACCCTAAACTTAGATATGATCGCCTATATGCCATGCAATCCCTCGATCGGCGGGCCGGCTAAAGGTATCGTTGTTCGGGAAATTGACGCTCTCGGGGGTGTGATGGGGAAGATTATCGATAAAACGGCCATTCAGATGCGGATGTTAAACACAAGGAAAGGACCGGCTGTCCGTGCGTTAAGGGCACAGGCGGATAAAGTCCTTTATCAACAAGAAATGAAAAAAACTTTGGAAAATCAACCGAATTTACGTCTCGTCCAAGGAATGGTAGAGCGTTTGCTTGTGGAAGATGGAGTCTGTAAAGGGGTTGTGACGAAAACAGGAGCGGTCTACCGTGGCAAAACGGTCGTTCTAACAACAGGAACGTACTTGCGCGGTGAAATCATCATTGGTGAAATTAAATATTCCAGTGGTCCGAACAATCAGCAGCCTGCGATCGCTCTAGGAGAAAATTTGGAAGAACTCGGCTTTAAGCTGTTGCGCTTCAAGACAGGAACCCCACCTCGTGTCAATAGCCACACCATCGATTATTCGAAAACAACAGAACAACCCGGCGATGAAAACCCGGGGACGTTTTCATACGAAACCGTTGAGACGATCACGGATCAATTACCGTGTTGGCTGACATATACAACACCAGAAACCCATGAAATTATTCAAGCGAATCTCCACCGTTCTCCCATGTATTCCGGCATGATCCAGGGAAGGGGGCCACGTTACTGCCCTTCGATCGAAGACAAGGTGGTTCGCTTTCACGATAAACCGCGCCACCAAATTTTTCTGGAACCAGAAGGAAGAAACACGGAAGAAGTTTATGTACAGGGATTATCAACAAGCTTACCGGAAGAAGTGCAACATGAGTTGTTAAAAACCGTTCCGGGATTGGAAAATGCCCAGATGATGCGGCCGGGGTATGCGATTGAGTACGATGCGATTGACCCGACCCAGCTTTGGCCGACATTGGAAACAAAACTTATAAAAAATTTATATACCGCCGGACAAATTAATGGAACGAGCGGATATGAAGAAGCGGCGGGACAGGGGCTCATGGCTGGAATCAATGCCGCATTACGCGCCCTCGGCAAGGATCGGGAAGTTATTCTCAAACGATCGGAAGCTTATATCGGCGTTATGATCGATGATCTCGTGACAAAAGGCACGCAAGAACCGTATCGCCTGCTGACATCCCGGGCGGAGTACCGCTTATTATTAAGACATGATAATGCCGATTTACGCTTAACGGAACTGGGGTATGAGCTTGGCTTAATCAGTGAAGAAAGATATCGGAAATTTGTCGATAAAAAAGAAAAAATTGCTGCGGAAATCAAACGCTTGAAGAAAACGATCATTAAACCAAATGAAGCAACCCAAGAATTAATAAAAAGTGTCGGTGGTAGTGAATTAAAAGATGGAATCCGGGCTAGCGATTTATTAAGACGCCCAGAAATCCATTATGACCATATTAAATCTTTAATTCCGCCTGAAGAAGAATTGACAAAAGATGTTGAAGAGCAAGTGGAAATCCAGATAAAATATGAAGGATACATTGAAAAAGCCCTACAACAAGTGGAACGGCTCCATAAAATGGAAGATAAGAAAATCCCGCACGATATCGATTATGACGCGATTCACGGTTTGGCGAATGAAGCGAGGGAAAAATTAAAACGAGTACAGCCATTGACGCTCGCCCAGGCTTCACGGATTTCCGGTGTGAATCCTGCCGATATTTCCATCTTACTCGTTTATCTGGAACAAGGAAAAATCAAGCGGGTATCGAATTCTTAAAACTCGATTTGTCAAAATCGAGCGAACTCGGTAATATGGGGAATGAGAAAGGAAAATAGTTAGGAAGATCGAAATGATGACGGAAGATCAGTTTCGGACGGAATTAGCAAAACATGGTATCCAATTGTCGGAAAACCAGCTCGAGCAATTTGTTATCTATTATGAAAATTTGTTTGAATGGAATAAAAAGATGAATTTGACGGCGATTACCGAAAAAGGCGAGGTTTATTTAAAGCATTTCTTCGATTCATTGACACCCGCTTTTTTCGTCGATTTTACGCGTGAAACGATCCGCCTCTGTGATGTCGGGGCAGGGGCCGGTTTTCCGGGAATTCCTTTAAAGATCGCCTTTCCCCACATCAAACTGACGATCGTGGATTCATTGAAAAAACGAATCGGATTTTTACAGGAATTAATCAAACAATTAGGGCTAGATGGAATTGAACTGTACCATGACCGGGCAGAGACTTTTGGCAGACGGGACGGACATCGGGACAGTTATGATATCGTTACTGCCAGAGCGGTGGCGACGTTACCGGTATTGTGTGAATATTGCTTACCGCTTGTGAAACCCGGCGGCTTATTTATCGCCTTAAGAGGAGCGAGCGGTAAAGAAGAATTGGAGCAGTCGCAAAAAGCTATCCAGCTTTTAGGTGGTCATCTACAAAGTTTGCACTCCTTCACCTTGCCGCTTGAAAATAGCGAGCGAACGATAATCGGGATTGAGAAAGAGAAACGAACGCCGAAGAAATATCCACGGAAACCGGGAGTACCGGCTAAAGAGCCACTGATTTAAGAAGAGTAAAAATTTTGTTATTTTTGCAGGATATTCGTGATTCGGCGAGAAATAGTAACTAAAATGGAAGATAGAACGGGATTTTTAAAAAGGTGGTGCGGGCATTGAAAAATCGTTTATCGCGGCTTTTTGGTGGAGTAGGATTAAAGGAAACGGAGATCGTTGAAAAAGAACTCGATGCTCCTGAACTTGAGCATACAGAAGAAGATGTCATTCAGAATATCCCGCTTGCCAATATTCGCCCGAATCGCTATCAGCCACGGACGAAGTTCGATGAGGAAAAAATCGCTGAGTTGGCCAAAACCCTTC
>CALKAK010000092.1 GCA_937983015.1 uncultured Bacillaceae bacterium | reverse complement strand
ACCGAAGCGACGCATCAATTCATCTTCCATGGAGAGATAGAATTGGGAAACCCCCGGGTCGCCTTGACGACCGGAACGGCCACGCAATTGGTTATCGATTCGCCGGCTCTCGTGTCTTTCCGTACCGATGACGGCAAGACCGCCAAGTTCACGGACCCCTTCACCTAATTTAATGTCCGTACCACGTCCGGCCATGTTCGTCGCGATCGTTACCGCGCCTTTTTGACCGGCCTGGGCGATAATTTCCGCCTCGCGGGCGTGGTTTTTCGCGTTCAAGACATTGTGTGGGATGCCCCGCTTTTTCAACATCTTCGACAAAAGCTCGGAAGTCTCAACTGAAACCGTACCGACGAGAACGGGTTGTCCTCTTCGATGCCGTTCTTCGATGTCCTTTACGACGGCCCGGAACTTCCCTTCCATCGTACGGAAGATCAGATCGGGTTTGTCTTCCCGGATCATCGGTTTATTCGTCGGGATGACGATAACGTTCATATTGTAAATGTTTTGAAACTCTTCTTCTTCCGTCTTCGCCGTACCGGTCATCCCGGCAAGCTTCCGGTACATCCGGAAATAGTTTTGGAAGGTGATCGTGGCAAGGGTGAGGGATTCTTGTTGAATCGGTACCCCTTCTTTTGCCTCAATCGCTTGATGCAATCCGTCACTATAACGGCGGCCCTTCATCAACCGACCGGTGAACTGGTCAACGATAACGACCTCGCCATCTTGAACGATGTAATCCACATCCCGCTGCATGATGTAATTTGCGCGGAGGGCCTGGCTAATATGGTGATTGATCGTGACGTTGTTAACATCGAACAAGTTATCAATACTGAAAAATCTTTCCGCTTTATCAATTCCTGCTTCTGTTAATTGAATGCTTTTCGATTTCAGATCAATCGTATAGTCTTCGCCTTCCCGTAATCGTTTGGCAAAAGCATCGGCTTGAAGATAGAGCTGGGATGATTTTTTCATCGAGCCAGAGATGATTAATGGTGTTCGGGCTTCGTCGATCAATATCGAGTCCACTTCGTCCACGATCGCATAATTTAACGGTCGCTGGACCATATGTTCCTTGTAGAGAACCATATTGTCGCGGAGATAGTCGAAGCCGAATTCATTATTCGTTCCGTAAGTAACATCGCATTGATATGCCTTTTGTTTTTCCTCCCGGCTCATTCCCGGAACGTTAAGACCCACTGTCAAACCGAGGAATTCATAGATCGGGCCCATTTCCTTGGCATCCCGTTCAGCAAGATAATCGTTAACCGTTACGACGTGAACGCCTTTTCCGGTCAATGCATTTAAATAAACCGGCATCGTGGCGGTAAGGGTTTTTCCTTCCCCGGTTTTCATCTCCGCTACGTTACCTTCATGCAGAACGATTCCGCCCATTAATTGGACTTTGAACGGGTAGAGTCCAATGGTTCGGCGAGCCGCCTCCCGCACAACTGCAAACGCTTCGATCAGCAAATCATCGAGAGTTTCCCCGTTTGCCAGACGTTCTTTAAACTCATCGGTTTTCGCCCGGAGTGCTTCATCGGAAAGTTTTTCCATTTCCGGACCCAATGCATCAATTTGATCTGCCATTTTATTCAACCGTTTTAATTCCCTGCGACTTATATCAAAAAGCTTTTTCAAAATACTCGCCATTTGAATACGCTCCTTTAAAACAGGCTCTAATAATCCCGTGAATTTCTAATCGCTTCCTCATTGAAGCAAAACCAAATATCTGATGTAAAAGTCGATCCGTCTCCAATGTATCGATACCTCAAATGGAATCGTTCGCTCCTCATAAACCATCCTATTCTAGTAAACGAACAAAGGTCATTTTTAGTCAGTTCTATTGTAGCATATCTTATCATAACACTAGCAACATCCAGAGACAACTCCCTTGACATTACCGGTGACTCTTATAAAAATAGTGCACCATAAACGATCGCTCCCATAATGACATAAACTGGATGGACTTTCCACTTTTCAAGTAACAATAAACTAACGGTGCCTATGAAAATCGTCTGAGTACTACCGATTTTAACAAAGGAGTCAATAAAGAAATTATAAGCGAGTAACCCTAATAATACAGCAACGGCCGGACGGACATAATTACTCATCCGGATCACTTTCGGTGAATCCTTATATTTCATCAACCATGATAATAGCACGATCATGATCACCAATGTCGGGGCGATGGTCGCGAATAATGCGATGACCAGCCCCGAAATCCCGCCGATCTCATAGCCGATATACCCTGCCATTTTCGTCGCGATCGGTCCCGGCAATGTATTAGCAAAAGCGAGCATCTCGCTAAATTCTTGATGGGTCAACCAGCCGTAGGTGCCGACAACCTCATTTTCCACGAGGGGAATAGTCGCTGGACCACCGCCGTAGCCGAGAATATTCGGGATGAGGAAAGCAAGAAAAATCTGCCAGTAAATCACCAGTTGTTCACCTTCTTCGCGCGTGTCCCTTCCGGTTTATCCCGCTTGAAAATGGCGGCAAGTAACAGGCCCGCAATCAATATCGCGGGATGGATTTGAAACACCTCTAAAATGAGCAAACAGAAAATGACGAGTACGATCGTCATGAGCCAGCCGAAATAACCCTTTGCTTTTTTAATAAAATCCCATGTTAGCTGCCCCATCATCACACCGACGACC
>CALKAK010000091.1 GCA_937983015.1 uncultured Bacillaceae bacterium | reverse complement strand
AAACCCCCTTGTTCTATTGCAATTTTAAATCAGTTTTATATTATCTAAATATTAACCTTATTGTCAAATATAATACTATCAAAACAATTAAGTTTTCCGGTAATCGCCGAAATCTATCAATATTGTATTCTATTTCTAAAAGTTTTCTATACAAATAATATTTTTCTGAATTTATCATGCGGATTTAATGTCGTCTTTAAGGGGTTGAGGGTTGAAGAATTCCTTGAGATTTTTTCGGTAAAAGTGAAGGGGAGCGTATGTAGTTGATCGTTTGTGATCGAGAAATTGTTGTGTCATAGGGTATCGATCTCCAGCCAGTGCATAAAAAATTGAGAAATCAGCTAAATTTTCTTTAAGTCAGTAGCCCAAAAAAATTTCTAAACGGATTGCTTTTGAAGAATGATCCACCGTTCGGAAACCGTCACCTGGAAATGCATGTAAAAATGTATAAAAGCAACTTCCTTTGATGGGACCATCCTTCTACAAAAATAAAAACCCCATCTTTGACCTGGTCATCGATGGAGCTTAAAAATATATACCCGTTTAGCGCACCCGGCTTTTCCGGTCCGAAAATACGTCTCACCTGAAAGTCATTTCGCTTGTACGCAAAACCGTGCAACCCGCTTTCCGATATGATCGTTGTTGCAAAAGGTCCGCGGGTCTTCCATCACAAAAACCAAGCCCGCCCGGTTCGACAATTAAACCGCCAAAACCCTTCACTATTGCCCGCGAATCTCCAGTAATTTTTGTTTAAGCTGTTCCTCCATGGCGATTAATTCTTGTTCCGCCTGATAGCGTTTGGCACGTCCTTCTTCCTGGATACGTAACGTCTCCTCCAGAGTTGTGACAAGGTTTTCTTGTGTCCGTTTCAACGTTTCGATATCGACGAGACCACGCTGGCTTTCTTTAGCCGCCTCAATCGTATTCGTCTTCAGCATCTCTGCATTCTTCAATAACAATTCATTCGTCGTTTGCGATACCTGTTTTTGCGCTTCGACGGCACGGCGCTGTCTTAACAACGTGAGGGCGATAGCGATTTGATTTTTCCAGAGCGGAATCGCCGTTGTGATCGAGGACTGGATCTTTTCGATTAGCTGTTGGTTCGTATTCTGTATCAACCGAATTTGCGGCGCACTCTGGATCGTAATCTGTCTACTCAACTTCAAATCGTGAATCCGTTTTTCCAACCGGTCGGCAAACTGCATCAAATCATTCACTTCTTGAATCTTCATCTGATCGCCGCTTTCCTGGGCTTTCCGTTTCATCTCGGGGATAATTTTCGTCTCCAGTTCCTCGAGCTTCAGTTCACCCGCGGCAATATAGACGTTTAACGCCTCGAAGTATTCCTTATTTTTCTGGTAAAGCTGTTCTAACAATTTATTGTCTGACATCAAGGAGTTTTTCGCATGTTCTAACTTCACAGTGATCCGGTCGATCTGCGCACCCGTACGCTGGTACTTGGAAAGAATTTCATTCACCGTCCGTTGCATACGACCGAACAGGCGGGAGAAGAACCCCTTTTTCTCCGGGATCAATTCCTCAGGGTCCACCTGTTCTAATTTTTTCATCAAGTCATTGATGATCTCGCCGATCTCCCCGATATTATCATTACGCACATGTTCCAGCATCGAATGGGAAAAAGTCGTCAGTTTTTGCTGGGCTTTCGTTCCGAACAGCGTGATCGATTGCTGGTTTTTCGGGTCGATCTGTGCCGCTAATTGGACGGCACGCGCTTGATTATCTTCCGTGAGTTGGTTAAAGGTTCGTTTACGGTCCGGTTTTTCTTGAGCGGTCTCAAAAGTGGGCGCAACCGGCTCTACCGTCGGTGCGACGGGTTCTTGAGGTGTGGCCTGATCCTGTTGTTTACCGAACGGATCGGTAAATAATTCTTCGATATCATCGGAAAATACCTTTTTTTGTTCGGCCATCAATTCAACCTCCGATCGTTACCATTCTTTTTTTCAATCGTCCGTTTCGCTACATCGAGCTCGAATTTTAACGTATCGACATCTTGTTCGATCACTTTCAGCAGATCATCCTGGATCGTATCGGACAACCGCGCGATCGTCCTACGTGTTTCATTCAAGGAGTCCGTCAACTCCGGAGTTTTCACAGGCTGGGCATTCAAGAATGCGTACTTCTCCGCGATTTCCACCAGCGAATCTAAATGGGAAAAATAAAATTCCTCTGCTTTGAAAAAGCGAATCGGTTCTTTTTTCGTCATATCGTGAATTTTATGCACGACCCGGAGGATTTCAATATGTTGTTTCGCCGTCAAGACATTGCTCGATTTTAAAAACGCTTTTTGCAGGCGGCGAATTTTTCGTTTCGCCTCTTTTAAATTTCTCTGGATATAATAATATTCCCGCCGGGTCAGCCCGGTACTTTTTATATTATAAGATTTCATGATCCATTTTAATATATAATAAACCGCTACACTCGCCACAATACCGTACAGAACAGAACTGCCAAAACTTTGATCGAGCGGCAGCGCACTGACAAAAAATGTGATGATCCCGGTCGTCACGCTGGCGAAAAAACGTGCGACAAACTGGAGAAAGTTTTTCATCCGCTCACCCCTTTGAAAACTGGAAAAACCAGTAAGAATCGAACAACCGCATCTATTTTAAGCTACGTATACAAACCGGGGATGGTTTCATTTTCTAATAAAGGATGGATATGAAACGATACTTTGCTTATCATTATTTTAATAGACAGATGAAAATAATACTAGTAAGGAACGGCACTTTTGTGCAAAATACAGAGGTTTCCATACCATCGTCCCTCGCCCGCGGCAAAACCCTCCTTCCGTCCCTACGTTCGAAGGACATCGGTACTGAGAGGCGTGATCCATGAAACCACCGAAGCACCCCGCAAAAAACGAAAAAAGGAACAGACCTGTGACAGACCTGTTCCCCTTCTTTAGCGCTTGTTATATTGTGCGATGATGTTCTCGAAAACAAGTTCGGATGTTGTGCTGACAACATAATCGGCATGGGCGAGTGATTCCTTCGAACCAACCCCTACGGAAAACATGCCGGCCCGATTGATCGCTTCCACACCCGCTGGCGCATCTTCTACACCGATGCACTCTTCATAAGGAACCCCCAAAGCATCAGCGGCTTTGAAAAAGATTTCCGGATCCGGTTTTCCTTTCTCCACTTTCGCCGCATCGACAACATGGGCAAAATAATGCTCCACCCCCAGGCTTTTGATTACGGTCGGAGCATTTTTACTGGCCGATGCGAGCCCCATCGGGATGCCCGCTTCTTTGATTGCCGCCAATAATTCTGGAATCCCCGGTAGCAGATCATCCGGTGTGATTCCCTTGATCAATTCTTTATAATGCTCGTTTTTCTTCGTGGCGAGCCGCTCCTTTTCTTCCTGAGAGAGCGTTAATTCCGGCTTTAATGCGAGGATCCGTTCCAAGGAGTCCATACGGCTTACCCCTTTTAATCGCTCGTTAAATTCCCGATCGATGGTGATCCCTAATTCAGCGGCCAGTTGTTTCCAGGCTTGATAATGGTATTCGGCTGTATCGGTGATCACACCGTCCAGGTCAAAAATAATGGCTTTCGGATATTTCGTCATATGCTTTCTTCCTTCCTTCGATGTTTTTCTTGTCGTATAGAAAACGGGCATTTCGCCCCAAATTGTTATTCCTTCAAAAATCGGGATACTTGCTTTCCCATTTTTAAATCAATCTGCAAAACTTTATTGGTGTGTTTTCAAAAAAACGAATATATCGTAGCGGTTTTTTTACCCTTCAAGAAGAAGCTTTTCCATGTTGGCGATTGCATAAAAGTGAACAGTTTCTGAAATAGCTCTTATTTTTCCAAACGGGCAACACTACTCCGCTTGATGATTTCGTGTTTCACTAAAATATGATGGTCAGTTTCTTTATTCTCCATCAGATCGATCAATAAATTCGCCGCCTGTCTGCCGATTTCGAAAAAGTTTTGCCAGATCGTCGTCAAAGGCGGTTTAGTGTATTCCGTGATGATCAAACCGTCATTACCGGTCACAGAAATATCATCGGGAATGACAAGGCCCTTCTCTTCCACCGCCTTCATTACCCCCAAAGCCATGAGATCGCTAAAACAGAGAAAAGCGGTGGGGCGTCTTTCCTGCAAGTATCGCTTCGCCGCCTCATAGGCTCCCTGCTCGGTATAATGTCCATAAATGATCCTGTCCTCAGTAAGGGTCAAACCATAATCCGCGAAGGATTCGCGGACCCCTTGCAGACGCCACAAGTCAACATAGGCTTCATGTTTCCCAGCAACAACGACGATATCGCGATGATTGTTTTCAAGTAGATAAGTCGCCATCTCGCGAAAAGCGGCTATATTATCCGTCGATACAGTGCCGATATACTCCTGTTTCGTTTCAAGAGCAGCATCGATCAAGACGCAGGGAATATTTGCCTCAACGAGTTCTTGCAAATACGGATCATCCGTACGGATCCCCTGGAGAATCGCTCCACCGATATTTCGTTCACGGCAAAACTGGACATATTTTTTTCCCCGTTGTTTTTGCGAATCGATCAAATAAATGGCGAGTTCATAGTTTTTTTCCTGTGTACCGGTGTAAACACCTTTGAAAATTTCCAGGCTGTTATTGCTATCTTTGGGGCTACTATCTAAAATACCGGAAGTGATGAGCCCGACGGTCATCTGTTTTTTCATCGAGAGATTACGGGCCACGATATTCGGCGTATAGTTCAATTCTTTGGCTACTTCAAAAATTCGCTTTTTCGTTTCCTCACTGATATCCGGATAATTATTAAACGCCCGTGATACAACCCCGATCGATACACCTGCCTTTTTCGCCACATCTTTTATTGTTGCCAAACCTCATCACCACTTCCTTGTGCTCATTCAAACATCATTATAGCGAAAGTCACATGAATTCTCTAAATAATATCGGTATCAATTTATTTAATTCCACTTTGCTGTTCACTCGAACGGATGAAATATTTATTCAGGAGAATATATAAGAGTAAAATCGGGATGATCGACAGTATGGCACCAGCCATGATGACATCCCATTTCGTCGCGTTCATATACTGCTTCGATAAAAAGTTCAACCCCTGGGTAAGCATGTATTTTTCCGTGCTCGAAATAAAGAGTAATGGTCTCATAAATTCATTCCAGACGGCCATGAAAACGAACACACATTGCGTGGCGATCGATGCCTTCATATTGGGCAGAACGATGCGGAAAAACGTCCCAAATCGAGACAAGCCATCAATCGCAGCCGCCTCTTCAACTTCCCGTGGAAAATGCATGAAAAACTGCCGCATCATGAAAATATACGTGATATTGATCATCGAAGTAACGATGAGTGCCATATGGGTATTAACGAGCCCCATGCGCGCGATCACAATATAAAGGGGAATCATCGTCACTTGCGAAGGAATCATGATCAAAATAAGTAACGCATTGAAAAGAAAATTACGTCCCTTAAAAGGGATTCGGGCGAGAGCATAACCGGCTAGCGTATTAAATAACAAATTCAAAAACGTTACGATCATCGCGATGACGAGGGAGTTTTTCACCCAGATCGGGAACTGAGAATCAAAGATGATCTCGTAACCACCAAAACTCCATTCTTGCGGGAAAAAGGTCATCGTCGACGTGATTTCCCGGGTGGTTTTAAAAGAAGTCATTAAACTCCAGAGAAAGGGAAAGAGCGTCATTAGTGAATACGCCGTTAAAAAGATATAGATAAACGACCGCATCATGTTCTTTCGTTTTTTCATGAGCATCACCCGTTAATTTTATCTGCTTTCATCAAACGGTTGACGATCAGCGTCACCGTGAAGATTAAAAGACCAAGTGTGAAGGCGAGAGCCGTCGCCCGCCCCATGTCATTACTATTAAAGGCAAGCTGATAAATAAAGAGCGTGAACGTCAATGTCGAGTTTTGCGGTCCACCGGAACCATTCGAGATGATGTACGCCTGGTCAAAGATCTGGAAACAACCGATCAATCCCATCGTGACGACATAGAACGTCACCGGCATCAACTGGGGGACGGTAATGTGTAAAAACTGACGAACCTTATTCGCCCCATCGATGGCCGCTGCTTCATACAAGGAATCAGGAATATCTTGCAAACCCGATAGAAAGACGATCATGAAATGGGGAACCGTGGAAAAAATGTTCATCATCATGATGACGGAAAGCGCGAGATCCGGGTTCGTCAAAAATTGAATCCGCTGGCCGGTCAAATCCTCAAGAAAATTAACAACGAGACCGTTATTATTAAACAACCACATAAAAATCAACGTCATCGCTGAGGATGAAGTCAAAGTCGGTAAGAACATGATCGACAAGAAAACACGGCTTAATTTTATTTTGTTATTGATGAGCGCGGCTAAAATCATGGCGATGATCGTCTGCGTGGGAACAACGACCAGTACGTATTGCCAGGTATTCCGGAAAGCCGCCCAAAATTTCGGGTCCGTGAATAATTTCTGGAAATTTTCAAAACCGACGTACGTTCGATGCATCGTCAGCATATCGATTTTTTGAAACATCATCACAAAGGCATAGGCGATCGGTGCCAGGGTAAACAGGATGATAACGAGTAACGCTGGTGTCATGAAGGCATAACCGGCTAGCGTCGTGCGGAAATCGATCCCTGCCACCCATCTTTTCCTGGGCCTTTGTGATTCTTTTACCATTCCTTTCATTTAAACCACCTCTCGGTTCATACGCCCTTCGATCAAAATGAGGAAGATTTGTTTAAAGCGTGACGAATGATCACAATTTTTTATAGAATGTATCAGCATGCTCCCAGAAAATATAAAGAGCTGTCTATTACGGAGTTTTTTCTGCTAGATAACTATTTCCGGGAAAAAGATGAATTTTCGTGATCGCTCCCTTGTGCCATTTATAGAAAATATCTCATCTTAAAAGAGATCGCTTCTCGCAAATAAACTTTATTATTTTGTAACAAAATGAGGCAATTCCGAAATCCCGATAGCTTTCAACAATTTCAATATCAATATGCAACTTAATACAGAGTCGAGTACATATCTATTCAATATAGGAAGGTTTTCGTAATCTTTATTATTATATTGATAGTCGTTTCAGCAATTGGAAAAAAATATCAGAACTCAATTACCTTGATAATAAATCTATAATCGTATAAATTAGTACTTTCTTGGAAGTTCGTTCGCTATCTTCTTCATAACGGTTGATGGCAAAGGCGAAAAGGTTGAACAAGGATTTTCAATAACATTTTCATTGCCGAAAAAAGCAAAAATCGTCAACAAAAATTTGAAAAAGGAAAGAAAGGGCTGTCCTGGTGAACAGCCCTTATCCATTTTTAATTATTGCTGTCTTTCGATTTCGGCATTCGCTTCTTCTTCTGCTGCTTGCATGGCTTCTTCAACTGTTAAGTCACCATTTAGTGCAGCCTGGAAGTTGTTATCGAAGGCCTGGGCGATGACCGGGAGATAAATTCCGGATGTCCATGGTGTACCATATTTAGCACCTTCGATGTGTGCCGTCCAGTCTTCGTTCGATGCGATATCCATTGCCTCTGTTACCGATTGACGGGTCGGTAGGGTTCCGGATAATTCACTCCACATTTGTTGGCCTTCACCGGTCATGTAGTTGACAAACTCGATCGCCACATCGGCTTTATCGGTATCCTTAGCGATAGCATAGCCAACGGTGAAGATCATGGTTTGTTTTTGCCCATTGACGGTCGGTGATTCTAAGATCGCATAGTTCACATCTGGATATTCATTGTGTAAGGCACTCAATACCCAGTTCCCTTCGATCATAATCACCGCTTTACCAGAACCGAAAGCAGCTCCGGCAGAGTCCATACCTAAATCCATTTGCGGGTTGACAATATACCCTTCATCTTGCCCATCAACGAGAGATTGTAAATACGCAAAGGTTTTTTCACTGGAAGTGAAGTCCGCTTTACCATCTTCTGTTTCCGGATACAAACCGGTAGCATGAAAAGCACTTAAGTGTCTTGCCATCGTCCGGTCGAAGATCATCGCATGGACGCCTTCAGGCAATTTGCTTTGCAGTTCTTTACTGAATTCAACTAAACCTTCCCAATCAGCCGGTACATCATCAATGGTGTAACCTGCTTCTTCTAACAAATCCACATTAACATAGGTTGCTAGAGTTGAATAGTCTTTTGGCACAGCATAGAGACGGCCCTCACTGTCTTTAAAGGCATTCAACAAAGGTTGGAAAAAGTCATCTTGATCCGGTACATGATCGGTGATATCCATGAGTACGGCGCTATCAATGAAACGGGGGGCTACATATGCTTCCAGGTAAAAGACATCCGGAGCGTTGTTGGCGGCAAAACGAGCTGTGATCTGGTCATTAAAGTTGTCGGTGATGACCTCGATTTGCACCTTGTGACCAGTTTTTTCTTCAAAGCTTTGGACCGTTTTTTCCAGAGCTTCCGTCTCAGCAGGAGAGGAACCCCATACGGCTAGCGTGATCGTTTCGCCACCTTCCTTCGTTTCTTCAGTGGTTTCTCCAGGAGTCGTTTCTCCTTCGGTTTCTGTTCCGGCATCCTCGGAACCTCCACCGCCACAAGCCACCAACATCAGTGCTGCTAACAACATCACTAGCAGAAGACTGAGTTTTTTCTTCATGGAAAAATCCCCCTTTAAAAATTTTTTATGATCAAAATGAAATTTCAATATGATCATCGGTTTCATAAGTGGTACCAAAGACCTCGAAGGATACCTTCTCCTTGTTTTCCGCTTTCACGCGTAAAACGGAATGGTCAAGCGAGATGGAGAGGGGTTGTCCTTGCCAGTAAATCGTGAATTCCAGCTTCTTCCACTGTTTGGGCAGGCGCGGGTTGATCCGCAATTTTCCATCAACGAGACGCAAACCGGCAAAACCGAATACAACCGATTGCCAGATGCCACCAATCGATGCCGCATGAATGCCTTCATCGGAAGAATGCATGTACGGGCCTAGATCAATCCGGGCTGCCCGCTGGAATAAGGAATAGGCGAGATCTTCATCACCAATGTCATTGGCCACTATTGTGTGCGTCGATAAACTCAGTGATGAATCGTGCGTCGTGCGCGGTTCATAATACTCAAAGTTGGCTTTCACGACTTCCCTGGCAAATGGTGAACCGATCTGCTCCAATAAGAAGAGCAAGAGAACGACATCAGCCTGCTTCGTCACTTGCATCTGGTTCACCTGTTCCATGTTGTATTCGTCAAATAAAGTTCCTACACGGTCACTGGCTTTATATTTTGTAAGATCGATATTTTTTAAGGTTAAATACGTATCATCCTGCGGGATGACGAGATCGTCTTTGCGCGGTTGCGGTAAATAAATCTTATCGATTTCCGCTTTGGCCCATTCGTACGTTCTTTGTACAGCGATTTTTTCATCCAGGGCTTGTAAGAGCTCCGGATTTTCTTTTTGCAGTTTTTCGTAATATTGAATGGCCAGTTGAATATTGAAATGGGCCATGTAATTTGTAAAGGCGTTATTATCCACATGTTCTTTATATTCATCAGGACCGATCACATTGTTGATGTGATACTCCTGCTTTTCCTCATCCCATTCCAGACGGCTGAGCCAGAAACGGGCCGTGTCAAAAATGATTTCGTACCCGTAATCATTCATGAATTCCTCATCACCGGTTACCTGGTAATACTGGTACACGGCAAAAGCGATATCCGCGGAAATATGTTGTTCGATTAAGCCCGTCCAGATCGGAGTTTGTTCGCCGGTGACCACATCCACCGCTCCCCAGCGCGGTGTTACCTCACCATCGGTTGGCCAGGCAGCTTCCCACGGGTACATGGCACCTTCATATCCGTTTTCCTTCGCCTTCCTTCTTGCCCCTGCGAGTCCGTGATAACGGTATTTCAAAAGCGACTTGGCGACTTCTGGATTGGAGAAGGTGAAAAACGGCAGAATGAAGATTTCCGTATCCCAGAAAGAGTGTCCCTTATAGCCTTCACCGCTCAAACCTTTCGCCGCCACACCCATCCGCTCATCGTGAGCCGGTGTCATCACGGTCAAATGATAGAGGGCAAAGCGCATGGCCAGCTGATCAAAAGGATCATCGCTGTCAACTCGCAAGTTATAGCGATCCCATACTTTTTCTTGCCAGCACTTCACATGCTCGGTGAACAGGTCATCGTATCCTCGCGCGAAAACTTCTTTTAAGTGGTTCAAGGACAATTCCCGTAATCGTTTCAACTCGTAATTCTCATCATCAAATTCTTTATCGCGACTCGTGTGAACCGTCGTGATCTTTTCAAAGTCCAGGGTTTCTCCTTCAGCTAACGAGACTCGATAGGTCACGTGAACCTGCCGGCGACCGATCGACATATTCGGCTCATTCACCGGTTTCCCCGCCACGGTCAGGCGATGTGCCGTATTGATGACGAAGTCGATTTCTGACTCGATCGTCCTGGCGATCATTTGAATATATCGCCTGTCAAAAATTCGTTTTTCCCCTTCATGGAAATGCTGGGTTCCGCTATTCGTCTGCTGACCGTCAATTCCTGATTTGATCGAGATCTCCACAGGACCGTTCAGCGCCTCAACTTCCATTTTCATCCCCAAAACATGCAAATCAGCCAGGGAAACGAAGCGACGGAAGCGAAAGCGCAAGGTTTTCCCTTTAGGTGATGTCCAGTCGAATGTCCGGATCAGTTCGGCAGTACGTAAATTGAGCTGACGCACATAATCCTCCGTTTCACCAACCAATAAATGAAACCGCTCCCCATCGATGCGAATATCAAGACGGGTGACATCGGGGAGATTCGGCAGTTCGGTCACTTCTGACTCCGCGAAACGGTTAAACGTCCCGGCAACAAACCAGTTGCGTTTTTCCCCGATATACGGTTCTTCAGTTGCCGAACGTACCCCCATATATCCATTGCCCAAATACATGATAGCTTCACATTTACCGAGGGCATCCGGTGAAAATTTTACTTCAGAAACAACCCAGTTTTCGTCTCTTCCTTTGCCGAGCGAGTAATTGAGCATGTCATTCCTCCTAAGCCAATGATCTTGAAACGATAGAATGAAAGATGCTTACGAATGCGGAAATAAGTTTCCTAAAACGTTTTAGATACGAAAAAATATATAAAATCGTTTGCAAAAACGTTTTTGTTCTGCTGATAAAAAAAGTAAACGCTTTCCCCTGGGTTTTTATATATGCGAAATTACGTAATCATGTTGAGAAAATCTTTACAAAAACGTTTTAGGAACGACGAAAATTAACAAAAACGTTTTCGGACCGTACAAAAAATATATGGTGAACGCTTTCACTTAAAATATACATAATTTCTCTACCGAGGTCAACCGTTTTTTTGAAAGTACTTCAAAAAATTTTCTAACTTTGATTGAAGGATGCTGGCTTAAGACGCCTCAGTAGCGGATCGAAAATTGTTTAAAACCGGGAGACCGATCTTGAAATTCGATATCCACGTCTTCAATTTTGATAAAGGGATTGTTGCCGGTATGTAATGATGCGATAAAATCGTCCAGTTGCTCTTTCGTACCCTCGGCGAGAATTTCTACCCGGCCATCATCCAGATTGCGCACCCAGCCGGTCACATTTTGCATCAGCGCTTTCTGCAAAACGGTATAACGAAAACCCACACCTTGGACCTGACCGCTGACAAGTATATGTGCCACCATTGTCATCACCTTCCTAATCTAAAATGAAAGGGAAGGATTCGAACCTTCCCGAAAGAGATGGGATTTACGCTGTCGTTTCGAGTTGAAGAGTCATTGAGGGATAACTTTATGCGGAATTACTCGATGTCTATTGTCTTCCGTTGAGGCTTCGAAGGTTCTAGTTTCGGTAATTTTACGTGGAGAACACCGTTTTCCAATTTCGCCCGGATCTCATCCTGTTTGATATTGTCGACATAGAAAGACCGGACGAACTCACCATAGCGACGTTCTTTACGCAAATAGTTGCGGGCCTCATCCTTATGCTCTAACTGTTCGTCCCGTTTTGCGCGGATCGTCAAGCGATTGTCCTCTAACTCGATCGTGATGTCATCTTTCGTGAAGCCCGGTAAATCGGCGATCACGTGGAAAGCATCCTCTTCTTCAACAACATCCATACGGAAAGAGTTAAATGGAGTATCCAACACACCAAAACTCCGACGGCTGTCAAAGAGCTCATTAAACGACTTTTCCATCTGATCGAACAAATCTTCACTCATGCGGCGAAACGGAGTTAAATCGAACATGATATCAACCTCCTATTGCTTTTTCCATATATAATTTCCTGTTCCATGTATTATTTTACGCCGAAAAGGGAAAATTACAAAGTGCAAATAAACTGATTTTTAGCGAAAAACGCTCTTTTTCAACAAGTATTAATCGTTTATCTTTGACTATCTTTGACTTTCTCTGACTATCTTTGACCTTTCATTTGACCAAATTTGACCATTTAAAAAAATGGTTCTTTGTCAAATGTTGGGGTTTAATGGCTACCGCGCTGTCGCTTGGTGGCC
>CALKAK010000090.1 GCA_937983015.1 uncultured Bacillaceae bacterium | reverse complement strand
AATCACTTTACAACTTGATGAACAAGCAAAAGAATATATCGCGAGATACGGCTATGAACCACAATTCGGTGCCCGGCCCCTCAGACGCTTCATGCAGCGTGATTTAGAAACGAAAGTGGCCCGGTCGATCATTGCCGGTGAAGTTACCGAAAACGATCGGATAACCGTTACTGTGGAAAACGATGATCTCCATATACTCGTAAATCGTTAAAAAATGCCATCCGCATACCTTACGGATGGTATTTTTTACAATCTTTTTACTTCATGCGATATTGCGAGCGTTGTCCGGATGGATAGAATCGCAGTTATTAAACCGATCATGACGAGTCCCCCTGCTACGTACGGATTCTCTTCAATGGACAGTTTGTCGACAACCATTCCACCAACAAGCGATCCAAACGCAATTCCTAAATGTAGAGCTGAATTGTTTAAACTTTGCATGATATCTCCAGCTTCTGGAATCGTTTCGATTAAATAACTTTGCATCGCAGGAGAAATGCCCCAGCTCAACATTCCCCAAAAAATGATGGTGATTAAATAAAGCCACGGTGTGATATTCGCGACAGGTAAGATGAAGAAAACGAAATCGAACAGAACGAGACTAACGACAATCGTCCGTTGTGAACCAATTAAATCACTGACTAATCCGCCAAGTCCCCCACCGGTAACAGCCGCCAAACCAAAAATAAAGTACAAAATACCGATCCACGTAATCGAAAAGTCGGTCGTATGGTGCAAATAGGGCTTAAAATACGCGTACAAAACGGTATGTCCTGCCATATACAAGAACGTTGTGAACAGAGCGAGGAATAGTTTTAAATTTTTTAAGCCAAGTAGCAGTGATTTTAGCAGTGATTTTAAAGGTGTTGCCGGTCGGGAGACAACCTTTTCCATCAAAAAATGGACACCGATGATAGCCATTACGGTTAACAAGGTAATCAGGATAAATGGCGCCCGCCAACCAAAAGTAGAACCGAGATAGATTCCTATTGGTATGCCTAGGACTAGGGAGGCACTCGTTCCCATAGAGACAATACCAATCGCCCGCCCCCGATACTCTTTACGCACGATATTCGGTGCGATGACAATACATAAAAGCACTAATAATGAACTACTAATCGCCTGGATGATCCGGGCGATAAAGACGACTAAATAGTTCGGACCGAAGACGGTCAGAACCGTACCGAATAAAAATATGTATAAACAAATTAAAATCAATCGCTTACGTTCCATTTTAGCGGTTAGTACGAGTAACACCGGTGAGATGACGGCATAGATAAATGAAAATACAGTGATGAGGGAACCGGCCTCAGCGAGAGTGATATCTAAATCGTTCGCGATTAAATCAAGGATTCCACTGACCATCAATTCGACCATACCGGTGATAAAAGCGATGACCGCCAAAAAATAAATGCGCTTATTCATCAAGATTACCTCCAGATGCAGATTCAACTGCTTTCGTACCCTGAATTTCTCAGCTGACAGGGAGGAAGTTTCCATATTTATCCATATAGAAAATTTAAACAACCGGATGAATAACCGGGTTATCAGTCCATTTTCTTTTCGTTCGGGACATTTGCCGGTGTCAAAATGTCCGAATCAAACATTTTATAAACAAGAAGACATCGGAGGTGATATACTTGCACCACTTCGGAAGATGCTGCCCGCAGGTAGCTCCAACACGTGTCATCGTGAACGATTGTTTCGTTAAACGGCCAGTTCCGGTTATTCATCCAGTAGTTCACCTGGATCGTATTAATATTGTTCCTGTACCGCAACATATCGTGCGACCGATTCGAAGAAGAGAAATTATCGATCCTTGCGGACGGCCACCTCGTTTCTGGTAATAAGAGAAAAAATACCTTACGCTTCGCTTCGTAAGGTATTTTTTCTCTTCTACTCCTTTTTTTATTCTTTTGCCATAATTTCTTTTAATGTCGTTTCATAAACTTTATAATCGTTGTCACTAAATAAAGCCATCGTGACTTCGCCAAAGGTTTCTTTTTCAAGAAATTCCACAATCGTACCAAGGGCCACCCGGGCGGCCAAATTGATCGGAAAACGATAGGCTCCTGTCGATATAGAAGGAAAGGCGATTTTCGTTAACCCTTTTTCCTTTGCTAGTTTCAAAGCATTGCGATAGCAGTTACTTAATTGTTTCATCTGGGTTTCCCGTTCTTTTTCATTCCAGATCGGGCCGACGGTATGAATGACATATTTCGCTGGTAATCGATAACCATTCGTGATCACCACATCACCTGTTGGTAAATACTCCCCTTGTAACTGTTCCTCGCGGATTTTTCGACATTCTTCCCGCAGCTCAGGACCGGCTTTACGATGGATGGCACCATCCACACCGCCACCGCCCATCAAAGTACCATTAGCCGCATTGACGATCGCATCGACTTCCAGGGTCGTGATGTCCCCCTGCCACAATTTTAATGAGTTGGACCCGATTTTAACTTGCACGGCCGACCTCTCCTTTCTTCCCTGTACATCTATGGAATGTGATCTTAGGTTTTTTACGGTTTAGGCGCGGCATTCAATAAGACCCCTTTATCCAAACCTAACAACTGTTCTACTAATTCAATATGAATTCGGGAATCGGTGACCCCATCGATATACAGATCACCTAGACCGCGAATGATAATCTTCACCATATATTCGGGATACCTAAGGTGCAGGATCCCGGCATCAATGCCTTCACGAACGAGTTTCAGGGCATGGTGATTCGCGCGCTCGTAAAGGCGTTCTTTTAATAATACGAACATGTCGGGATGGACCGGGCTCATCTCTTGTAAAGTAGGATGCTCGGCAATGGAGTTAAAGTAATAATCGAGTACAGCCCTTAGCCTGGCAAAAAAATTCCCTTTCCCCTGAATGATTTCATCTAATTTTTCATCGATATCTTTGACCAGTTCCTCGATGACTTCGCGGACGAGTTGTTCCTTGGATGCAAAATAATAGTAAACCAGGCCTTTAGCAACACCGATTCTTTTCGCAATTTCGCCCATGCTCGTTCGCCGAATACCTTTTTCTTCGAATAAGGCTCTCGCACTTTCAATAATCTCCTGACGCCGCAATTCCGGGTCTTTGGTGATTCGCATGTTATCGCCCCTATTCTACCGATTTCAATGATTCAACCATGTTAACTCGTTTCAATTTCCGATGCATGAATAAATTCACAAGAAGCGTGAAGATCAAAGTTAAGAGAATTGACCAGAGGAAACTTTCCGGATGGGCCTGTTGCCCGAACATCATGGAATCGATTTCCATCGTCCTGATGATGTATTTGTGGAACAAGATTCCCAAAAACAAACCAAGGAAAGTTCCGACCAATGTCAGTAACATGTTCTCACGGAAAATATAGGCATCAACCTCATGGTCACGGAAGCCAAGTACTTTAATCGTCGCGATTTCCCGAATTCGTTCGGTAATATTGATATTCGTCAAATTAAATAGTACCAGGAATGCAAGGGCGCCCGCGGAGAGGATGATGACGATGATGACAAAATTGAGATTTCCCATCATATCATTAAATTCCTCTTCGATGTCCGATAGAAAAACGATACTCAGTACCCCATCATGTTCCAGCAGCTCTTCTTTAAATTGTTGCGCGGACAGGTTCTCTTGATCCTTAATGGTGAACATGGCGGAATTGACCACCGCATCGGTATTGGCAATTTCTTCATAATATTCCGGTGGCATGTAAATGTAATGCATTAAATAATTTTCCGCGATTCCGCCGACTTTCACCTCGTAGCGGATATGTTCAGGATTAATAAAGCTGAACGTATCACCAAGTCCAACATCTAGTAATTTCGCTAACTTTTCCGTGATGACGACCCCATCTGCTTCCAGAGGAACCGGTTTCCCGGTCGTCCGCTCGTGTAAATCGATCATCTTTGTAAATGTTTCTATATCCAATGGTACCATTAAATTCGCTTCATAGGTACGCCCATTCGCCTCGACGTCGATTTTCTCCATCTGAACAGGTAGGTAGTCCTGGATATCCGAATTCGTCGCTAGTAAATCGTGTACGTCTTCTAGTGTTAATTTATCGTCATCGATGATGATCTGGCCATCATAAAGAAAGATTTCTGAAAACTGTTTCCCCATAATATCGTTTACGGAATCGCGAATACCAAATCCCGTGAGTAAGAGACCTGTACAACCGGCGATCCCGAGAACCGTCATGAAAAATCTCCGCTTGTAGCGAAATACGTTACGGAAAGACACTTTTTGCGAGAAAGAAAGGCGAGACCAAAACGGTTTAATCCGTTCCAAAAAGATTCGTTTCCCCGGTTTTGGGGCTTTTGGTTGCATCAATGTCGCCGGTTCGGCCTGTAGTTCATGGATGATGGCGAACAAAGTTGCGACCGTTGTCGTAACGATCGCCAAGATCACAGAGATGATCGCGTAATTCCAGTGAAAAGGCATCAGTTTAACCGGTATATCATACATCATCCCGTAAGCATTCATAATGACGAATGGGAACAGTTTATAGCCGACCACAAGGCCGATGATCGCTCCGGTAAGACTACTAATCAAGGCATAGATTAAGTATTTAGAGGCGATCGTAATCGTACCATAACCAAGTGCCTTTAACGTACCAATTTGAACCCGTTCTTCATCCACCATGCGAGTCATTGTCGTTAACGCGACGAGGGCCGCAACCAGGAAAAAGAATAACGGAAAGACTTTGGCAATCGCACCGATCCGCTCTGCATCATCCCCATATCCCGAATAACCGGGATTTCCCTCACGTGTTTGCACGATCCATTCATCGGGTATCTCCTCTAGATCACGTTCTGCTTGTTGTAAATCTTCTTCTGCTTTTTGAATTTCCTTTTCAGCTTTTTCTTTTTCCTTCCTGAATTCTTCCCAACCTTCTTCCAACTCATTTTTACCCTTGACGATTTCTTCACGCGCTTCGCGAAGGGATTGTTCTAGCTTTCTTTCTTCATCATTCAGTTTTTTCTCGCCACTTTTCAATTCCCGTTCACTGTCTTCTAACTGTTTCTTTGCCTGCTCAAGCTCCTTTTCCCCCTGCTCCAATTCGATGCGTGCCTTTTCCAGCTCCTTTTGTCCTTCTTCAAACTGTTGCAAGCCTGATTCATATTTTTTTTGTGCCGTGTTTAATTCCTGTTCTGTCGTCTCTACGAGGTGTTCTAGCATGGCGATATTTTGTTGTTCCGGTGGAATGGAACTGAATTCTGGATGCCGGAAGATTTCTCCAAGCGACTGGTTTAGAGCCTCTGTTAACATGAAATTGATGATCGGTCTATTTTCTTGAAAACCGATTAACACAAATTTCTCCAATTCCTCAACAAGTGATTCGGGCAATAGGGGATGGGCGACGATTAATTGCAAATAGTCTTCCTCAGTAGCGGTTTCATCCAGATTGTTAACGGCAGTTTGAAACCGTTCGATCTCCTGAATGGTTAGCAACCCGCCTTTTAATTCATTTAATTGGCGCCGACCTTGCTTTAATTGTTGCTCGGCAAGAACGAGTTGTTTTTTCGATTCCTCGAGTTGAGCAAGTCCCTTTTCATATTGTTTTTTTCCATCAAGCCATTTCTGATAGTTTTCTTCATACAAGGCTTTTCCTTCTTCAAGCTGCCTTTTCCCGTCTTCTAATTCTTTCCGGGCATTGGCGATTTCCGAGCGGTACTTGATTTCATTTTTTTCCAGTTCCCGTTCAGCATCAGCTAGTTGTCGTTCCCTGTTATGGAGTTCTCGTTCCGTATTTTTTAATTCATTCTCTAATGTGGTTTTATTTTCCGCAAGTTCTCTTTTCCGTTCGAGAATTTCTTCTCTGATTTCAGCCGTTTTTTCCGCCATCGTTTCTTTACCAAGCATTTCGATTTTGGCCGCGATCGATTCAATATGGTTTTTATACGCAGTAGTGTAGGCTAAATGCTCTTTTGACCGATCGGTTTGTAGATAAAGTTCTGTGAATCGCTCCATGGCGAAATCATCGTCTAAAATATAAGCATAAAAATCGATCGAACCATCGCCGATATTCGTTTGTCCTCGTTCATAATTAATATAAAGCGGGGAATGCACTTTCCCGACGATTGTGAATGTATCTCTTTTTAGATAATCGGATAGTTCCGCATCCTTTGGTGCAGATACCGTAACTTCCGTACCGATCGGAATATCTACATCCATGTCAATAACCATTTCCCCGCTCTTCTCCGGTAATCTTCCTTCGATCACCCGTAATCGATTGAGTTCATCCGCTTTATTATTTCGTCCGGGATCGTAACTATAGATTCGCCCGATATGGGAATTCTCATCAAATGTTACGAACAAATCAGTAAAATAACCCGCTTGAACGTGACGAATTCCGGGTAGTTTTTCTACATTGCGAATATCTTCTTCTTCAAAGCCTAGTGGTGAAATGATGCGAAAATCGGAAAGATTGGTGTTTTTATAAAAGTGATCGGCGGAAAGAACCATATCCGGTTCGGTCGCATTGATGCCGGCGTAAAAGCCGACACCAATAGCGATGATCGCCATAATGGAAAAGAAGCGTGTTTTCGACCGGGAAATGGATCGGGCGAGTTCTTTTAAATACGCTTTCGTGATTCCCATCACCACTCAATCCTTTCAACAGGAACAGGATTGGAGTTCTTCTCTATGGAGATAACCTGTCCACTTTTCATGCGAATCACCCGGTCGGCCATATCGGTTAATGCCGAATTATGCGTGATCATGACAACCGTCATTCCCGTTTCACGACATGTGTCCTGTAATAGCTTCAAGATCTGTTTACCCGTTTCATAATCGAGCGCTCCGGTCGGTTCATCACAGAGCAAAAGTTTCGGATTTTTCGCCAAGGCTCGCGCGATAGCTACCCGTTGTTGCTCACCTCCTGAGAGCTGGGCAGGGAAATTATCCATACGATGGCCGAGACCGACAGCATGGAGCACTTTTTCCACATCGAGCGGGTTGCGAGATATTTGTGTCGCCAGCTCAACATTTTCCCGTGCGGTTAAATTCGGAACAAGATTGTAAAATTGAAAAACAAAACCGATATCGTAACGGCGATACTCCGTCAGCATTTTTTCCGAATAGCTACTGATATCCCTTCCATCAACGATGATCTTACCTTCATCGAGTGTATCCATACCACCGATCAAGTTTAAAACGGTTGTTTTTCCGGCTCCCGACTGGCCCACTACAACCGCGAATTCCCCCTTTTCCACTTCGAAACTGATTCCTCTTACGGCAGGGATGATCACTTCGCCCATTTTATAACTTTTATGGACATTTTCTAAAGTTAAGTAGCCCATACTGTCACCTTTTCTTTTTTTAATCTATAAAGAATAATATCATTGACTGACCGTAAGTCAATTATTTTTAATTTTTTCTAAGCAGAAAATACGTCTTATTCTTCAACAAGTATGAAATATTGAATTGCACAGAATTCCTGACACAAACCTATTCGTTCTTTCGATCATTTGTCTTTATATAATGGAAGATTCCCCGATTCAATCAGTTAAAAATATGTATACACCATATTATGATTCTTTATATGAACCTCAAAAATTCGAACAGGGAAAATCCATTGTAAACTAAACGTCTACATACACGGTAATGGCGGCGTTGCATACAACAACTGAATCATCTTTGTCGGCAAACTATTCTGAAAAATTCCTGGAACGCGCATGCCGCCCTCTTTCAATTCCAGTGATGTCTGACCGAAAGGGATTGCGCTTATAATACTCCTTCCCTATTCACGTGATCAGGGTCTGGGGGAGCGATTATAATATCAAGGCGCACTCCTTTATTCAAATCTTCAATTCCCAAGACCTCTTTTAAACCACTTAAACAACTTCTGGATATCGCGTTTTCCACAGCTTTTCTAGCGCTTTCATCACATCCTGGCCGTGTAAATCGGCACCCCAACCTAATTCAATAACGCATCGTTTCCACATAATATCCCCCCACCTTTATCTACTAATTTTACCATTTATCTGCTTTTCATGATGGATTTCTTATTAACGTAATCCCGGAAGCTCATGTTTTATTTTACCTAAATCAAAAAAAGTAAACTTCACGGATTTCTGATCGTATCAGCTTCTGGATCCATAAAAAAAGGTACAGATTGAGCTGCACCTACTTAATGATCACCACCGCAAGGCGATCAGCAATTTAC
>CALKAK010000089.1 GCA_937983015.1 uncultured Bacillaceae bacterium | reverse complement strand
AAGGTGCCGAAGATCCAATCATCAATTTTGCACAATTAACGCAAACCGATGGAACTTTTCTTGTTGCTCGAGGTGAAGTGACCGACTTTTCCTGGGAAATGTTAAGAGGTTCAAGATTCCTCGGTCAACGTAAAGGTGGAATGCCACAGATGGTTGGAGAGTACGTCTTGAAAAAACATCAGATCGATCCTCACGCAGATCTAGACTTAATTCAGAATATTGAATTTGCCAATATTGCTCCCTCTTTTGCCTCTGGAACAGGAGATTTTGTCCAATTATTTGAACCAACAGCCAGTGTGTTTGAAAAAGAAGGGATCGGAACCATTGTGGCCTCCTTTGGCACAGAAAGCGGTCGCGTTCCTTATACCGTATTCATGACAAAACAAAGCACGATCGAAAACGATCCAGAGATGATTGAAAAATTCACCCGTGCCATCCATAAAGCACAGCGCTGGATATATGAACAACCTGCAGAAGAAACGGCTAAGACGCTCCAACTATTCTTCGATGACGTAGAACTGGATATCATCATAACCGTTCTCCAGCGATACAAAGATCAAGAGTCTTTCGCACGAGACCCTATTATTGATGAAAATGAATGGATTCATTTACAGGACATTATGGATGAAGCTGGAGAACTACCGGAAAGAATTAGCTACGAAGATTTTGTAAATACAGAATTCGCCCAAAAAGTTATGGATGAATAATTTTTACTACATCCTGGTTGATACCGGAAAAGGAAAAACATCCATGCACTTCTGGTATCAACCTTCATTTGTGAAACTCCCTGTTAAAGGAGGCTCGCCATGGGCTTTTTAGATGTGATCGATGTTTCCCATATCTATTTTTCCAAGGAATCGACAACGACCGCATTACTCGATGTCTCGTTTACAGTAGATAAAGGGGAATTTATATCTTTACTCGGTCCCAGTGGCTGTGGAAAAACAACCTTACTGTCGATCATTTCCGGCTTAATTGAACCAACTTTTGGCACGATTACGTTGGAAAATGAACGGGTGGGTACAAATAATCGACATATCGGTTATATGCTCCAGCAAGATTACCTATTCCCCTGGAAAACCATCGAAGAAAATATCTTGCTTGGCTTAAAATTGATGAGTCGTTTAGACCAACAAACCCGAAAAACAGCCCTCGCACTTTTAGAAAAGATGGGTCTGTATAATGTAGAGGACAAATATCCGAAAGAACTTTCCGGCGGCATGCGACAACGTGTTGCACTCGTACGGACACTAGCGACCGAACCGAAAGTATTATTATTGGATGAACCTTTTTCAGCACTCGACTTCCAAACAAAATTGAAATTGGAAGACCTCGTTTTCAATACGTTAAAACAGTTTAACAAAACGGCTATTTTAGTCACCCACGATATAGGTGAAGCCATTGCCATGAGCGATCGAATTTACTTATTTTCCAAACGCCCGGGAACAATCGTCCGCGAGTTTACCGTGCCAGATGAGTTACGGCATTTAGAACCTTTCCAGGCGAGGAATCACCCCACCTATAATGACTTGTTCCAGATCATCTGGGAGGAGCTGAACGAACTTGAAAAAAATTGATATCGAGGGATTGCATCAACAATTTAAGAAAGAATTGATCAAAGAAAAGCGAAAGATCAGTATCATCCAGTTGTTCATTCTCGTTATCTTCTTGTTTCTTTGGGAGGTTGCCTCCCAACAATACTGGATCGATCCGCTCATTTTTAGTTCACCAAGAAAAATCTGGGATTTATTAATCACAAATTTTTTTGACGGTACGCTTTGGCCCCATCTCTATACCACCTTATTCGAAACGATCCTTGGATTCATTATCGGAACACTATTCGGGACAATTCTAGCGACAATTTTATGGTGGTTTCCTTTTACCGCAAAAGTACTGGATCCCTATCTGGTCGTTTTAAATTCGATGCCGAAAGTTGCACTAGGTCCCATACTGATCGTCGCGATCGGTCCTACAATGACGTCCATTATCGCTATGGGTGTAATCATCTCCATAATCATAACCACGATTGTTGTCTACACCGCTTTTCGCGAGGTTGATCCGAATTTTTTAAAAGTATTACAAACGTTCCGCGCCACCAGATGGCAAATGTTTAAAGAAGCTATTTTACCCTCGTCTTTCCCGGTGATTATCTCGACTTTAAAAGTCAATGTCGGTCTTTCCTGGGTAGGTGTGATTGTCGGCGAATTTTTAGTTTCGAAACAGGGGCTCGGTTATTTAATCATTTACGGATTTCAAGTCTTCAATTTTACACTTGTGCTTATGGCGCTTGTGATCATCGCTATTTTCGCAACAGTGATGTATAAAGGTGTCGAGTTGATCGAAAAACAGTTGATCAAAAACAACTAAAGTTGGTGTGTTGCATGAATGGTTTGGATGTTAAAAGAATCCCCTTCTTTTAATTTCTTCCAAGCATTTTTGCAACACACCGTCTTTCATGATATAACTAAAGGTTTCGTCCAGGTTTGCGAATTCAATTGAACCGTCTAGAAGCACCGGTCCATTCGTTTCAAAATACTGTTTTTGCTCCCTTATTCGTTTGATATTCGCAAAATAAACGTTCTTCACGAAGGACCGATCACCCCCGGTAACTTGATATTGCCCGATCAATACAATTCGTTCTATTTCCGCACCGGTCTCTTCCATCACCTCACGAACGGCTGCTTCCTCTGGCGTCTCATCTCCTTCCATTTTCCCCCCGGGAAATTCTAATCCCCGCTCTTTATGATCGGTAAGTAACCAAAAACCGTTATATCGGCAGATCACCAGTACATGTTCAGGTGGTCGTTCAAAAGTATTTACTGAAAAACTCAATTTTACTTCATTCCCAAAAACATCCCGAAAACAGTACATCCCGTTCCTCCCCCCAAAAATAAACAGTCTGTTGCCATATGCATGTCAATTTAATTATAACCCGGTCGGGCTTTTTTGTATCTTTCCTAAAACTAAAGAAAAGGGATGTTTCCCATCCCTATACTACTAACATGATGTTTAAGAAAAAGATTTATGGTAACACTGCTACCACGAGTAAAATAATTAAGTAAGGTGAAAAACGATGGACATCATCCAAAAACTGTTCAACGAACATCGAGGGAATCTCATTTCTGATGATGGAAATATCGATATCGTGGTGGCAAATTTTCTCCAATCATGGACGCGTGATGAATTGATTCTTTTATTAAACGATTTGAGTGATCATCAACTACATCTGCTAGTGAAGCACTTTATCAAAGAGGAACTGGAGAAAAAAATGACCGAGACCGATTTTACTTGATATCATCTTCTTCATTTGCCTAAAAAGGCCCGGTACATCCAGATCTGCTTTTCAAACCCGGTGCTCATCCCGATCAGAATATCATTTGTGACTTCATCCCCATTTTCCTGGGCAAGCTTCATTCCTTCGTAAAGGTGACGATTTAATATCGTTAAATCTTGTAGCAGCTCTGCCACCATACCCTTCTCCCCCTGGACGGATGCCGCTTCCTTCAACAACGAATGCTCTAAACACTCTTTTAGCGTGGAAATCGGTTGTTCTTTTAATTGTAAAAGTCTTTCCGCTACCACATCGATATGTTCTGTCACCTCATCATATAGTTCTTCAAACTTTTCATGCAGGGTGAAAAAATGGGGACCCGCAATAAACCAATGAAAATGGTGCAACTTCATATACAAGACCGTAAGGCTCGCGATCAGTTTGTTTAAATTTTCTTTGAGTTCATTGTTCAATGGATTATCCCTCCTGTGCATCCTCATTCCAATTCTTTTACTAATCTTCGCAAATAGTGATATAATTATGTAAGCAAAAATGAACCAGGCAGTTGAAAACCATGATCAAGAAAATATTTCTCAAAACCATTCGCTTTTATCAAAAATTTATTTCACCAATATTTCCCCCATCATGCCGTTATTATCCCACTTGTTCTCAGTATGGTTATGAAGCAATTGAACGCTTCGGCGTCATACGAGGCGGTTATTTAACGGTAAGGCGAATTCTCCGCTGTAACCCCCTATTTAAAGGAGGATACGACCCGGTTCCCCTTAACTGGCCCAAAAAAAAGCGCAAAGTTTAAACCCATTTACATAACAAATAAACTTCTTTCTGCTTCTTTCAAGAAGCATTTTTTTATTGCTTTCATGAGATGATTTTGCTATGATACTTTATGCAGTAAATCGGAATCATTACGATTTACTTAAATAACAAGCACCGGAGGATGTTTTATGTATTTTAAAAAACATTGGCTATACATTCTGCTCATTCTTTTTAACCTCGTATTGGCTAGTTGTACATCAGGGCAAGCGGATCAAGAAGTACATGATGAAGGGCAAGTCAAGATTTATACAACCGTCTATCCTCTGAAAGATTTCACTGAAAAGATCGGTTCCCCTTATGTGAACGTTCAATCCATTTATCCGCCTAATGTGGATGAACATACTTTTGAACCTTCGCAAAAGGATATGCTTAAAATCGTGGACGCAGACCTCTTTTTCCATATCGGATTTGGCTTAGAAGGGTTCGTAAATAAAACGAAAGCGATCATGGAAGAGGAAGGTGTGAAAGTGATCGCGATCGGGGAAGAAATAAACCCGGAATCGAGCCTTATGGATCTTGACAAAAACGACAATGAACATGATGATGCGAATCATGAGCACGGACTCATCGACCCCCATATTTGGATCGATCCCATTTACGCAAAACAAATGGCAGAACAAATAACCGTTCATTTATCGGAGATTTTGCCGGAGCATAAAGATCATTTCCAAAAAAATATGACCGAGTTAGAAAAACAATTTGATGATTTACATGAACAATTCCACTCCGTTACCAGTCAAGCAAAACACGATACGATAATCGTTTCTCATGCTGCCTTCAATTATTGGGAAAAACGGTACGGGATCAAACAAATAAGTATCGCTGGGTTGTCTACTGCGCAAGAACCATCCCAAAAACAATTACAAAATCTCATCGATACGGTAAAAGCGGAAAAGATAAAGTATATTTTAGTAGAACAAAACGTTTCCAATCGACTCGTTGATGTTGTCACTAATGAAGCAAACCTTGAACCTCTTCCTATTCATAACTTAGCAACTCTTACGAGCGATGATATTGAACAAGATCACGATTATTTTTCATTGATGAAAGCCAATTTAAAAACATTGGAAAAAGCATTGAATGAATGATAAAGATGGTCAACTGTATCAAACAGTGACCATCTTTTTATTTGCTATTTTTTTCGTTCCATTAGCTCTAGTTGATCATTTCCCGTAATTTCCAGCGCACTAATTTATTGGCAGCATTTCTCGGTAATCGATCTACTTCATACCATCTTTTAGGAATTTTATATTTAGCGATATGATTATTGCAATACGCCGCTAACTCTTCCGAACTGACCGTTTTACCTTTTTTTACGACGTAAAAAGCACAAGGGACCTCTCCCCATCTTTCGTCGGCAATCCCCACCACTCCCGCATCTTCAATGGCCGGATGGGACAATAAAATATTTTCCACTTCTGCCGGATAGATATTCTCCCCCCCGGAAATGATTAAATCGGAACGACGGTCGATGACGTATAAAAATCCTTCTTCATCCAGATATCCCAGGTCACCGGTAAAAAACCAGCCATCTCGTGTAAAATTCTTTTTGTTTTCTTCATCATCGTATAAATAGCCTTTCGTCACATTCGGTCCTTTGACGATGATTTCACCGACCTCATTCGGTTCAGCTTCCCGTCCTTCTTTCATGATCTTTATTTGACTGGGGAACAATGGTTTTCCGACAGAACCTAATTTGCGCAAACTATCCTCCGGAGAAAGCGTTACGATCTGTGAAGCCGTTTCCGTCATCCCATAGGACTGGAATACCGGAATATTTTTTTCTTTACATGTTTCCAGCAATGCGAGGGGAACAGGCCCACCCCCTAACAAGGCACAACGAAATTCGGGATGATAATACTTGTTCCCTAAGGCATCCACCATCCGTCGTAACATGTTCGTAACGACCGATATAATCGTTGCCTTTCCATCCATTAGGATTTGATTCACTTTTTCCTCATCAAATTTTTCCAACAAGACAACCGGCATACCGTAAACAAGGCCCCGCATTAAAATGGAGAAACCACTGATATGAAAAAGGGGGACCGTACAAAGCCAGCGGTCTTTTTCCGTCAGTCCTAAATTTAACACGGAACCGATGGCACTCCACCAGTGATTTCCGTAGGTTTGGATGACACCTTTAGGAAAACCTGTAGTTCCTGAGGTGTACATGATCGTACATGGATCATCCATATCAATTTCTAAAACGGGATCAAACTCTTTCTCTTCTAAGTCGAGTAAGTCTTCGTAAATGTACATTCGTAAATCCAAACATTCACGAATATATCTAGCAGTTTCCCTGAACTCCTGAGAAGTAATGAATAACTTAACTTTACTATGATTAATCTGGTATAAGAGTTCGCGCGTGTGCAGGCGCGTATTCAATAGGACGATTTCACATCCTAAAAGCTGCAAGGAATTTAATAATATGACCATATTGAGATGGTTATTCATTAGTACCGCGATACGGTCGCTTTTTTTTATACCGATCGCCGCCAATTTCCTACCCAATTGTAAAGCTTGATCGTACAGTTCTTCAAAGGTTAAGACAGTATTTTCAAAAATAACAGCCGGTCGTTTAGGTGTTAAGTAAGCCCGTTTGTACAATAAGTTTTGCATTCTATTAGCCATATTTAAAAATATGCTCCTTCCGAAATGATGAGCGATCTT
>CALKAK010000088.1 GCA_937983015.1 uncultured Bacillaceae bacterium | reverse complement strand
TGAATATCACGTTCACCTAAACGGATATTTCCGCAATCAGGCTCATAAAATCGTTCCAGTAGCGAAAAAATGGTCGTCTTTCCCCCACCACTTGGTCCCACAAGCGCATACGTTTTACCGGGTTCAATTGTAAAAGAAACATTTTTCAACACTGGGCGTTTTCCATCATAGGAAAAAGAAACATTGTGAAAATGTAACGGTTGCGTGAAATCGATCTCTTTCACCGTACCGGAGTTCTCTTCTGCTAAATCTAAAATTTCCGTGATTCGTTCCGTCGCCCCCAGCGCTTTTTGTAATGTGGAGAAAAAGCTCGCCAGTTGGCTGAACGGCAGGACGATATTGAACATATAAATGATGATCGCTACCAAAGAACCCGGCGTAAGAGCACCGGAAGCGACCCGAGCACCACCATACCCGATGATAATGACGAGGATAAGCATCATAATCGTGGTCATGATCGGAGAAATAAATGCGTTCACTTTCGCCTCTTTTAAACCGAAATGCATCAACCGTTCGATCTCTTTTTTACCTTCAACTTTTTCCTTTTCTTGACCATTATGGGATTTCACAAGACGGATCTCTTGCAGCACACGGCCGAGGTGACCGGAAAATTTTGCCATCTCGTCTTGCGTGCGCCGCGAAATTCTATATATGATGCGGCCAAGCGGGATGATAATGGCTAAGGAAAGAGGCGTTGCCAAAAAGATAAACACCGTGATCTTCCAATCGATGATCAATAGCAAGATGACCGATCCCGTGATGGCTACGATCCCACTGATGAAAGAGATGAGATGATTAGTCACCAGCATTTTCACGATATTCGTATCCTGCGTGATGCGACTCATCGTTTCTCCAGATTCATGATGATCAAAATAAGAAACCGGCAATTCCAGCACGTGATTCCATAATCGTTGCCGGATATTTTTTACGACCGTCTCACCGGTATACGTCAGCAAATAAAATGCGAATCCCCCGGTTACAGTCTGAATGATGAAAGCCGAGGCAAGAAGGAAAACATAACGCCAATTGATACCACCAGTAGCCAGCGAATCAATTAAATCACGGGTAAATATCGGCACGATCAACCCGCTCACAGTTTCAATCAAGGCGAAAAAAAGGGCGATAAATATATATGAATATTTGATTTTTCCGGACGTTAATAATCGCCAAAAACTTTTTAGTTGCAAGGGGCAACTTTTCTCTGCAAGTTTCGATTCGATCATCTTGCATTCCCTCCAATAGAAGACAATTACCTGGAGTAAGAGATCAAATATTCGTTCATCGAGCGGCTAATTCCAGCTTACCACGTTTACATTTTTTAATAGAAAACCGCTGGTAACGATATCAATTTTCCTTTCTTTTTCACGATTCCGTCAAAATCTTTACATAATTTCAAAGAAATCCCCGTATTGATTTACGGAACAGATCAGAATAAGTTTCAGCCATCCCGTTTCGGAAAAAATCCATGAAAAACGGCTGCTAAAAAGCAGCCGAAAACCTTTACACGGATCATATTAGTATAAGTATGGTTAAACTTAATCAAAAAATCGAACAGGCTCCATTTCTTCCTGCAAGACGTCCATTTCAAAACCATTTTCGATAAAATATAGGATTAATTCCTCCAAGTGGTTGTATGTCGTTAAACGATCATGCAATAGCACGATGATCGGTTCGTCTTTATCAAACGTTTCAATTTGTTGAATCGTATTCTGTACAAATTTACCGTTGGGATATTTCCAGTCCTCGCTATCCACATTCCAGTCCCAGACCTTCAAATCTGCCTCTTCCATATTACGTGCCGCTTGTTGCGATAAAAGCGGATGGGAACCGTAAGGAACGCGAACGAGGTTCGTATGAATCCCGGTGATGTTTTTTAAAGTTTCTTGAGCAACTAGCATTTCCTGTAAGGAGGAGACGGCGGAGCGGTAAAACTTATCCTTGTTGTGAGTGACACCATGTAAACCTACCTGGTGACCGCGCTTAACGATTTCTTTTGTGACTTCCTGGTTTGCCCGCATCATGGGCTCTAACATGAAGAAAGTCGCTTTAATATTAAAGCGGTCGAGCAATTGCAGAATATATTTAGTCGCTTCCCCCGGTCCATCATCAAAAGTAAGATAGACTTTATTGTCTCTTTTAAGCTCGAAATTATTATTGATCGGTGGATTCTTTTCCTGTTCTTGTGAAGGCTCCTCTTTTTTCTCTTCATCCTGGATGTCATCTTTTCCCGGCTTATCTCCAGATATTTCTGTTTCCGGTGCGGTGATTCGTTCCTCTTCAACATCGTCAGATTCAACCGGTTTCTTGTTTAACCCTTCTAAATCCGATTCTTGTCCATCGACGATTTGTTCATCATCCTCCAGGGCGGCCGCGACATTTCTTTGTGAATGATATTCTATGAGATAAACGGTCAAAAGCATGAGCAGAACGAAAAGAAAAATAGAACCACCGATCATCCTTCTTCTCTTCCGCCTTCTCCTTCTCCCAACTCTTGATTGCATACCATCACTTCTTTCTATAACTCTCTTTTTTTAATATAACGTATTGTTAGACAAAAAGTTACATATTTTTCATCTTTTTTTCGACATGTACGATTTTGTCATTTATAAGAAATGGTTCTGAATTTTCACTCCCTTTATAAACCCATCCAAATGAAAAAACACCGGGTAAAACCGGTGATTTCATATGATAGTATCGATTTATTATTGGGGAAAAAATCTTTTGTTCTTCCCTATCGTTTCTCCTCTGATCAAACCAAGTTTTTCCAAATGTAAAAGTCTGGTTAGCGTAGCGAGTATCGGACTGAATAACGAGCGCATGTTCTTGATGTCATAAATCTCGTCGACGATATCAAGAACCGTTTTTCCTTCGGCATCTATCAATTTCAAAATTTGTTCGAGGCGCAGATCGTGACGCTTCTTGATTTCCTCCACCCGCTCGGAAAACCGCATGATTATACTTCCATGACCGGGAAGGGCCAGATTAACGCGAAATTGTGATATTTTTTCCAAAGAATCCATATAATCGGCCAATGGATCCTCTTCCTCACCGTTCCAATAGCTGACGATAGGGGATGTCTCTTGGATTACATGATCACTGACGAACATAATTTCTTCATCCGGGTTATAAAAACAAAATTGATCGGATGCATGACCAGGGGTCCAGATCGCCATGTATTCACGGTCGCCGATGTAAAGTAATCTCTTTTCCGAGAAAAGGCCATCGGGCTGAAAATTTTCGGGAAAGCCTTCTGCCCACTTCGGATTTGGCCAGGAAATAGGCACATATTCTTCCCAAAGCCGTTTCAATTTTTCCAGGGACCGTCGATACCCCCGGTCGATTTCAGATTTTGAATGTTGCGACACATAAATTGGCGCGAAAAATGTATCTTGAAACCAAGGTGCCAGCCCGATATGATCGGGATGTGTATGAGTGATGATCACTCTTTCGATTTTTTCTCCGAATTCCATCATGGTTTTTTTCCAAAGATTTCGGGTCTCAACTCGATCAAACCCCGGATCGATAATCGTTAAACCACGCTTACCTCTAATGATATAACTGTTTACCGACATACCATAGGGGTACGGTACTTTAAGTAAAAAAATTTCATTTGTGATCTGTTCAAGCATCGCATTCCCTCTTTATCTATATAATGAATTGAATGATTATTCATTCAATATATTAACAGCATATTCCTTCAACCGGCAACCTTTTCGCCTTAAATCCCCTCTCCTGTCACTCATTAATTTCCTAAAAAAATGTTAATTGCGAGAAGTCACTTTATTAGCAAAACCGGTCACACTCGTGATACTATGAAACTGAGATAAGTTTGTACTGTTTTTATCATATTTACTATGTTTCATTAACGAGGAGGACGTTATGAAAATCGGAGAAATCGCTATCATCACCAAAAACGTGAGATCGCGATCTGTAAAAGAGTTTTTCATCGACTTGAAGTATCTGGTAAAAGGAAAAGTTTTATTTGCAAACGTATTACCTGTTTTTGTCGGTTTTTGGCTGGCACTAAGGATTCATGACCTCCCTTTTTCCAACCACTGGTTAGCTTTCATAACGGTGTTAATTGGTAGTACCTTTGTCATCGCCGGTGCACTCATGCTGAATAACTGGTATGAAGCGGATATCGATCGAAAGATGGAACGAACACAAAAACGCCCTACTGTAAACGGTCATTTCAGTCTTTCCTTCGTGCTCGGGCTCGGAATTGTTACTACATTGATTGGCTTTATCACCGTCAGCCTGGTATCATGGGAAGCTGCCTTTTACTCGTTCATCGGCTGGTTCTTGTACGTTGTTCCATATACATTCTGGACAAAAAGAAGATTTACCTGGAATACGTTGGTCGGCGCAGCCTCCGGTGCGGTAACACCTTTAATCGGTTGGGCGGTATTGACTCCGGTCTACCATCCCGTCCCTATTATTCTGGCAATCATTTTATTTATCTGGCAAGTACCGCATACCTTATCCATCACGATCCGTCGTTACGAGGATTACAAAAGAGCCGGTGTGCCGATGCTTCCAGTGGTCAGAGGGATTCGTGTCACCCAGCAACATTTTCTCTTGTACGTTCTCGCTCTAATTCCCTGGCCCTTTTTACTCATCGCCGAATTTGGTTTCGTATTTACCATTTTGTTAACCTTGATGAACGGTTACTATGCGTATTTAGCTTTACAAGCCTTTTCTATTCAAGATCATAAAATATGGGCCGATCGCACATACCATTTCTCAGTTCGCTATTTGATCACATTATCTTTCTTGTTGATCGCAACAGGCTTTTTTGTTTAATGAATAATACCGGAATAAAAGAGACCTCTCTATTCAGTAACGTAAAAGTAGAGGTCTTTTTTTGTTCTTCGCGAGCAAAAATTATAAATAATAATATTATGTAAACATAATAGAGTTCGATCGCTTCCTTATGTTCGCTTTTCCTCTGTCATCCATTTCTTACTAGCACTTTTCGAATCTTTCGTATAAAATGTTCTTATATGGATGCTTTACTTAGGAGGATTGATTGTGAGCTCTCGCTTTAAAGAGATTTTCACGATACCTAATTTACTTTCTATTTTTCGCATCATCCTAATCCCCATCTTTGTCTCCCTCTATATACTCGCCCAGGAGCCGCGGGATTATTGGTTGGCAACGACGGTGATCTTTATATCGAGTTTAACCGATTTTTTTGATGGACTGATCGCTAGAAAATTTAACCAGATTTCCGAATTCGGAAAAGCACTCGATCCGATCGCGGATAAATTAACACAGATCGCTATCGTCGCCTGTTTACTCGTGCGTTATCAATATATGATTTTTCTTTTTATCCTACTCGTCATCAAAGAGTTATTCATGGCGATCAACGGGATCATTCTTTTAAAAAGAGGAAAAAAACTCGATGGCGCCATGTGGTTTGGTAAATTGTCTACCGCAGTATTCTACATAACGATGATCATTTTAACCGCCTTTCCTACTATCAATATCGAGATCGCTAATATGCTAATTCTGATCACCGGATTGTTTCTTTTGCTCTCATTCATCCTGTATATTCCTGAATATCGTAAGTTATATCGTGGGTAACCTTCTTCCTCTCACCACCTGAACCTGCGGGATTTATATCCTTCATGTAAAAATGATAATGAACGTTTAGTGATTAGAATCGTGAAAAAATGATGGGCCATGCACTTAACCGAAAAGCATGGCCCATTTCTATGATGCTAAACTATTGATTTAATAGCTTCAAAAATTCCTTCATAAAGGTTGGTAAATCCGGCCAGGCATGAGCGGACACGAGATTGCCATCGACATAGTTGTTTTCTTCTACATACGTACCGCCTGCCGCTACTACTCCCGGTTTGCAGGCTATATATGCAGTTAATTTTCTACCTTCCAGTAATCCTGGTATGGCTTCAAAAATTTGTGCACCATGGCAGATGGCCGCTACCGGTTTATTGGCGGCGAAGAAATGTTTTACGATCTTCAGTACATTTTCATCTAGACGAAGGTATTCCGGAGCACGTCCCCCAGGGATTACAAGACCATCGTATTCTTCGGGATTTACTTCTTCAAAGCTTGTGTCAAGCTCCAGTTGATAGCCGTGTTTTTCTTCATACGTATCCCAACCTGTAAAATCATGGATGACTGTTTGAATTTTCTTTTTGGAAGGTCCCGCAAGTGTAACTTCATACCCCTCTTCTAATAGTCGATAATAAGGATAGTAAACCTCGAGCGCCTCCACAGCATCTCCTGCCAAAATCAAAACCTTTTTCGACATCCCCATCCTCCTCTTTTAAATGTTTCCACTATTATTATAGTTATAATTCTTATCCATGTAAATTCCTTGTTGAAGAATTTACCAACTATGCTTATTCTTATTCTTGTAAACTGATAGTTAGGTATGAAATACAGAGGTGAAACGATCATGGAGCGATTTTTTCAAGCGGCATTGAAAACGATCGGTGACCGTTCTGTCATTAAAGATTGGCGTAGAGTACGTGGTGGCGATATCAATGATGCTTACTATGTACGGAGCGAGGAGAACGAATACTTTATCAAATTACAAGATCAAGCTCCTCCCCGTTTTTTTGAAATGGAGGCGGAGGGGCTGAACGAATTGCGAAAAGCAAACGCCATCCACGTTCCGAAAGTTTATGGTTTTTATGATCGCGAAGACTTGAGTTTCTTACTCATGGAATGGGTGGAAGGTCGTGTCGCGAAGGATACAGGTGAACTTCTCGGTCACGGTGTAGCTCAACTTCATCAATACACTAATGATCGTTTCGGTTATGGTCATGATAATTATATCGGCAAAATCGTACAAAAACAGATCTGGTCCTCTTCCTGGATTGACTATTATCGAGACATTCGCCTCTTGTGGCAAATTCAGCTTGCAGAACAAAGGAATTTATTACCACTTTCCCTTCGCAAAAAGCTTGATCAGTTACTGAATCAGTTGGATAAATGGCTGCCGAAACAATGCAAGCCCTCGCTTCTGCATGGCGATCTCTGGGGAGGTAACTGGATTACCGGTCCAAAAGGGACTCCGTATTTGATCGATCCGAGTGTTTTGTACGGCCACCATGAATTCGAAATCGCTTTTACCGAACTGTTTGGAGGTTTTCCCGCATCCTTTTATTATGCGTACGAGGAAATACTGCCTTTATCGCCTGAATATCAAGAACGGAAGCCATTGTATCAATTATATTATTTACTCGTTCACCTTAATCTTTTTGGAACGACTTATTTGAAGAGTATCGAACGAATAGTTCGATACTATACGGGCTAGTTTAGGCGATACCATGTTAACTAGAGTTTTAATTTTCCTCGGAAAACCATACAAATACATGGAAGATTTCCGAATTGAATATACGCAAAAAATCCGGAACCCAAAACCGGGGTCCGGACTTTTTATTAGCGAATCGTTTTTAATGCTCTACTCCAGTTGATCAATTGATCCAGCATTTCGTTCGCATTATCGGCGTGATAATCGTGCGGTTTGAATACTGACATATCTTCAAAATCCGTCATTAACGAAAAGGTGACGGCCGTTCGGACCGTGGCGACCTGTAATTCGGCCAAAATTAAGCGCATATTTTCATGAGCGCGAGTACCACCGAGGCTTCCATAACCGACAAATCCTGCGGCTTTATTGTTCAATTCAGGATTCAAGTAATCAAGAGCGTTTTTCAAAGCTCCGCCAACGGCATGATTATACTCGGGTGTTACGAAAATATAACCGTCAAAGGATGCCATTTTCTCCGACCAGGCTTTGGCCGCCTGTTCTTGTTCTGGTGTGGGATCTGTGCCAAAAATGGCCAAGTTGTAGTCTTTTAAATCGACAAGTTCGTATTCGACATTTTCGTCACCACGATTTTTGGCGAAATCATACATCCATTTCGCCACGGCTTCTCCATTGCGACCTTCACGAACGCTACCGATAATGATCCCGATCTTAATCGGTTCTTTCATCGAATCATTCCTCCTTAACAGTTCACTCGTCTATTTATTCCGAATGCATTTATCTTATATTAGTTTATCTCGAAATCAATGTTTTTATTTTAACATGTACTTTTTTATTCAGGCAACTAAAATGGCTCAAAAATGTAGATCTCGGAGAAAGAGTCTAGTAAATTTTATTGGCTTCTCAACGATTATTAGATAGAATTGAAAACGACAAGGGAAAATGAAACGAGGGAAAACCATGCAAGAAAAACCATCGATATATCAACAAACGCTAGACGAATTGTACGTGTTTTTTGCGAATAACGGTGCGAAAAAATCTTGTGCAGAACATGTCTGGCACGGGTTGTATAAAGAGCATACGGAAGATCTCAATAACATAAATGGCTTGGAAGAAGAGTGTAAGGAGCTGATAATAAACCACTTCACGTTCCGTTCGATGCAGCAAGTCCTTCGACAGGAAGCGAAAGATGACACGGTGAAATTCCTTTTCCGTCTTGCCGATGGTCATATTATCGAGACGGTACTAATGCGTCAACATTTCGGAACATCTGTCTGCGTTACGACCCAGGTCGGCTGTAATATCGGCTGCTCCTTCTGTGCTAGCGGCCTGTTACGCAAAGTTCGCGATTTAACCGCTGGCGAGATCGTCGAACAGATCATTCAAGTGCAGCAATTTCTAAATGGTGAAGCTCAACGTGAACGAATAACCCACGTTGTCGTTATGGGGATCGGTGAACCCTTTGACAATTACGAAAATGTCGTGCGCTTCATTAAAATCATCACCCATCCAAAAGGTCTGGCCATCGCTCCCCGGCGAATCACCGTTTCCACGAGCGGAATAGTCCCGAAAATTTATCGGTTTGCCGATTTAAAGCCGCGGGTCAATCTGGCCATCTCCTTACATGCTCCGAATAATGAGCTACGTACACGGCTAATGAAAATCAATCGAGCCTATCCGATTGAAAAACTCATGGCTGCTGTCGATCACTATTTAAAACAAACCCGTCGCCGTGTGACTTTTGAATACATCATGATCAAAGATATAAACGATCAGCCCGAGCATGCCCATGAATTAGCGATGTTATTAAAAGATAAAAAAGAAATGGTTTACGTGAATTTGATTCCATACAATCCGGTTGATGAACATTTTCATTATCAACGAAGCGCGAAAGAGACGATCCTAAATTTTTATGATATCTTGAAAAAACATGATATTCACGTTGTGATCCGCCAAGAGCTTGGCTCGGACATTGATGCAGCATGCGGTCAATTACGTAGCAAGCATATGAATACGGTGAGAAGGAAAACAATAAACCATTCACAAAACATGTAATAAGGGGCCGGTTGATACCCGCCCCTTTTTACTTGTTTTTAAATGGAATCCGATCGTAAAGCTTGCAGAATTTCCCTCTTAAAATCGAGAAAAGAGGTCGAAAGTAGGATTTCTTCTTGACGCGGACGGGCAAATGGAACAGCAAATTCTGCTTTAACCGTCGCCGGTTTTGCGGAAAGAACTAAAATCCGGTCCGATAAAAATATGGCCTCATCAATATTATGCGTCACAAACAATATGGATTTTCTGTAACGAGACCATATGGTTAACAACCATTTCTGCATATCAAGCCGGGTGAATTCATCCAATGCGGAAAATGGTTCATCGAGTAAGATCATCGTTTGTGGACTGAGAAGGCTCCGAATGAACGATGCCCGCTGGTTCATACCACCGGATAGTTCATGTGGATACCTATTTTCAAATCCTTTCAACCCTGCCCGTTCGATCAGCGAAAGTGCTACCTCTTCATCCCGAACCCCATGAATTTCCTGACCTAGTAAGACATTATCGAGAATCGTCCGCCAGGGCATGAGAGAAGGAGTTTGGGGTGTGTAACTAATATACCCGGTCTTACCTGTAATATTTTCTCCATTAAGCCATATTGCCCCCCTGTCGGGCTTTAAAATTCCGCCGATGATACTGAATAGTGTGCTCTTACCACTCCCCGAAGGTCCGAGCAAACAAACAAATTCCCCTGCGGCAACTGAAAAAGATACATCCTTTAATACTTGGAGTTCGCCAAAGGAAAAGTCGACATGTTCGATCCTTAGTTCACTCATGGTTATTCCCTTCCCCAGTTGGTCGCCAACGGATGGCTAATTTTTCCAAGAACTGGATCAGAAGGAATAATAGAAAACTAAAAATGACGATGATAAAGATCGCGATAAAAACCCGGTCCGTCCGGAATGCCGAAGAGGAAAGGGTCATAAAAACGCCGATCCCTTTTTTCGCTCCTAACCATTCGGCGATAACCGCTCCCATTACACTATATGTGGCTGCTATTTTTAGTCCGGAAAAAAGTGCGGGTAATGCCCCGGGCCATTCGAGTTTCCAAAATATTTGCTTTTTCGAAGCACCGGCCATCAACATATAATGCTTTAATTCACGATCTGCTTGTGAAAACCCGCTTAGTAAGGAAATCGTAACCGGAAAATAACAAACTAAAGTAATCACGATCACTTTTGGTAACATTCCGAAACCAAACCAGATCACAAGTAATGGTGCAAGAACGATGATCGGAATATTTTGCGACATGATGATCAATGGATAAAACATATCTTTTAAAGCGGGAACAAGATGGAGTACAATCGCTGTGATCGCACCGCAAAGTGAACCGATCAACAACCCGAAAAGGGCTAAACTCACAGTCGGGATGATATGGGACGAATAGACCGAAAAACTAGTTATCCCTTCCCGAAAAATTTGTATAGGGCCGGGCAAGAGCCAATCCGGAATGCGGAAAAAACGAACACTTCCCTCCCAAAACGTAAAGAAAACGGCAAAAAATAATACCTGTTTCCAAAAATTCTTGATAAACATCCGCATGCCTATCGACTCCATTTCTATAAAAAGGAGCGAAAAACAGTTGTTTCCCGCTCCTCATATCTTCAATCTTCCCTTTCAAACGCTCAATCTGTAGGTAAGAATTCATTCGTGAAGGCTTTTTCACTATCCAGCGTTTTTTCGAGCAAGCCATGTTCTTCCATCCAGCGGGCAAAGTTTTCCCAAATTTCCAGTTTCTGTTCACCCCAGCGTGGAGCATCATCCTGATAACGTGGTGCTAGCCATTCCTGACTTTTCTTTACCAAATCTTTATCAAGTTCCGGTACGGCTTCGCTTAAAATTTCAGCGGCTTCGTCCGGTTTTTCGATGGCGAACTGATAGCCTTTTGCTACGGCCTTTAAAAAGTTGCGAACCGTCTGTTCTTTCTCAGCGATCATTTTTTCACTTGTAATGATCACCGGAGTATAGTAGTCGAGGGCATCACTATACTCGTTAAGATAAATCATGTTCAAGGCGATATCGCGTAATTCGGCCTCGATCCCCGTCCAGCCGTAATAAATCCAGGCGAAATCGATATCTCCTCGTTCTACAGCAGTAAAGAAATCGGTATTACCGATATTTACATATTCTACTTGATCGATATCAGCGCCATCGATACGCATGATCGTATCCATGACAGCTTCCTCGATCGGAGAGCCCCAACCGCCATAAACTTTCCCCTCGAAATCTTTCGGTTTTTCGATTCCAGCTTCTTTTAAAGATGCGAAACCGGATGTATTATGCTGGATGATCGCGGCGATGGAAACGATCGGCACGTCTTGTGTCCGGGCATACGTGACATTTTCCTGATAACTGATTCCGAAATCGGCTTGACCGGAAGCGACTAGCTGTTCCGGAGTTGCTTCACCGGGTAATAATATTTCCACATCAAGACTTTCTTCCGCAAAATATCCTTCATGTTCGGCCACGTAAAGCCCGGTATGATTCGTATTCGGTGTCCAATCAAGAACAACCGTCACTTCTTCCAGGTCGCCACCATTGGAAAGGGCTGAATCATTTTCGGGCTCAGCGCCGCAGCCAGTAGCAAAAAATATGAACGCGACCAATACGATCAATATTTTTTTCATTGCCTAGTTCCCCCTTTAAACTCATTGTGTGCCGGGGAACCAGGGTCCATACTGATTGTTTTTTGTTGATGATCGATTTTAACAAAAATCGGATGAAAAAACGCCCTGGGCGGGCCAGGGCGTTTTGAACACAAATAGGTCGTAAGTGTGTTCCCTACGCTGGCCTTAGCCAGATCAGGTTCGAAGGGTCTGTATCTTACGGATACACTCTCAACCAGCAACACTGGCTCCCCCACACACAAAAGTAAATGATCTTCAATTGTCACCATCACTATGACATAAAAATGGGTGAAATGCAAACAATTTTACTTTCCAAATTCCTTTAACCTTTTAGGCGGTTCTGGACGATTCGCTCCACAAGCGACCAGGGGAGAATACTTTTTATATGATAGAGAGGTTTTGCCCCTTTTCCGACCGGATACCGTAAACGCGGTTTTTCGGCTTCACATATTCCGGAAATCACATGGGTGACTTCTTCCGGATCCGCACTGGTAGTGATATTTCTCATCGCTTGTTTAATAAGCCTTTGCTGGAAAACTGGGCGTTCTTTTTGCAGATCAAGTGTTGCCAAGCCTTTTTCCCAAATTTTCGTTTTATAGGAAGCGGGTTCTACAAGAGAAACAAAAACGTTCTCATCTAACAATTCGAACCGCAAACTTTCACTAAAACCTTCCAGCGCATGTTTCGATGCAACATAGGGACCCAGTCCAGGAAACCCGAAATAACCGCTGATGCTACTGATATTAATGATCTTTCCGCCCCCATTTTTCTTTAACAACGGTAGAAAAGTTTTCGTAACACGGACAACCCCAAAGAAATTGGTTTCGAATTGCCTGTACCAATCTTCTTCCGATAATTCTTCCAAAAAGCCCCCCAAGGCGAAGCCGGCGTTATTGATCAAAACATCCAGTTTCCCCCAACGTTTGTTAACAAATAAATAGGCCGATTCAACTTCTTCCCTTTTTGTCACGTCCATTTGTATAACCGTAATCCGTTCAACTACTTGATCTTGTTGCGCAAGACTTAAAAGTTGATCCTGCTTCTTTATATCCCGCATAGTTGCGATTACATAGTATCCCTTTTTGGCGAGAATAATCGTAGAAAGCAGTCCGAAGCCACTCGATGTTCCGGTAATCAGGACAGTTTTCATCGTTCCTCCTATTACTTCGTATTCATTAATAGATTGCTAACTTTATATTCAAAAATCTCCCCGAGTGGTTTCACCGACTTTTTAGATGGAAAAAAGCTAGCAAAGATTTTCTAATCCTTCCTCTTTATATGCAACAAGAATTCCATCACCGAGCGTTTTTAAGATAAACATTCTCCGTTTAAATATTGTTTAAAAAGACCCGGACAACATCAATACCGGCGATAATTGTGCCGATCGAAGTAGTAATATTGGTCAAAATAATGACGAGCAACACCCGAGTTACTTTATTCTTCCAAAAACCTTTGACGGTGGTACAATCGTCAGATAAATTTTCAAAATCACGAACACTCGGTTTGCGTAACCAGGCCTGGACAAATCCGGCAAACCAGCCTGAAGCCAGGAGCGGATGAAGCGTTGTTAACGGTGCCGCTAAAAAGGCGGCTAAAATCGAAAGGATGTGTCCCCCTGCAAGCAACGCTCCAGCGGCAGCAAAACTGCCGGTCCAAATAATCCAGCTTAAAGTTTGCTGAAAACCGGCATCAGGATTGATAAAGAAGGTAGACCCGATAATGGCTATGATTAAAATCGGTAAAATCCAGCCGAGCCAGTTGTTATTCTGTTTTTTCCGGGGGATCGTGTTAAGCTCGCGTAAATTGTGGTCACGATAAATTTCCCTTGTCACACCCGGTACATGGGCAGCACCGAGGATTGCGACGATTTTCTTCCCGGGTGCCGTTTTAATCTTTTGTGCTAAATATCGATCCCGCTCATCCACTAACGTTTTTTTCAAATCCGGATAATGATCGCTAAACTCCTGGAGTATGGACTGAATCATGTCCTGTTCTTTCAATTTTTCCAATTCTTCTTCGCTAATCTCTTCCCGGCTGAAGATACTGGCGATGACTTCCGTTAGAAGCATCACCCGTCCTTTAAAACTTAAATTGGCCCAGATTCGCTTGAACGTGGTTTGAATATCACGATCGGCGAGAACCAGCCGGGCACCGATCTTTTTGGCCGATTCAATTCCTTGCATCATCTCCGCACCGGGTCTGATTCCGAATGAGTTTGCGATCCTTTTTTGAAAAGAAGATAATGCAAGATTGATAAAAAGCAAAGTCGCCTTTTTTTCTTTGATGATTTTAAAAATATCGGTATCTTTCCATTTATTTCCTTCGGTTAAGGACTGGTAACGCCCCCGGTCTAATTCGATACAGACCACATCCGGTTGTTCCGCCTCGATAATGGTTTTCACCTGTTCCGCACTATGCTTCGATACATGAGCGGTCCCGATAATGATAACCTCTTTATTGTTTACTTCAAGTCTTGTCACGTTTCTTTCCAATTCTGGTTTATATTCAATCGACATACAATACCCTACCCTATTTAAAATTTTTCTGTTCAATCTTCATTGCTTCCATTATATACTACTTTTCCTTTGAAAGGGAATGGATACATCCGTTTTGTATGCTCCTGTTTCGAATTCGGTAAATGAAAGGACCGGGAAATTTAAAGTATGGCAAAGATCCAATCATTTTCAGCATTCAACTAATACAATATTATATCCACATTACGTAATTCTCACTTGGGAGGATGACACCATGTTCCCGGGATTTCGACCACCACCTAGACCGCCATTGTTTCCATCACCGCGTCGCCATGGACCCGGACATATGTTGCTCCATTATTTTCGTGGTAAAGATGGCAGTATCGACCTGGATAAAGTATCCAAAACGATCGGAACTGTCGGGCAAATCGTTCAGCAGATCGATCCACTTATCAAACAAGTAAAGCCCCTCCTCAAGAGGAAAATTTAGGCTTGAGCCCAAGTTCGGTGTTTTGGGATTTTGTCTAGTGCCTTTTTGGATTTTTAACATATAGTGATAGCAAACGGCGCAGGAGGTGTCTTGTTCATGAGCCAAACAGCAGGATATGGCGGCGGCTTTGCTCTCATCGTCGTACTGTTCATCCTCTTGATCATTGTGGGAGCAGCCTTTGTTTCTTACTGAATTACATTAATTAAATAGGAGGAATCATTATGGGCTTCGGATGCCACGGATACGGTTATGGCGGTTACGGTTATGGCTTCGCTGGAGGAAAATGGTTCGCATTGATCGTCGTACTCTTTATCCTCCTTATTATCGTAGGAGCAAGCTGGTTCTAATTAAACCGCTAAAAACTTAAACAATATAGGAACCCTTTCCGGATTTCGGAAGGGGTTCTTTTCTAACAACGTAATTGTTTGCAAAACCTTCCCCGGAAGAAAACCGGTTGCTCAATTGGTAGGAAAATTAGTACAATAAGAGTATCCCAATTTAAAAGGATAAGATCGTGTAGGCCATTATCGTATAATCCTAACATGTTTTTTGCTATAAAAGTTATGGGAAACCATCATTAATTCCGTTTTGATCAAAAAATAAATCGAACAAAGGAGAACGAAAATTTGCGTCTTCTTGCCAAAATTTTGATCGTACTCGCTTTAATCGTTTTGTTTTTCGACGTCAATAATCTGCACGATCTGATGAATTCCTTTGACCGATTGATTACGAAATGGGAACAGGAATTTTCCGGTGATACAGAGGAAGAACAACCGTCTTACCTGCCACTGAACGAACCGGAAAACGAACCTTTCGCTATCGCAACGATCGAGCCGGGGATGAATAAAGAAATGGTTGAAGCAAAATTCGGTCGACCACAACGCGTCACGTTCAATGAATATGATACATATTGGCATGCTTATCATCAAAATTATCACAATTTTTTCATGGTGATTTATGACGAGCATGAAAATGTTTGCGGAATCTATACAAATCAAAATTTACTATCATCGATCTATAACATCACGATCGGAACCGATCGAAATACCGTTTTAAAACATTTAGGCACTCCCTTAGATGGCATCCAAAAGGGGCTTTATTTTTATTACCTGCCCGAGGATCGGAACTATGACATGTTTCATGTGCAAGGTAATTACGTGACCTTTTTTTATGATGAAATCGGGGCTGGCACGGTCCGGGCTGTTCAGATCATTACGGACAAACTCGAACAAGAACGCGAAGAGATTTACAAGGAAGCGAGAGGTGAACGAATCGAAGGTTTCGAATATCAATTGTTCGATTTAACAAATGCCGAAAGAAAAAAATACGGTTTACCGGTCCTAGCGATGAATGAACGTGCACGGCAAACAGCACGCGCTCACAGTATCGATATGGCGAGAAATCACTATTTCAGTCATACTAATCTTGAAGGAAAGAGTCCGTTTGAGCGGATGGATGATAACGGTATATCTTACAGCTACGCAGGGGAAAATTTAGCTTACGGACAATGGAGTGCGATCTTCGCCCATGAAGGTTTAATGAATTCCCCTGGGCACAGAGAAAACATATTAAACGAAGGCTTTGAATTTACGGGTATAGGGGTTGCCTTTAACGAGCAAAATGAGCCTTATTTCACCCAAATTTTTTACAGTCGTTAAAAAAACGGGATGGACCCATGTCCTTCCCGTTTTAATCATTTTTTTCCATTTTTTCTGGAGCATGAACCCCGATCAGACGCAAACCATTGGCGATCGTAATTTTAACCGTCTCCATTAAAGCAAGACGGGCTTTCGTCAATTCCAATTGATCCTCATTGATCACCTTTTCCGCGTTGTAATAACTGTGTAATAATGAGGATAAATCGAAGATATATTGGGTCACGATATGGGGTGCTCGTTTTTGTGCCGCTTCGATGATCGTCTTCGGATAATCGCCAAGATGCTTGAGTAACTCGATTTCTTTTTCGTTCGTCAACAATGCCGGGTTATAATCCGCATAATCGATTCCCTTTTCCGCGGCTAGTCTTAACATCGTGCAAATCCGTGCATGGGCGTATTGGCAATAATAAACCGGATTTTCCGTAGACTGGCTGCGGGCGAGATCCAGATCAAAATCAAGATGGGTATCACACGAACGCATGTTGAAGAAATAACGCATCGCATCTTTCCCGACTTCTTCCATCAACTGCCGTAACGTGAGCGCCCGCCCCGTCCGTTTGCTCATCTTAACTTTTTCACCGTCTTCGATCAAGTTCACCATTTGAATGATCTCAATTTCCAATACATCTGGTGCGTATCCCAAAGCCTGGATCGCCGCTTTCATCCGGGGAATATAGCCATGGTGATCGGCTCCCCAGATATTGATCAATTTTTCATGTCCCCGTTCTAGTTTGTTCAGATGATAAGCGATATCCGGGGTTAAATACGTGTAGGTTCCATCATTTTTTATCACAACCCGGTCTTTATCATCGCCATATAGCGTGGATTTCAACCAGGTCGCCCCATCTTTTTCATAAATCATATCTTTTTCCCGCAATTTATCCAATGTCGCTTCCACTTTCTTTGCTTCGTAAAGGGAAGTTTCGGAAAACCAATTGTCAAAGCGAACGCCAAAATTCTCCAGGTCCTGTTTTATTTTTTCCAGTTCGACCTTCAAACCGTATTCACGGAAATAATCGAGCCGTTCTTCTTGCGGAACATTCACCCATTTGTCGCCGTCCTCTTCGACGAGCCGTTTAGCGATTTGAACAATATCTTCACCGTGATACCCATCTTCCGGCATCGGCCAGTCGTAGCCTAAAGTTTGCATGTAACGCGCTTCGATAGATCGTGCTAAATTATGAATTTGATTACCCGCATCATTAATATAATATTCCCGGGTTACGTCATAACCGCACGCCTCGAGAATATTGCATAGAGCGTCACCATAGGCGGCTCCACGGGCATGACCGACATGAAGATCACCGGTCGGATTTGCCGAAACGAATTCTACGAGAACTTTTTGCTTGTTGCCAAACGAACTTTCTCCGTACGTATCACCGGCAGCAAGAATCTCTTTTACCAAATTCGGTAAATATGCGTAATTCATGAAAAAATTAATAAATCCTGGTCCAGCTATCTCAATTCTTTCAACGGATGCCTTATCGCGATCAAAATGTGCGACGATTTGTTCAGCGATTTTCCTCGGTGCTTGCTTAGCGACCCTCGTCATTTGCATGGCGATGTTGCTCGCATAATCACCATGGGCTTTCACTTTTGGTTTTTCTAAAATTATTTCGGGAAGCTCTTCTTCTTTAGCTAGACCAGCTTTCAACACTGCTTGTCTCAATTCCTCTTTGATGGCCGCTTCTTTCTGTTCAACGATATTCATGTATTCATGCCTCCATTATCAGACATTGATGATTACTATGTAAAAATCAGCGTACGACGTATTAAAAGCATATGTGATTATACCATATCCGGAAAAACTTGTTAATAAACGAATCGCTGCAATTTCTTGCAGCGACAAAAAGTTGTTCATTTCGTACGGAATAGTATTCCTAAAGTGTTCGGACCACAATGACATGTGATCGTACAGGATGCCCGGGTAACGATAATTTCATCAAAGTTTTGATATTCCCGAACTTTTTCTTTTACGAGTTCAATCGTTTCTTCAGAGCAACCGGAATGAGTTATAAAGAGGCGATCGGTTAAGATATCATCGCGATCTTGTAAACGATCGGCAACATATTTTTGGAGCACTTTGTTGAGCTTGCCCCGGTATTTCTTTCCGACGTCCATTTTCCCATCAATGACTTCAATGGTTGGTTTAATATTCAGTAAGTTAGCACCGATCGCCTGAAGTGGTGTGCATCTGCCGCCTTTGCGCAAATAATCGAGGGTGTCAATGACAAAACTCGTTTCATATTTATCGAGATTTTTCGTAATTTGCCGAACGATTTCCTCTGCACTCATGCCTTCATCGGCCATCCGCTTGGCATCGAGAATTTGATGTCCCGTCCCCGTTGATAGATTATCAGAATTCACCACATAGACATTATCAAAGTTTTGAGCCGCGATCCTTGCGTTTTGGTGTGAGCTGGAAAATTGTGCACCAATATTAAAGTGGATGACCGCATCATATTCATCGGCAAATTTACCGAATGTATCCGTATAATCTTGAATAGAACAGGCAGCTGTTTTCGGTAGGCGTCCGGTTTTATCGACAAACGCAAAAATATCATCCGGCTGAATATCGATCGAATCACGATACGTTTCTTCATCAAGGATGATATACAAAGGAACACGTGTAATATCCAGCTCCTCATACATCTCCGGAGAAAGATCTGCGGTGCTATCACAAGTGATTTTGATTTTCGCCATGAATTCCCCTCCAGTTCTCGAAAAAATAACGATTTTTACCGAGACTACTAAAATTATACTATAAATGCACGTGAAAGCACCCATTTTTTACAGTTGTTCGCTGATTAATTTCTAAACGCGACAAGATCTGATTAATAGTAGGAGTAATGGAGATGATTCTTCAGCTCGTTTAATTCCTTATAAATTTCGATGATCTCTTCCGTTTTCATGCGTACAAGACCGCTTGTTGATGGGGCGACAAAATCGATGATGCCATCGATCATGCTGTTTTCTTGTTTTCCCCAAGATATCCTTCGTTTACGACTATATTGTTCGTAGACGCCCTTACCGACAAAACAGACGATTTTCGGTTTATACCATTCGAGTTTCTCACGCAATCGAATTCTTCCTTCTTCATACTCCGCTTTTGTTATTTCCGAAACCGATCGCGTGGGGCGAGCGACGATATTGGTAAAGCCGTATCCTAAATCTAATAATTTAAAATCCTCGTAGGGGGAATATTTCCTTGGTGTCAAACCGGATTCATACAGCACGGTCCAGAAACGATTTCTAGGATTGGCATAATGGTGACCGGTTTCCGCAGATTTTAAACTCGGATTGTACCCGACAAAAACGACATCTAAATATTTCCGTAAATGATCCGGTATTTCTCGGAACATGACCATCCTCGCTTTCTGATAAGATCGCATCCGGATCAGCCGGATAGCTTTAAACAAAGAACACGAACTAAAGCATGAAAATTTCTTTATCGAGCAAGTTCTCCGTCCGAATATCACCTAATGACAATAGTGCGCCGCCATCATCTCGTACATAACCCGCCGTAACACTCGTGGGTATTGCGATAACATCTCCTGTTGCGTATGGAGCCGGGAACGTTCTTCATGTAAAATCGGGAGAATGAAGTCGGGCAGTTGCAAAAAATCGAATAAACTTGTGTATGTGCCATCGCCAAGGGGCAGGACGATCCCGGTCACGATATCCCCGACATTCGACGGTTCATAAATATGATTATAAACAGTTACCTCTTTTAGCGATTCGTCAAATATATCTTCTATTAAGAATTCCCGGGGCTTAGAACACTCTTTCACCTGATAGAAACCCGGTCTGATCTTTCGCCAGCTCACAAGGACCTTGCGGAGGAAAGATTTGTTTTTCATTCGCAACCGTTCTTTCTTCTCATACAATTGAAATATCGTCAATTTCCCGTCAAGGACCGGTTCGGAAAAAATGCTCCACCAGATATACAGACCGAAGACTTTCAATTCCATTCCGTCATTGAAACGAAAGGGTTCTAAATAATCGAGAGCATCATCCTGTAGTGTTGGACCGAACCAATGCATGGCAAAATCTTTCAAACCATCGACCATCGCAAAGACCATTTCTCGTCTTTTTTCCGCTAAAATCAATACATCATTCACTGAATCCGTTTTCAATTCGATTCCCCTCAAATTCCCTTTACACCTCCACTATACATGAGTTCAAGGGAAATCGGAAATCTAGAACGATAGTAACAAGAGGAATAGGTACCCTCATCATATCATAAAGGTTGCGGAGAAACAATTTTTAATTAATTGAATGTTCTGTATTTATCGCGCTCTCCTCTATGTGTCTTATTGCAAAAAAAATAACACCCAAAATAGGTGCGGGTTACTCAACAGTCCTTTGAAAAAATCGCTTCGCTTTTTCGATAAACCATCGTTCTTCTTCTGGTATATCTTCTTCATAATAGATGGCCGATACCGGACATACGACTTCGCATGCGCCACAATCAAGACATGAATCCGGGTCGATGTAAAATTGATCCTCTCCTTCGATGATACAATCGACCGGACAAACCTCAACGCAATCACCGGCCTTTTCCCCGACACAGGGAGATGTAATAACGTATGCCATAAGCGGTTCACCTCTATTTCTTTTTTCCACTAAATCAAGTACTACAAAATGATGGGAATGATCGGAAATGGATCATCATCAATGTTCTGGATCGATCCCCTGACCATCCATCACAACATGTGATAAAAGATGAGCAAGGTGGTAGATCGGTCCATCGACTTCTCCTACCGGTAATTCACCTTCATGTTCCATTTCATCGAAATAGGCTTGACTGAGATAAAGTGCGACCATTTCATAAAATTCTTCTAGTTGGAAGGCGTAAATATCCATCGGTTTCTCCATCGTCTCTTCTTCATAGCGCATGACGAGGTAATGGATTTTTCCATCGTGATCTTCCGCATCAACGAAAAGGAAAAAGCCGATATTCGTATCCAATTCAAAAAGTTGTCGGATACCACCGGCGATCATTTCATCAAATTCCGTAAGGCTCAGCTTTTTTACATGCATATCCTGCAGCGCATCGCCTTCATGCAAATGGACTGTAAATTCTTTCATGATTCATCCTCCTTCTTTTGTAAGAGGATGCCCTTTTCTACCATGTTTTAATCAACGTTTAAATCGATGTGCAAGACAATCGGGCAATGATCGCTACCGGGAATATCGGCGTGAATTTTCGAATCGATCAACCGTTTCGTCAAACGCTCGGAAAGAATAAAATAATCGATCCGCCAGCCGATGTTTCTCTCACGGGCGCGATTCATATAACTCCACCAGGTGTATGCATCCCGTTTATCCGGATAAAGATAACGAAAACTATCGACAAAACCGGAATCAAGCAGTCGCGTCATTTTCTCCCGTTCTTCCCTGGTGAATCCGGAATTTCCTTCATTTGCTTTCGGATTTTTTAAATCGATTTCTTGGTGGGCGACGTTCAAGTCACCGCAATAAATAACCGGTTTATGCTGATTTAACTCATGGAGGTATTCATACATCCGGTCTTCCCATTCCATCCGGTAAGAAAGTCGGGAAAGGTCGCGTCTTGCGTTGACCGTATAACAATTGACCAAGTAAAAATTCGCATATTCTAGCGTGATGATCCGGCCTTCTTCTTCGATCTCATCCGGTTTAAACCCATAGGAAACGGCCAATGGTTTTTCTTTTGTAAACACCGCCGTTCCAGAATACCCTTTCTTTTCCGCATAATTCCAGTATTGATGATATCCCGGTAAATCCAATTCAATCTGCCCTTCTTGCAGTTTGATTTCCTGAAGGCAAAAAATATCCGCATCCTCTTTTTGAAAATAGTCTAAAAAACCTTTGCGAATGCAAGCGCGAAGGCCGTTGACGTTCCAACTGATGATCTTCATATGTAAACTCCTAGCCTATTTTTTTAATATTAATAATCGTTCGATGGACTCTAGTAAACTCGCAGATAATCATAACGGAATTCAACATAAAAAGGAAAAAAGAAGCCTTTCTTTTCTTGATGGCTTCTTTTGCATGAGCTTTTCACGAGTTCTCCCTGTCATTTTCTATTTGGTCAAGCAAACGTTCCAGCCTTGTAACGATAAGCCGGTCTTCATCGAGTATTTCTTCAATCAATGCCCGACTTTCTGGATCCAAATCTCCACGCACAATTTCTTCCGATATTTCCAGACTATAAAAATCTTCACCCTTTTTGGCCAGTTCGATGATCCCTCTCTTGTCCTGGGGATAGCCTTTTAAACGTCCCATCCATTCTTGGAGGGTTCCTTTAATACCAATACCGTCTACCGGCCTTCCTCCGAGGTTTTGAATTCGCTCCGCTAGTCTTGTTGCCTGGTTTTTATGGATTTGTTGGATTTCTTGTAACTGTTCCTTGATCGCTTCATCTTGTATGTTTTGTATCAAATTCTCGAGCTGTTTAATCCCCATATAACGGCCCTTCAAAAATGCATTTAGTTCGCGGATCGCAACTTCTTGCCCATCCATCGGTATTCCTCCTTTTTATCATTAGTATGACCGATCAGGAGGAAACTTTACGTTCATTTTGTGGGCATGACTTTTTTCCTGTTGCGGCGAGCCTTTTTCTTCAAGCGGACGAACTTGACCGTAATCAAGCAAGGCATCAATATCGATTTTCCGGAGTGTAAAAGGTTCTTCATCTTCCTCCGGATTTTTCGTTTCTTGTAGCAAGCGATTGATACAAATCTGCTTCAATTCTCCCTTCCCCCGATCCTTTCATCAAACTAACCGCTTAAACGATATACCCCGTTTTGCTTGCCTTGGATGGAGTTGATGATGATCGACTATCCTTTTCTCCCGAAATCGGCTTTATTTTCCCCCCATATTTCTGTCCGCCATTTATAAATGGGATTTTTAATCGGATTCGTCTCTAACCATCGTTCCGCCCGTCTTACCAATTCTAAAACCCGTTCTGTTTCTTTTGTTCTCGGTAACGTTGTTTGTGCACGCTTATTAGTTACCCATTTCATGGCGATTTCAGAGTCAGTATAGACCGGCACATCAGGCATGTTCTTTTCTTTTAAATAGGCCAGAGCATGGACGATCGCTAAAAACTCCCCGATATTATTCGTACCGATCACCGGACCGAAATGGAATAATCGCTCACCAGTTTTTGTCCAAACCCCTTGATATTCCATCGGTCCCGGATTCCCGCTACAGGCGGCATCGACGGAAAGACTTTCGGCAATGTAACCTTCTTTTTTTTCGACCGGTTGTTTCGTACCTTCCGGTCCGTTTTGAAAGGCCGCTTCTGCTTCTTCCCTGGTCGGGAACGCTTTAAACTTCGCTCCCGGATAACGGTTCACAAGCGGCTGTACTTCTTGCCAGGACGTAAAAACTCCCCTTTTTCTCCCTACCCAGACAACGTAATATTTTTTTGCCATGCACTCAACTACCTTTGCAGAGCGTTCGTTCGTTAATAAAGGTGATGATTGTTTCCCTTTTGTGGATTGGAGATGATAAAACCTTCTTCAGGTACATAAAAATATTGAATCCATACTCCATCAAGCCATTCATTATCTTTTTCTAAAATGACCGGAATACCTTTATCGGTTTCCACGACGGTATCGTTTTCTCCGGGTGTATCGAATCGAAAACCGTAGTGAACGTGATCTCCATGTTGGCTTGTCACGAAGACGCGAACCATCTTTCCTTGATTTTCTTCTTTATTTAACATTTCCTTTAATACTTTTGCCGCATTACGATTAATTTTTACTTTCATTATCATTTCTCCTTTTTGTCGAAAGTTCCTACTAAAAAATACCAAATTTCTTTTACTATTTAATCACAAATACCTTAATAAAACAACCGATCGTTGATCAGCGGATCAGTTGTAGAAATTGACGCAGGATACGGGCGGTTAGCCCCCATATCGTGTAATTTCCATAAATATAAAAACACTCTTCGATCGAACGAGTCCGCCACGGGTAATTTTTTCCTCCAGGAATCAGATGATATGGGAAATCCGGTTCCGGCTCTACCCGGAAACGTACCTGATAACATTCCGGTTCATGATCGAGGAAAAAATGCAAAGGGACCGTGAAAATTTCCGCCACCTCCAAAGGGTTCGGCTTAAATTCCACATCACTGGGGATCGTTCCGATGAAAGGGTAGATTTTCCGCTGACTGAGCGGCTGCTTAATGGCGGTGAGGGGTTCCACATTATGAATGAGCGATGGAGCGATTCCCAGTTCTTCACTAGTCTCGCGAATTGCACAGGCCCGTGGGTCCGGATCTCGCGGTTCGATTTTCCCGCCTGGAAAGCAAATTTCCCCCGGTTGTCTACGTAACTTCAAGGAACGCACTTCAAAAAGCACATGGATTCCATCCTTCTTTTCGATTAACGGTATTAAGATACTGTAGGCATGGATATGATCTCTGCGGGTATTCGTTTTGTTTTTATCCATCTTTCGGTAAATTTCTGCTAGATTCATACGTTCCTCCTTCTCCCAACTAATTCCCCTCTATCTTATCATCGTTTTCCTGTCAAATGCTTATATACGAATGAGCGAAAAATTTTTTCCCGGTAAAATTCCCCATTAAAATAAGCGGACAACCGTCCTGCCCGTTGCTTCCCCTTTTAACAATTTCAAAAATGTATCGGGGAGTTCATCGAGTGTGATTTCCTGCACCGATTTACGTAAATACTCGGGAGATTTCATTTCTTTCGCGATCCGCTCCCATACTTTTAGCCGTGTTTCCATCGGGCAATATACGGAATCAATTCCGAGTAGATTTACTCCACGGAGAATAAATGGAAAGACCGTACTCGTAAATTTCTTCCCTCCTGTCAATCCTGACAAAGCTACAGAACCACCGTATTTAATTGAAGCAAGAATTACCGGTAAATATTCCCCACCTACCGGATCAATAGCCGCGAACCATTGTTGTTTTAACAAGGCTTTATTTGCCGGATTCGTTAATTCCTTTGTAGAGATGATTTCTTTCGCTCCGATTTCCCGCAAAAATTCACCTTGATCTCTTTTTCGTGTGCTGGCTACCACATGGTATCCAAGTTGAGCGAGAAAAGCTACCGCACTACTACCGACACCACCAGTTGCCCCGGTCACAAGTACCGGACCTTTGTCGGGAGACACACCATTTTCTTCCAAACGTTGTATGGATAATGCCGCGGTGAAACCGGCAGTACCGACTACCATAGCTTCTTTTAATGAAAGACCATCCGGTAACGGTACGACCCATTCAGCTGGAACACGGGCAATTTCACTATAACCCCCATAATGATCGACACCGAGATCATATCCGGTTACAAGTACTTGATCGCCTTCTTGAAATTCGGGACTCGTGGAAGAGATCACCGTACCGGCTAAATCAATACCACCTACCATAGGATATTTGCGGACGACTCCACTTTTCGGTAATGTCGCCAGGGCATCTTTATAATTCACGCTGGAATAGTGGATGCGAATGGTTACTTCTCCTGCGGGAAGATCCTCCTCCTGTAACATGCGAATCTCTGTACGTATTTTCTCATCTTCTTCAAAAATTACAAATGAGCGAAATGGTTCCATTGTTTCATCTCTCCTTTCTCGTTACATTCATTTTACCACAGGAATGGTAAGGAAAAAGTGCTGATCTGAAAGGATAAAAAGAAAATGATGTATCCGTTACGAAAATATTATGAGTTGATTTTGTGATTTTCCCTGCGTATATTTTAAAATTTTTTATTGAAATATGTATTAAAATTTCGTATGATAGTAAGAAACCAAATTTTCAATAATCTAGACAAAGGGAGGGAGAGTGGCAATGAGATATTTGGAAAACGTGATTCGTGAGGCATTGATCAATCATGCACTGGAAGATATTCATAAACCGCACAACCAGCGGTTATTAAAGCTTCTTTCCCGAAAAGATTGGCGTACTTTACTTTTTACGGTCGAAGATCATTATATGAATCGAATCGATGAAACACAGGATGCCGATGAGCAGCCTTTATTCAAAGAAGTGTTCATGGAAACGAAACGGATGTTCGCGAACTATTTCTTCGCCTCTCACTGGCGAATCAAACGTATAGGTGATTGGGATGTTTACCAATTCGGCCCGGTTAATTATTTAAATACCATTTATTTCCGCTTTACCATCGGCGAGAATAACGGTATCTTCTTCTGGTCGATGAAAGACAGTGTGGGAAACAACCCCGTATCCCGTTTTAAACATTTTCCGAATATTATTAAGGACATTTTATGCCGGAATCACCTCGATCGGCTGATTTGTCAAATAAAAAGCGGGATTAGGGGAATGAAGGCTACGGGAAAACGGTCGGAAATGCTCGGAGAGTTACTTATTAAATGTGTTGAATTGGGACTCAATGTCGAGACGGATCGGGGAGGTGGTATTTGGGTCGAAAATAAATACCGACTCATTCCGGATTATAAGGCGCTCTCCTGGATAGCCACTGATTTGCGGGATATAGAATTACAAATTCAATCCGAGGATGACATAAGAATATTACAAGAATCCCTCAATCATTAACTTGACTTGAATCAGGCAGGTTCAGGTCTTTTTTGTGAAAAAATGACCGGATACGATACATAACCGGTCAACCCCATGTTTCTCCCTTATTTTATTACTTGATTCCCGTACTTCTAGCTCCTTCCATCACTTGCTTCTTCAATAATCACTCCGTTCAAATACTTTGCTTCATGGCCGATGAGTACAGGTTGTAATAGAACCCCTTCTTCTTGTATAAGCTCTCATGCGTTCCCCGTTCGATGATCCGACCTTCATGGATTACGAGAATTTGATCCGCATCACGAATCGTATTTAGCCGATGGGCGATCACAAATGTGGTACGATTTTCCATCAATTTTGCGAGCGCCTCTTGAATTTTTAATTCCGTCACGGTATCGATATTGCTTGTCGCTTCATCTAATATTAAAATCGCTGGATCGCGGAGAATAGCTCGAGCAATGGCGATCAATTGTTTTTGCCCTTGACTGATTCCAGCACCATCCTGCGTCAACACTGTATCGTAACCATCTGGCAATTTCCTGATGAAAGAGTCGGCATTTGCCCGAATCGCCGCCTCCATAACTTCCTCATCCGTTGCATCTAAACGTCCAAAGCGGATATTTTCCCGGATCGTCCCTTCAAAGAGAAAAACATCCTGTAAGACAAAGCCGAGATGATCACGGAGGCTTTCCCTTGAAATCGTGCGAATATCCCGTCCATCAAGCAAAATCGTTCCCTTTTGAGGTTCATAAAACCGGGTTAGAAGGTTAATGATCGTTGTTTTACCCGCTCCTGTCGGTCCAACGAGTGCTACGGTTTCCCCAGGGCGAACATGGAAGTCGATATCGTTGACCGTTTCCTCTTGATCCTCATAAGAAAAGGAAACATTCTGATAAACGACTTCACCCCTTACTTCTTTTAAAATGACCGTACCCTGTTCTCCGTCTTTTTCCACTTTTTCATCTAATATCGCATACACCCGCTCGGCACCTGCCAAAGCCGATAGCATTGTGTTGAACTGGTTTGCCAGCTCATTAAGCGGTCTTGTAAATTGTCGGGCATATTCCGCAAATGTAATAATGACACCGACCGTAATCCAACCTCTTAACGCGAATATTCCTCCGATAAACGCGATGATCGCAAAGCTAAAATTATTTAATAGGTTCATGAATTTCGGGATGAATCCGGAATAAACTTGTGCCCAATAGCCTGCCTCTTTCAAGTCTTGATTCTTCTTCTGGAATTCTGCCATCACCTCTTTTTCCCGGGAAAACAGTTTGATGATGCGTTGACCGGATATCATCTCTTCAATATACCCGTTCAAAACGCCGAGAAATCGTTGTTGCTTCCGGAATAAAGGACCCGTTCGTTTCGTGATCCAGCGCATACCGTAAAACATGACGGGGATGATCATCAACGTGATCACGGTTAGCAATGGACTCAACGAAACCATGACGATGATGATTCCACATAAAGTAATTACGCTGGATGTGATTTGTATAATCGAAGTATTTAATGTCGTGCTCACATTATCCATATCGTTAGTGATTCGGCTCATTAATTCTCCGTGTTGACGTTTGTCAAAAAAAGCGATCGGCAATCTCTGCAAATGGTCGAAAAGGCGGGTTCGCATCCGGAAAACGGTTTTTTGGGCGATCCCGATCATCCAGTAATTTTGCAAATATGAAGTTAAGGAATAAAATAAATAAATGATCACCAAACCGACAAGTAAGATCGGTATCGGTAAAGTAGAGCGTCGATATATCATTTCATCGATCGTAAAGCCGATGAAATAAGGTCCACTAATCGCGAGTAAAGAATTGATGAGAACTGTGACTAATACAGCGATTAATAACCAGCGATCTTGTCTTAATTCGCGCCAGAGGCGTAACAGGGTTTTGAACTGAAAATTTTGTTCTTCTCGTTTCCGTTCATACATCGGTCTCCGTCGGTGCAAACCCGGTTGCATAGACATGATCGAGATCCCCCCTTTCTTTTTGTGATGCATGGATTTTTCGGTATACGGGTGAGGAGTGTAATAATTCCTCATGCGTGCCCCTGGCAATAATCTCACCATCGTCCATCAATAAAATGATGTCGGCTTTTTGTGCCGTGGAAATTTTTTGTGTGATCATAAGAATCGTACAGTCATAATTCGTTAAAGCTTCCAACAACTTTTCCTCTGTGCGGACATCGAGTGCACTTGTCGCACTATCGAGCAAAAGAATTTTTGGTCGGCGTACGAGAGCCCGGGCAATAGCAAGCCGCTGTTTTTGTCCCCCGGAAAGATTGACACCCTTTTGACCGATCACCGTATCATAGCCATCAGGAAAACGGAGAATGGTATCGTGAATTTGCGCATCTTTTGCCGCTTGAACGATTGTGGCAAAATCTGCATCAGGGTCGCCCCAGGCGATATTTTCTTTAATGGTTCCGGTAAATAAATAGGCATCTTGCGAGACGTAGCCGACCGCCTGCCGTAATGTCTCTAAAGGAAAGGTACGAATGTCCTTACCGTCGAGGAAAATTTCTCCGGAATCGGGTTGGAACAGACGGGGGATTAGCTGGAACAGGCTCGTTTTTCCCGAACCGGTTGCACCTATGATTGCCACGGTTTGCCCGGCACCAATATGGAAATTGATATGTTTTAATACCGGTCTTCCCGGTTTATAGGAAAATGTAACATCATGAAATCGCAGCTCGCCACGGATCATCCCATGTTTCCCGTTATAAGCAGCAGGTTTTTCCTCTTCTTTGATCGAAAGAATTTCGTTAAGACGATCCAGTGAAGCCTTTGATCGCGAAAGACTCATGATAATCCATGATAATATTGACAGAGAATTGGTGATACGCATCCCGTAATTGATGATCGCCACAACTTCCCCCGCTTCAGCACCACCAACAGTAAGTTGAATATTCCCAAACCAAAGGATCAATACGATGCAGCTATTCATCAACAATAACAATGTCGGTGCCGTCAATTCAGCGAAACGTAAAGCGCGTTCCGTATGTTGTTGTAACCGTTGATTGATGTTCGTAAATCGTTCTGACTCGTCCTTGCCGCGGTTAAAAGCACGAATTAAGCGAATGGCGGCAAGATTTTCCCGGACCATCCGGTTCATCTGATCAAGACTCGTTTGTACCCACCGGAAAAACTCGATGCCCTTTTTCATCATCCAGAACAAAAACAGTAATGATACAGGGATTATAAAAATCAAGATGAGGGAAAGTTTTGCATGAACGGTTATGGCCATAACTGTACCGAAAATGATCATGAGCGGTGCTCGCAAAAACACCCGCATGATCATAAAAACGGTCGCCTGGATTTGCTGTACATCATTTGTTAGACGAGTGATCAATGTTGATGTTGGATAGCGATTTAATTGTGCGAAAGAAAGCCGTTGGATTTTCTGGAATATCCGGTTACGCACGTCATATGCAAAAGATTGACTGACTTTGGCGGCAAAAAATGTGTTCCCGATTCCCGCTAGAAAAGAAAGAAAGGTCAGACCAACAAGGAGCAACCCCCAGTATAAAACTGCACGGAATTCTTGTGGCAATATACCTTTATCGACGATCGTTCCCAGAAATAAAGGCAACATCAATTCAACCGCAAGCTCGATGAGCATTAATAACCAGGCGATCACCATATAAAACCGGTAGCGCATTAATCCTTTAAGCACATGATTCATCGTTTCCCTCCTACAAAAAGGAGTTAATCAAATACTTTTAAAATTCCTTCCACTATCATAGCAAACTTTTTCGTATATCGAAATAAAAGCAACTGAAATTATTGCCAAAAAAATGACTGCACGCATGCAGTCTCAATCTTCCACATATGGTTCTTTTTCATAAGCGGGTAAATCACCAAAAACGGTCATAACTCCTTCTTCATCCAGTGCTTCCTCGTATTTTTTCCGTTGTTTGCTAGGAAAAATTGTAACCTCATTGCCATAAAGATCGACGGCGATAAAATTTTCGTATTCTTCTACATATCCTAGTTGTTCATCCGGTTCGATGTTCAAATCATTTCGGTGTGCGGGCGGATCGCTAAAATCGGATGGCGACTCACTCGTCCCCCAGGAAGCGACTTCCTGCCAGGCATCTTCCGCATCGAAAATAACACTTTCATCCCGCTCATCATCAAAATCGAATTGACCGAAAGGAGGATCGAACACTTTCTCTTCAATCGGACGATGATCCGATGTTTCCTGGCTCGGGCTATGTTCTTTACAATACATAGTCGTGGGAATGGTCTGCAAACGTTCATAGGGAATCGATGTTCCACAAACAGCACACCGGCCGTAAGTTCCCTCCGCTATCGCCGCCACTGCGCGGTCAATCTCTTCCAGTTGTTTTTCCAAATGTTCTTTTAAAGCGAGATCTTTCCCCCGTTCGAACAATTCCGTTGCTTCATCGGCCGGATGGTTATCGTAACTGGATAATTCACCTATCGAATCGTGTGGATGACTTCGTTGTAATTGGAAGTTATCGTTGTTCTTTAAGCGTTCGGCAATATCCTTTTTCTCTGCAATGAGTTGTTGTTTTAATTGCCGGATTTGTCCTTGTGATAACATGTTTTCTCCTCCTGTTCTTATTACCATTAGTTTGTTTTATTCTCAGGGAAACATAAACGACAAATTGAGGAGAAAAAGGAATGTTATAACCCGGAAAAAAGAACAATAACAATAATTCACTGTTTTACCAGGAATGTTAAGAATAGCGAGAGCTTTTTATCAAAAAATAAGGATATAAATCGACATGTCTTGACAATTTTTTGTGAGGTGATTAAGGATGAATCGTTTCATCCGGAGAATGCGTTGGATGGGAATGGTGCAA
>CALKAK010000087.1 GCA_937983015.1 uncultured Bacillaceae bacterium | reverse complement strand
ACTCAAATTCTCCTGTCTCACTATTTGAAGCTAGTTTTGTCCCAGCCTCTTTTTACATTACATTAATTATTCTTCTGTTTTTTCTGTTCTTTCTTCAGTGTCATCGTTTGTCTCTTCTTGATTTTCATTATCCGCATCATCGGAATCTTCATCAGAACCAGTATTGTTACTGAAAATCGGGTTATCGGATAATGAATTGACTACTTTAAATTCTTCCATTTTTTCCTGGAGCCATTTTTGATACTCTTCATCTTTCTTTTGCTCAAGAATGGCCTGGCGGACTTCCTCTTTCACATCTTCAAAATTGGCTTCCTGATAAGGCTTATGATCCGTCTTTTTGATTACGTGGAAACCGTATTGTGTTTCGACCGGTTTACTGATCGTATTGACTTCCATGGCGAAAACTTCTTCCTCGAATTCTTTTACCATTTCGCCTTTGCCAAAGTAACCGAGTTCGCCACCTTTATCTTTGGTTTTTTCATCGATCGAATATTCTTTAGCCAACTCGGCGAAATCAGCGCCATTGTTCAATTTATTGATCACTTCAAAAGCGGTTTCCTTATCCTCAACAAGTATATGACTGGCCTCCACTTGTTCTTCTTGAGCGAAGTCCTCTTTATTTTCTTCAAAGTATTCTTTCATTTCCTCATCGGAAATTTCAATACGTTCTTCTAGAATCTGGTCCAATAAAAGCGAAAGTTTTACATCATCTTTGAAATCTTCTAGTTTAAAACCGCTCATTTCTAGGAACGAGGCAAAGTTTTCTTCGCCACCATACATGCTGTAATATTTGTCTAATTCTTCATTTAGTTCGTCTTCCGATACTTCAATGCCTTGTTTTTCCGCATCGATCTCGATCATCTTATTGACGATCAATTGATTGAGAACCTTTTCGCCATATAAAGAAATCAGTCGATCGGTCAATTCTTCTTTAGTTATTTTTTCACCGTCTACTAAAGCGACAGCTTCATCTTGATTGATGGCGAAATAAAGGATCACTGCCGTAAGAACGACAGCACCGATCCCTGCTACCCAAAAAATCCATTTTTTATCCTTCATTCTTATTCTCCTTTGATCAAAATTCTGTCTACCATAAGGTAGAGATCTATGTATTGTTTAAAAGAAAATGGCTCCTTTCCGGTTTTTCGCAGTAAAGGTAGCTTGCCTCCTACCTGAATTCCTGAAAAAGGAATCCAGTAATAACTATATCATGAATTTTCTAATGAAGAAAGTAAATATCAATTTTTTTCCACGATTTTCCTTTAATATACTTGTTTCTCAAATAATGAAAAAAAGTATCACTCCTAGTCGAATTAAGGAATGATACTTTTCAAAACAGCAAGGATTAAATACGAGTGTCAAATAATCCGCAGAATGCATCAACAGGGCTGACACCTTTGAATTCGGATTTACCCATCAGTTTTTCCACGAGCACTTCAAGGGTTTCGCGACGGCTGTCATAAGCGTTAATGTAAGTTTTTACTTGTGGTACATCGGCCAGATGGAACGGCATTGGACCGAGACGAAAATGGTCGGTACTTCGTGAACATAGAACGGAATGTCCGGGGTTCCTTTCGCTGCAGGCCACATCGGGCGTTGTACCGTGTTACCCTGGTTAACATTGGCAACGTTAATGATCAAATCGTAGTTATCCGTTAATTCGGCAATCGGACGTTTTTGCGCGTATTTATTACGCATGGCAGCTACCCGTTCTTCCGGAGGAAGATTCAAGACTTGTTCTTCTGTAGATTCCCAAATGGTTACTTCGAAACCTTTCTCTTCCAAGATTTCTTTTAATATGTCCACAGCATTTTCTTTGCTGCCGATCATGGCACCGAAGTCGCCTTCAAACCCTTTAACGCCGACTCTGTCAAGCTAGTAAAAGATTTCCTTAATAAGAAATTTAAACACCTCACTCACCATTTTTAGTATGAAAGGTTCTTATTCCCTGTAATTCTTTCAACCTGCATTTCACAAAATATATCTTATTAAAAAAAACCGGAAAAACCGCTTTTATTCACATAATATTATTATTTGTAACTATACTTTCTTTTCCACTCACTTGCTTTTCTGGTCGCGAGTATTGATTTTTCATCAAGGTCAAATAGATAACTAGAAAAATAATCAATGCCATACCGAGGATTTGCCATGTTCCAAAAGACATACCCAACCAGAAGATCGACGATAAGATTGAAGTCAAGGGCTCCATGTTGGCTAGTAAACTAGTTGCTTGCGGTGTCAAATAATGCAAACTATCAAGATAGAACCAAAAACCTAGCAACGTGCCGAATACGATCACGAACAATAGGTAGCTATACGTTTCTATCGACCAGTTACCGGCATCAAACATCCAGGGCGGGTGCTTTAGGCTCATCACGAGCCCACCGATGATCATCGACCAACCGATGACGACGAGAGAGCCAAAGCGGTCCAACAACGAAACGGGATAGACGGTATAGAAGGCCATCGCTACGCCCGAAGCAATCCCCCAAAAGATCGCCTTCCCGGGAACGGCAAGATTCTCCCAGGAACCATTAGTTAACATTAAAAAGGTCCCTGTTAGTGCCAGGCATACGGCAAAAACGGTATGGAAATTGAGCTTGCTTTTTCGGGTAAATAAAGAATAAAACAAAATAAAGACCGGTCCCAAATATTGTAATAATGTAGCAACAGCGGCGTTGCCCGCTTCAATTGATGCCATATATGTATATTGAACAGCGAGCATGCCAAAAATAGCGAAAATCAAAAGCTGAATCAAACTTTTTTTATCCCGCCAAATTTTAAAGATCTGCGTTCTGTCGCCGAACAGCCATGAAAGTAACAATAGTAAAGCGCCCGCACCTAATAAACGAACGGTTACGAGCCAATCGACAAGAATTCCCTGTTCCTGGAATAACCGCTGGCTCACCGTGCCACCGATCCCCCAAAAACTTGCCCCGAGAATCACGAGGACAAGTCCCCGCCACTGTCGACTTTTTCTCATTGTTTATTTCCTCCTTTCTTGCCCCATTATAACGTTTCGTAGTATGTTTTTACCATAATCATAATGTGGTCAATTCTTTCCATCAATCGATCGTAAAGTAGAAAATTTTCCCGGCGAGTTTATCGAATCCTTCTTCCAACTAGCTGGCTTCTGCAACGACTTCAGACAGGAAGTCATCTTGTTCATCGGTTCGCTTTGAAATTTTATTCAAGTTCCGGGTAGAACCACTTAAGGGCGAAACGATTCTTCCCATATTAACGGCGTTCGTTTCAATATCCTTGGTCAGATGTTGGACAGAATATGTAGCCGTTTAAAGATTTTGTCCGCATTTTGAATCGATCGGTTTCACATCGCGTAATTGAATAACCTGTTCAAATTCCTTTTTTTGTTTCGACATTTCCTTTTTCACTCTCCGATTGAACCCGCTTGATGTCCAATTGGATTCTATTAAGAAGTTTTGGATTTTATTGGTAAAGCTTCGCGATTCATCGACAAGTTTCTTCACTTCTTCAGCCACCACGACGAAACCACGTCCATGCTCCCCTGCTCGTGTCGCCTCAATCGTGGCATTCATTGCGAGAATATTCGTTTACTCAAAAATTTTTTCATTATCTTTAAGCAAACGGTTAATTTGTTGCGATTTGTCATCAAGATGTTTGACCATCCTATTTACATTTACATTCACGGTTGCGATTTGTTCCATCTGACTATTGGTAAGATCCATCACTTGAATAATTGATCGAGAAACGTCGGCTGTATAGGTTAACATGTCCGAAAACACGGTTAATTGTTCGGTTACTTGTTGTGTATAGCTGTCACATTCTTCAACAGCAGACCGATTTCATCCGTATTGGTAAATTGTTCGTCAATTTCCTCGTTCACAGAATGTAAATGATTCGTATTCTCTATCGACTTATCCGATATATGCTCCACACTCGCCATCAACTGTTGATACGTCGCCGAAAGATTTGTGAGATGCTTTAAAACGGCTGCGATGATTTCCCGCAAACGGAAGATTTATGAGTTGAAATCTTGCGTCAACGCTCCGATTTCGTCATTTCTGTTAATCGCAAAGTCGATCGTTGGATCGCCATTTTCCGCTTCTTTAATTTTTTCTTGAACAAGCCGTATCGGCCGAAGCGTTCGATTGATGAAATACCCGCTGACGAATATTATAAGTGCGATTTGCACGAAGTTCCAGAATATGTTTGCGCTAAATTGGCCAAGGTACGCTCATAGATGATCGCTCCAGAAATATCGATGGCATTGATGGCGATCACTTCGCCACCGAGATCGCCGTTTTTAAAAATTTCGGGGCAAAACCTGTTAAAATTGGGTGACCGTTTAAATCATAAATCTTGCTTTTTCCGCAAGAATAAAATCGATCGTTTCCTGCAAGATAAGGTACTCTTCACCAGATTGAAGATCGTATTCCAGGGAGTAATCGTCCGTTGCGATAATGTTCCCATCTAAATCGAGAACGTAGTGATTTCTATCTAAATAGCGTTTTATGTTCGAACGTCCAATTGAACTTAGCCCACATCGGCCTGGAGAAGGATCGCATCGACACCATGTTCTTTTCAAAGTTTTACGGTTTCTTCTCCGATTTCTTGACAAATATCGACGATACTAAGATCGGCTCCTCTTTGTGCCAGTTTTACTGCTGTTTTCCCGCTAAAACCACTCCCCAACAGGTAATAATTGCCGTTTTCCCTTTCAGGGACAACTCCTCTTTGCTTTTTTATTATTTTCTCTATTTGTTAATAAAATCTCCAAACGTTCTATGCTTAAGATACAGAATAGCTGCGGTTAACTTATTTTCATTAAAAAAACCCCGGCGTTCATTTTCACCGAGGGATCCCTAACATCATGGTAAAACTGTTTTGGCAATGTTTTCATCTAACTCTTCAAAGGCATGTAAAGAAATCGTCGCGTACAATTCTTTCCGGGTCTGCATGTCACTAAGGCCATCTTTTTGTGAGCCTGTTTCTTTAATTAATGTAAAAATGCGTTCGTACGCTTTAGCGGCCACCCGAAGAGATGTTACAGGATAAATGACCATTTGGAAACCCATATCTTGGAATTGTTGTGCTGTAAAATAAGGCGTTTTCCCGAACTCAGTCATATTGGCAAGGAGCGGTACATTGATTTCCTCAGCAAAACGCCGGAACTCCTCTTCGCTTTGTAATGCCTCAGGAAAGATGGCATCCGCTCCTGCCGCAACATAGATCTTTGCCCGTTCAATTGCCGCTTCTAAACCTTCCACAGCCCTGGCATCCGTGCGCGCCACGACAACGAGTGTCGGGGCCACTTCCTTGATTACACGTACTTTTTGCGCCATTTCTTCTGCCGATACAAGCTGTTTTCCGTTTAAATGCCCGCATTTTTTCGGTAATTGCTGATCTTCAATCTGTACGGCCGCCACGCCAGCTTCAACCATTTCCCGGGCCGTACGGGCCGCATTTAAAACACCACCAAAGCCGGTATCGATATCAACGAGAACGGGTAAATTACTCGCCCGGATTAAATCTTTCGCCCGTTCCGCCATTTCATTCGACGTCACGATTCCCAAATCAGGAAGTCCCCGACTTGCTGTATACGCACCACCTGATAAGTATAAAGCTTTAAACCCAACGTTTTTCGCGATTAACGCTGCCATGCCGTCATGGGCACCTGGTATTTGTAGTATCGCTTGATCATGCATTAATTGGCGAAATGTTTGTGCCAGTTCTTCTTGAGAGCGTGGATGATCAACGATCCAAGGCATCCCAATACCCTCCTTTCATTTTCCACAGGAAAAAAGGGATGAGTCTCCCCCTTTTTATTAATCATAAAATCTTTTAAGGAATGAATAAATCAACAAATTCATTTACGTTCATCTTGACGAGCTGATCATAATCAGAGCATACTTTTACTATTTTTTCACACCGATAAACGGGGAAGCGTGTTGCGATATTGCGGGAAAACTTTTCAAGGATTTTCGGTATCGCTTCTTTCCGGCGGAAACGATGCCCGAGTGGATAATGGATCTCCACATTTTCCGTCGCTGAGCCATCTTTGAAAAACACCTGCACAGCATTGGCGATGGAACGTTTTTCCGGATCGAGATAGTCGATGGAGTATTGTTCGTTTTCACGGACGATCATTTTTTCGCGCAGGGCATCGATGCGGGGATCTTCAGCCGCTTCATCTTCATAATCTTGCGCGGTGATATCCCCCTTAATTAAACCGATTGCGGTAATATACTGGATACAATGATCCCGATCAGCCGGATTATTTAGTGGTCCTCGTTTATCTATGATACGGATTGCCGATTCATGGGTAGTAATAACGATACGGTCAATATCATCTAGGCGATCTTTCACCTCAGGATGTAGTCTCACCGCAGCCTCAGCTGCTGTCTGGGCGTGGAATTCCGCCGGGTACGATACCTTAAATAATACATTTTCCATGACATAGCTATCCAGTTCTCTCGCCAATGTAATCGGTTTACCGTTGAACAAGACATCCTGGAAACCATAAGTATCAGCAGTTAATGCGGTCCTGTAGCCCATTTCTCCCTTCAGCGCCATCAATGCCAAACGGACTCCACGAGCTGTCGCATCCCCCGCTGCCCACGATTTACGGGAACCGGTATTCGGAGCCTGACGATACGTTCTCAACGGTGCGTTATCGATCCAAGCATTGGAAAGAGCGTTATTGATCTCCTCACGGCCGCCCCCGAGCATTTTTGCGACGACAGCTGTCGTGGCAACTTTTACAAATAAAACATGGTCCAATCCAACCCGATTTAGACTATTTTCTAAGGCGAGAACGCCTTGGATTTCATGGGCTTTAATCATTGCTTCTAAGACGTCATGAACAGTCAAAGGATTTTCTCCCTTGCTCAAACGCACCCGGCTAATATAATCGGCTACGGCAAGAATCCCCCCCAGATTATCCGACGGATGTCCCCACTCCTTCGCTAGCCAGGTGTCATTATAATCGAGCCAACGGACCATCGTGCCGATATTAAAGGCACCCACCACAGGATCCAGTACGTGGGACGTGCCCGGAATACGACAACCATTCGGTACGATCGTTCCGGGGACGATCGGCCCTAATAATTTTGTGCACTCCGGATAATTCAAGGCGAGAATCCCGCACCCCAGTGTATCGAGCAAACAGTAATGAGCGGTAGTAAACGCTTCTTCACTCGTGATCTTTTTATTTAAAACATAATCCGTGATCTGCTCGATGACTTCATCCATTTGTAGCTCTTTCTTGATCGAAAGCATCTTCTCTCCCTTTCCTTTCGATTAACCATAATTTTTACCAATATATCTGACACGCGGTCGGAAAATTCGGTTGTTCGCATGCTGTTCGATAATATGCGCGCACAAGCCGGCCACCCGGGAACTGAAAAATATTGGTGTATAGAGCGGGATCGGCACACCAAGCATCCAGTAAACCGGTGCCGCATAGTAGTCCAAATTCGGGTAGATACCCTTTTCTTTTTCCATCAACTTTTCACCGGCTTCACATTTTTCATATAAGGAAAAATCACCTTTTTCCTCACACAGCTTGTAAAGAGCTTCTTTCATAACGAGTGCCCGGGGATCAAATTTTTTCATGTAAACCCTGTGGCCAAAACCCATGATTTTTTCTTTCCGCTGTAATTTTTCCTTAATCATCTCTACAAAATGTGCTGCTGATTTCGCTTCATTTAACATGACCATCACCGCCTCATTCGCCCCACCGTGCAAGTTTCCTTTTAATGAAGCAACAGCTCCGGTAAGCGCACCGTACATATCGGATTGTGTCGATGCGATAATACGGGCCGCAAACGTCGAGTTAGGCATCTCATGTTCGATATAAAGGAGCAGCAGCCGATCGAAAATTCTCTCCTCCATTTTTGTTGGCTCTTTTCCGGTGATCATGTATAAATAGTTCGCGGTATAAGATAAATCCTTCCTCGGTTCAATCGGGTCCTGCCCACTTAAGATTTGATAGCTGTGTACGGTGATCGTCGGTAACATTCCTAACAATCGAATCGCACGCTCTATATTTTTTTCCACGGAACGATCATCAAGAGCACCGTCATATCCTGCCAGGGCAGAAAGTGCTGTTCTCTGCCCGTCCATCGGGTGCGTATTTTTCGGGAGTAATTGTAGAATTTTGACCACTTCGTCTGGAATTTGATAATGAACCTTTAATCGATCTTCAAAGCGCTTTCTTTTTTCTGGATCAGGAAGCTCTTCTTCCAGCAATAAATAGGCGACATCAATATACCCCTTCTGCCGTGAAAGCTCGATCAAATCCTCGCCACGGATCACGATCTTTTCCTTTTCCGTATCGAGAAAAGAGATCGCTGTTTCCGCGGCGATGACCCCTTCGAGACCTGGCGAAAAATCGATCGCTCGCATCCATTTCTCCCTTCCTTTTCCCCTTTTATTAAGAGATTCACAGGCAAACAAAATTTTCCGTATTTTCCCTCAATTCAATTATATATTTGCCGTCGCAATAGTTAAAATATATAATATTTATACCTGACCATAGTTTTTTTCTATGACAAAGAGAAAGTGGGGGATCCGATGGATTACAATGACTGGAAGATCCTCGCCTCCTTATATGAAACACACAATATTACGAAAGCTGCAAAAAAACTCTTTTTGACACAACCTACGGTCACCGCTCGCATCAAAAAGCTAGAAGAATATTATGGAGTGCCGATTATTATTCGAAAACAGCGCGGGATCACCTTTACACCGGAAGGCGAGGTGCTCGCGAGGCATGCCAGGCGAATGCTCGTGGAACAAAGGATGCTCGAAGAAAAATTAATTGATATGAGATACGAGGTAAAAGGTACTTTACGGGTCGGCGTCTCAAACTTTTTTGCACTGAATAAAATGCCGAAGCTTTTAAGTTTATTTAAAAAACGGTATCCGGATATTGAATGCCAGGTCGTTTCCGGATGGAGTAGTGAAATGTATCGAAAAATCGTCAATCATGATGTCCATATCGCTATCATTAAAGGTGACTTTCCGTGGAAAGAAAAACGATATTTATTATACGAAGAAGAAATCTGTGTTGCGTCTCCCTGGCCATTTCGCTGGGAGGACTTACCGGCCCTACCTCGTATCGATTATTTAACCGACGCGAACATGCGCAAGCTGATCGATGAGTGGTGGTATGCCAATTATACGGAAAACCCGTACGTCAATATTCACGTGAATTCTGTAGAAACATGTCGGGAGATGATCGTAAACGGACTGGGTTACGGAATCGTCGCCAATCTCGTCGTCAAGCCTTATGCGAATTTATACGTAAAAACGATCACAGATCATAACTATCGACCGCTCACACGGAAAACATGGATGTATTACCACACGAAATCCCTGGAATTAAATATTGTGACCGCTTTTGTTTCCTTCATTAAAAAAATCGATGTCAAAGCATTATAAAAAAGCAGCAAAATCGCTGCTTTATACAACTCCCTGGGCAAGCATCGCTTGGGCAACGGTAAGAAATGATGACATGTTAGCGCCGGCGACAATATTGCCAGGTTCTCCGTATTGCGCCGCCGTCTCAACACATTTTTGATAAATATTCCTCATGATCTGTTTCAATTTCTGATCGACTTCCGAAAATGTCCAGTACACCCGCATACTGTTCTGTGACATCTCTAACGCCGAGACCGCCACGCCACCAGCATTTGCGGCCTTGGCCGGACCGAAAAGAATGTTATTTTCCAGAAAAAGCTCGATGGCTCCTAATGTTGACGGCATGTTCGCCCCTTCCCCTACCGCTTTCACGCCGTTTTTCAGCAAAATGAGCGCCGACTCATCATTGATCTCATTTTGCGTGGCACAGGGTAACGCTATATCGCATGGAATCGTCCACATTTCTGTCGAGTCGCTATTATATTCGGCATGGGGATGTTCCTTAATGTATTCCTTGAGGCTTCCCCGCTTTACTTCTTTGATTCGTTTTACCGTTTCGATGTTAATTCCTTTCGGATCATATATGTACCCCCCTGAATCGCTACACGCCACAACATTTGCTCCAAGGGATTGCGCTTTTTCCATCGCATAAATGGCGACATTTCCCGAACCAGAAACGATGACGGTACTATCTTTAAACGTAAGACCGTGATCGTTCAACATCTCTTCCATAAAATAAATGAGACCGTACCCGGTCGCCTCCCGGCGGCCAAGACTGCCGCCATAGCCAACGCCTTTTCCCGTCAGAACTCCCCCTTGATAGCCATACAATTTCTTATATTGTCCAAACAAATAACCGATTTCCCGGCTACCGACCCCCATATCCCCTGCAGGAATGTCGAGATCCGGTCCGATATATTTTCCCAACTCTTGCATGTAACTCTGGCAAAAACGCATGATCTCTCCGTCAGATTTCCCTTTTGGATCGAAATCAGCACCGCCTTTTCCACCGCCAATCGGCAGACCGGTGAGCGCATTTTTAAAAGTTTGCTCGAAACCTAAAAATTTGATGATACTTGGATTTACACTCGAGTGAAAACGAATGCCACCCTTATACGGTCCGACACTATCATTAAACTGGACCCGGTATCCACGGTTGACCTGGACTCTCCCCTGATCATCGACCCAGGACACACGGAAACTGATGAGTCGGTCCGGTTCGGTCAATCGCTCCAATATTCCTTTCTCGATAAATTCGGGATGCTTTTCTAAAACCGGGATAACCGTTTGCAGGAGCTCTTTTACAGCTTGTAAAAACTCACGTTCATAAGGATTACGAATCTGAACTTTTTTATAGACATCATGGACATACCGTTCCGCTCTTTCCCGATTATTTACAGTTCGCATCGTACACCCTCCCCGTTGATCGTCATTTCCAATTTATAAAAAGATGTTTATGTATGTAAGTTCGTTGAAAAATAGTATTTTTAGAATAATAGAAACCATCAGCAATTGCAAGAACTGGTGATGAAAATTCATGCTTTGGACAAGATTCATCGATATAATGTTGAGCTCAGGATGATCAGAAACAAAAAGGGTAATTTCCCGGGTCTTATTTAGCGATTAAATTTTGCAAAACAAATTTGATTTTTAAGCCAGTATATATTCTAAAGCAAATTTTTCGTTTCACTCAAAAAGCGAACAGATTTTTTTAAAATTGGAAAAAGCGTCTTTTTAATATGAAAAAGCATCCACCACTCCTGTGATGAATGCTTTTTGCCTGCTTCATCATACACCATGAATATATTAAGAAGACCTGTTATTTGTATGAATCCAATCGTGCTCCGGGAAAAAGTAATAGTTTAAATATTAAAACCTTTTTAAAGCGATGACAGCATTATGCCCGCCGAAGCCAAATGCATTGGATAAAGCAATTTCAACATTCGCTTCGATCGCACGGTGCGGAACATAGTCAAGATCGCATTCCGGATCGGGTTCATCTAAATTAATCGTTGGTGGAATGATCTGCTCTTGCAAACTTTTAATCGTGGCGATCGCTTCTGCCGCTCCTGCAGCCCCGAACATATGACCGGTCATCGATTTTGTCGAACTGACCTTCAGGCGATAGGCATGTTCACCAAATACTTCTTTGATCGCCTTCGTTTCTGATACATCACCCGTAGGTGTGCCGGTCGCATGGGCGTTGATATAGTCCACTTTGTCGGGTGTGACCCCGGCCATAGTGATCGCCAGTTGCATGGCCCGGACTGCCCCACTGTAATCCGGTGCGGTAATATGGTGGGCATCCGTCGTTAAACCATAACCGATGATTTCCGCGAGAATATTCGCCCCGCGATTTTTGGCATGCTCATATTCTTCGAGAAATAACACACCCGCTCCTTCACCAACAACGAAACCGTCACGGTTCTTATCAAAGGGGCGGGACGCCTTCTCTGGTTCATCATTTCGCGTCGATAAGGCCCGCATCCTGGAAAAACCGGCGATGGTCAATGGGTGAATCACCGCTTCCGAGCCACCCGCAAGAATTGCATCCGAGTATCCATGCACGATATTTAAATACGCTTCACCGATCGCCTGATTTCCGGTTGCACAGGCGGAAACCGGTGCATAGCTCGGACCTTTAAAACCGGTTTTTATGGCAATAAAACCGGCAGCCATGTTACTGATCATGGTCGGAACGAGAAAGGGTGAAACTCGGTTTGGCCCTCTATTTTGGAAAATTTCGTGGTTATCTAGTAAAGTATGGATTCCACCAACGCCTGATCCGATAAATACACCGACCCGTTCCCTATCGATCGTATTTAGATCGACCTCCGCTTCTTTTAACGCTTGAAGCGCGGCCGCATAAGCGTATTGGATATATAGGTCATATCGTTTCGCTTCTTTCGGTTCCAAATATGAATCCAGCTGGAAATCCTCAATATAAGCGGCGATTTGTGTTTTGATATTCGCAAATTCTTCACCATATAATTTTTTTACCCCTGATCTTCCAGCGATTAAATTCTTCCAGAAAGTTTCCACATCGTTTCCCAATGGCGAAATAATTCCCATCCCCGTCACGACGACCCTTCGCATTTCAAACCCCTTACCTCTCTTTTTTATCTTTTAACCAGCACTCTTCGTTTCTTTCACTATAACAAATCCTGAAAATCGTGGCAAAAATTTACTTCCTGATGATAGATGAAGAAAGACCTAATTTTTAGTTTTCATCAATAGATAATTCGGGTAATTCGTTCACAAATTTAGTGTTAATTTTCTGACTTTTATAGTTCTTGTGAACCTTTTTTCAATTTAGTAAAATTTTAAGAATTTTAAAGAAAAATCACGAAAAAGAGAAAATACTAGACGATTATATTTATTTTCTGGATTTTACCTTTTATATTCATTCTTTTATATTCAATACGATTCTACAAATATTTGTTAATCATGAAGCATTGGGAAGAAAGGATGGTGAATGCTGAAGAAAGTCACGAGTGTCCTCATTGCCCTTTTATCATCATTTCTTTGTATTGCCGGTGTTGCCTTCTCAGTAGAACATGAACACCACAGCCTTTTAAATCTTAAGCTTTCTCCGCCAAATGAATTGATAACCACCGAGCAATTATTAAGCGAATACGATCTAACCTGCGCATCTTTGGTCCTTGCCAGTGAAAAGGAGATTCATGAACTTTCTAATATAATGATCATTGATACAAAGGAGAAGCTACAAATCTATCATGAAAGCCTTCTTGAACATCTACAAGACTCAGCCCAAAAGCTAAAACCCGATCAACTGATAAATTACAAAGAACGAAAACAAGGTGAACTTGAAGAGGAGATGTACAAAGCGGCAATAGAAGTTTTGCTTGAAATGAACACAGAAGAATAACTTAAAGGAGGATCTTCCGTGCAAATCGTGAAAACCGTCAAAGGAAAGATCATTGTAGGATCTTTACTGGCAGTCCTGTTACTGGGGACCACCTACGCATTTGCGAACACCAACATCGGCGAACAACTCAAAGCATGGTATCAGGCTTTATTCGAACAAAAAAGCGAAGAAATTTTCGCGAAATTAGATGAAAAAATCGAGGATAAAAGAGCCGAAGCCATTGAAGATTTTAATGCCATCGCCAATGAAGCAACTGAAGAAATCGAAGCAACCCGCGATCAAGTAACAACAACTGCTCTATCGAACATCGAACGAGCCAAGTTACAGCATCTCCAAAATCTCGAAGAAGCGAAAGAAGATATTTTAAGAAACGTGGAGTATGATTTTTATCAAGTTTATTTAGTGGGGTATCGAGAAATTCACCGTGTTGCTGAGGAGGGACTGAAACAGGCCGAAAACGGATTAAAAGCACATACGAATGCCGTCGGTCAAGATGCACAAAATTATATCATCCAGGAATTAACGCAAGCCAGAGAACAAGCTGTGCAAGAACTTGAGAAGGCTATTGAGCAGGCCAAAGCAGAAATCCGTGTGGAAGTGGAAAAGAACGTTAATACTGTTAATAGTAACTTATTAAACGAATTAGAAAGAATATACGAAGAAGTGTTTGAAGAAGTCGAGCAAATAAAAGAGCGGCTCGTTGCGGAACAGCAAACGATTCTCTCTAATATCGCGGCTGAATTAGAAGCGGAAGCTCTCGCTGCCATGGATGAAGTGATAAGAAATCTCGGGAATGACTAATAGCATCATGGAGAGGGTCTTTTTTGACCCTCCCCCTTTATTTTTGGAGGTGATATTCTTGCAGGTTTTTTTCAGAAAAAGAAGAATTTTATTTATAACCCTTCTTTTAACCGGTACATTCCTGTTTCTTCAAGTGCAACCGGCAATCGCCGGCTACGATTTAGAAGCCGTACTGCGCAGTTGGTTTGATAAAAAACAACTAGAAGCCATCGAAAAAATCGATGCCGCGATCAACCATGAAAAAGAGAAGCAAATCGAACGCATCCAGTCTTACATTAAAAAGGAAATGACACAGGTTGAAGCGGAACTCGCCGCTTTTACCGATGCGGAAATTGAAAAAAGGGTCGCCCGTATTAAAGAATATGCCGACGAAATCATTCTCCATAACGAGTTCAATGATGAAAAGAAAAAAGGGGACATCCTAAAAGAGCTGGATCAAATCGTCCAACGGGCGGTCGCCGAAATGGAACAAGTTCGTGCTAAACTGAACGCACCCGAGGAAAGTAAAAATGAACGGAACTACAATATGGAGGAAGGATAATGCATATCGTGATCAGCGGAGGTACTGGTCTCATCGGCAGGAATTTATCGGAGTATTTCCGACAAAAAAATCTCTCTGTGACCGTTTTGACTCGATTCCCAAGATATTCAAATGACGGGGTAAGGTATGTACGTTGGTTGGTAGCGGATGCACAGCCAGAACAAGAACTGCTGCATGTAGATGTTTGGATCAATTTGGCGGGAACATCGATCAACGCAGGTCGCTGGGATAAAAATCATCAAAAACAGATCTATCAAAGCAGGATGAAAACGACAGACGAAGTGTTGCGGATTATGGAGGCACTTCCTAAAAAACCCGGGGTCCTGATCAATGCGAGCGCGATCGGTATTTACCCTACTAGGCGGGATGCGATTTACACGGAAAGATCACAGGTCGTATCTTGCGATTTTCTTGGAAAAACGGTAACCGACTGGGAAAAGAAAGCCCTCCAGGCACAGAATTTAGGTATTCGTACAGTCCTCACGCGGTTCGGTGTTGTCCTGGATCGGAAAAGCGGGGCGCTACCTCTAATGGTATTGCCGTACCGGTTATTCGTTGGTGGAACGATCGGTAAAGGTGATCAATGGGTTTCCTGGATTCATATAGCCGATGTTGTCCGGGCGATTGAATTCGTCATACAAAATCCGGACATTTCTGGACCGGTGAACCTGACCGCCCCCAATCCGGTACGAATGCGCGATTTCGGAAAGACGGTCGCAAATGTTCTCAAGCGCCCGCACTGGTTACCGGTACCAGCGTTCTTCCTGCGACTGTTACTTGGTAAAAAAAGTCAACTTGTTCTCGAGGGGCAACATGTTTTCCCGGAAGTTCTGCTGGAAAATGGCTTTCATTTTCAATATCCCGAGTTACAGGGTGCCCTGGAAGATTTGTTGAGGTCCGAAGAAAAATAAAGTATTTTTCCCCCCTCGACATTGTCCACCTGCTGGAGGGAAAGATGATGCAGACAACAAAAAATACTACTTTAACGAGGGCAGCTTCGATCCGTAGTTGGCTCGTTTTTATTCTTACTTTGGGAATGATCGTTTTTGTTTTCCGGTATCGCGTAGGGATCATTATCATCAGTGGGAATTCCATGGCTCCACACTGAAAGATGGACAAATATTGCGCGCCAATTACATAGCCTTCACACCTGAACGAGGCGATATCGTCATCTACGAAGATCATGGTGTGCCGATCATCAAACGGGTAATCGGGCTTCCCGGAGAATCAATTGAAATCACAAACGGGCAAGTAATCGTCAACAGGATTCCGTTACATGAAGAATATACGAACGGGCTCCCCCGGGATCTAGAACCGGTCACGATTCCCGATGATTCCTATTTTTTGGTGGACGATAACCGCATCCCCGGCGCAAGCAGGGATAGCCACGATCCGGCAGTTGGACCAATTGAAGAAAACGCATTAAAGGAGAAGCGCTTCTTTCTTTATACCCATTTGAACTCATAATATAAAAATCGGTTTATCTCCCTCCGATTTGGTCAATGCTGGTAGTGTGAAATGAGCGAGGAGGGAAATAAACCTTGTCATTATATTATAATGAACTGATCGATTTCATAACGAGAGAATGCGGATTGGACCGTCACGAAAAGGTAATTTACAGTAATGTTTACGTCACTTTTGAAGATTATCTTGCGGTCGTAAGTGAACAGGATACGATCAAATCGCTACTCGCACTACTAAAACGATTACCAACGAAAAAAGCGGTTCATCATTTTCTTCGGGAGACAATCGCCATCATCATTCAAGAAATCTTACACGGGCATGATGAGTACCGGAAACTTTACGGAAAACGACTGAAGGTGTTATATTAGGCGAGAAAAAGATCGTTTTTGACCGACAACGAGCTCATTCTTCGTCAACGTCCGCATCATCTGCCATTTGCTGTTCGAAGGCATTAGAAATTTTCGCGAATTCCTCATCATCTTCGATCGGTACGAAATCCCCTTCATCATCGAGTTTAAGGAAAAATAAATCGATTTCATCGAGATCCTCGGTCTCAAGATCTGCGACAAAACTGACCGCTACATACGTTGTCCCTTCTAGCTCCATTGTGGCCAAAACCTCCAACTCATTTTCCAATCCTTCTTCATCGAGGATGGTGAACCGTTCGCCTACCTGTACTTCTTCCATTGGCCATTCCTCCTATTATTTGTACTCATGTCTATTTGTTACCCAATTTCCCGCTTTTTATTACCATCTCCAATTAAGCTGATAATAAAAAAAGCCCCCGTTCTTTAAAGTGGAGAGCAACTATTCGTCAATACCGTAAA
>CALKAK010000086.1 GCA_937983015.1 uncultured Bacillaceae bacterium | reverse complement strand
TGGTAAAATTTCGCAGGGAAGGAACGACTATCTATTACAGCCATGATGATGATCACGTAATCCAGGTCTTAGAACAGACCATCGATCATGTTTCCCATAAATAACCGCCGATGGTTTGGGGGGAAGCGAATACATTTTTAGGAGGATTTTTATGGGACATCATCATCACCATCATGATCATAGCCATCACGTTCATCACCATCATGCCAATAAAACCGCACTAATCCTTGGCTTTTTCATCACCTTTTCCTTCATGATGATCGAAGCCATCGGCGGACTTTTAACGAAAAGTCTGGCGCTACTTTCCGATGCCGGTCATATGCTGAGTGATAGTCTTTCTTTAGGAATCGCTGTTTTGGCTTTTACCTTCGCCAGGAAGGTGGCGAATTATGAAAAAACCTTCGGATATCGTCGTTTGGAAATTTTTGCGGCTGTCGTTAACGGGATTTCTTTAATTGTAATCGCCGTTGTTATTTATTTTGAGGCTTACGAGCGTTTTCTTGCTCCGGCTGAAATTGCTTCTACTGGAATGCTCGTGATCGCATCGATCGGACTTATGGTAAATATACTTGTCGCCTGGATTTTGCATCGTGGGGATACCGAGGAAAATCTCAATGTGCGTGCCGCTTTCTTGCATGTATTGGGAGATTTGCTCGGTTCTGTTGGCGCGATTATCGCTTCGTTACTCATCATGTTCTTTGGATGGACCTGGGCCGATCCTCTGGCCAGTGTGATCGTGGCGACCCTTGTGTTGATCAGTGGTATCAGGGTAACACGTGAATCACTTCATATTTTAATGGAGGGGACACCGAAAAATGTGAGCGTTGAAGAAGTGATCGCCACGATTACCGGGGTTCCGGACGTTTTGAGCATTCATGATCTGCACATTTGGTCCATCACAAGTGGTCACCATGCCCTATCCTGTCATGCGGTTGTTGCCGGGGATCTGACGATTTCTGAGGCTCAAACGATTTTAGATGAGATGGAAAACAGGTTGAGCAAGTTGGGCATTCACCATATCACGATTCAACTGGAACATGAAGATCATCCCCACATAGATTCCATCCTTTGTAACAATCACGGTCCGATACCGGTCCACGACCATGATTGATGGTAGAAAAAATATGCTGTATCTCGTATATAGAGGATCATCCTTTAAGGAATTGCAAAGGATGGTCCTTTTCGCTTTCTTGTCGGGTTCTTTTTCCCGACCCGTTTTTTAAAAAGCAGGGTGAATGAGAAAAATACTCCTAAACTGAAAACCAATCGGTATATTTCAAATTTGAAACAAAATAGTTAACGAACGGGAAAGCCACATAGTATATTTATCATGATTTAAGAATATACGAATTCAATTCAAATCGAGCGATGGATGAAAACGAATGAAACCTTTAAAAGGAATCCATCAAGTAACGGCGATCACGAGTAGTGCAGAAAAAATTTATGAATTCTCCACTTATGTTTTAGGGATGCGTCTTGTAAAAAACCGTCAATCAAGATGATATTCAAACCTACCATTTTTATTTTACAGATGATATAGGAAATTCCGGAACCGATATGGCATTTTTCGATTTTCCGGGTATTCCGAAAGACGTTCACGGTACGAACGAAATTTACAAAACATCCTTTCGTGTTCCCGATAATGCGGCGTTAGAATACTGGGTGAGACGATTCGAACGCATAAATATTAAGCATAGCGGGATCAAAGAACGGTTCGGCAAGAAAACATTATCGTTTTCCGACTTCGATGATCAACAATATTAATTAATCTCTGATAAGAACGATGAAGGGGTTTCTTCAGGTGTTCCCTGGCAGAAGGGCCCGATTCCGTTAGAGTATGCGATTACCGGAGTCGGTCCGATCGTCATCCGTGTTTCTTATCTTGATTATTTCAAAGAGTTGTTGGAAAAAGTATTTGGTTACCGTTTGATCGGACAGGAAGGTTCCCTTTACCAATTTGAAGTTGGCGAGGGCGGAAATGGTACAAAGATTTGGGTTGAGCATAATGTGGTATTACCCGCAGGGATGCAAGGGTATGGCACGGTCCACCATGTCGCCTTCCGGGTCGATGATCGCGAACAATTAGATCTCTGGGATGACCATATTCGCAGCTTTGGTCTTGCAACATCCGGTTTTGTAGAACGTTATTACTTCCAGTCGGTCTATACCCGGGTCACACCGCATATTTTGATTGAACTGGCAACTGACGGACCGGGATTCATGTAAGATGAACCGTATGAAACCCTTGGCGAAAAATTGTCTTTACCGCCTTTCTTAAAGCCACATCGCGAGCGCATTGAAAAAATGATTCGTCTCCTTGATAACGTCCGCAGCGATAAAGTATTTGAAAAAGAATACGAGAGCTAAGATCTTGTAACCACGGCGGTCCGGCTGTGGTTATTTTTTGGTTGTGAAAGTTGAGCAGTTGCTAATTATTGCAAAATACCAAAAAATACAAAATTTCATAGAAAACGCGGCCTGTACATGATATAATACCTGTTAAAACATTTCAAAGGACGGTGAAAGTGGTGACGGTTGCTGTCAAGAAAGAAAAGTTTTTCTATGCGTTCCACAAGGAAAATGATCCGGCGGCTAAAGTGACCCCGGGCACACAAGTTGTCATTGAAACGTACGATTGCTTTCAAAATCAGATTCAATCTGAGGCCATGGAGTTTGGTGGTGTGAATTGGGAACGGATCAACCCGGCAACAGGTCCGATCTTCGTTGATGGTGCTGAACCAGGCGATATTTTAAAAGTCACGATCGATGATCTGGTGATCGGTGATCGGGGTGTTATGCTCGTGGGCCCTGGGCTCGGAGTGTTAGGTCATCGCCTCGAAAAGGAACAGATTAAAATCATCCCGGTTCAAGATGGGAAAGTGATTTTTAATGAAAAACTACAATTCCCGGTCACCCCAATGATCGGTGTGATTGGTGTCGCTCCGGAAGGTGAAGCGATTCCCTGTGGTACGCCCGGTCCGCATGGAGGAAATATGGACACAACCCTTGTTACGAAAGGCGCCACCTTATATTTCCCTGTTTTCCAGAAAGGTGCACTTTTTGGTCTCGGTGATCTGCATGCAGCGATGGGTGACGGTGAAGTAAGCGTTTCTGGTTTAGAAGTTCCCGGCAAAGTAACGGTGACCCTTGATGTCATTAAAGGGAAGTCAATCCCCTATCCGTTTTTAGAAAATGAAGACGGGCTGTACGTGCTCGTTTCCAAGGAAACCCTCGATGAAGCGGTAAAAGCGGCTGTTGAGATTATGGCCGATACATTATTGCCGCATACGGATATGAACTTGGGTGAGTTAACGATGCTCTTTAGTGCAGTCGGCCAAACTCAGATTTCCCAGGTGGTCGATCCACTCATGACGGCTCGCTTTTTCGTCCCGCGATTTGTACTGGAAGCCTACAATATCAAACCGTTTGCATAAAAGGGAAAATACTTTTTCGTGAAATGAAAGGATTAAATCCAGTAAATCGGTAAAAAATTTTCTTTTTCGTACCTTACTTTTTTAGAAGAACAAGCATATAAAATTTTATTGCGCACTTAAAAACCGCAAAATTCAAATAACGTAAACTTAATTTTTTATCATAAAAATTCCAGTGGCATTCGTATTCATAGGAATGTCACTGGAATTTTTATGATTTTCAAAATAATTTGTTAAGACAAAACGATCCATTTGTTTGTATGAATAAAAAAACGCTTATGGAATCTATTTCGGGACGAAATTTATGGTTTTTTTGGTTGATTGTAAATGTCAGTATTTTTTCAAGAAGATTGTTCGCGCGAATTGTTGAATATCTCCTTAGTGATTACTAAAGGTATTTAATGTGAAATTACCGAAGCAAGAATCCTTTAGAGTGTTAATAATTGATAGGGAAAGAGAATTGTGGAATACTTTTGGATCCGGTAAATTGCTTTTATTGGAAATTTTTATCTGGTTTTCTTTCCACATGATCCATCTATTCGCTAAAATAGAAATATATTTTTATAGGAGTGATCGTGATGGAAATTCGCCATTTGAGGGACGATGAATTTGAACAAGCGATCAAACTATCGGACGCTACATTTCGTGAAGAAGGCCATATTTCAATGGGAGAAGCCTTTCCCCAGGTTTTCTCCAGGGCATTAAAACAGTCGTATGGTGCTTTTGACGGAGAGAAACTCGTTTCCTTCGTCGGTTTAGTACCCGCCAAGATCCACATCGGTCCTGCGGTCTTGAACGTCTTTCTTATCGGTTCAGTTTGTACAGCACCGGAGTATCGTGGACAGGGACTCGCTACGGCAGTTTTAGAAAAAATCTATCAACATATCAAAAAGGCAAACGGTTCTTTGTTATTCGTTTCTGGCGGACGGGGGCTTTACCGGCGTTTGGGGTGTTATGAATTTGGTGGTATGTATCAATTTCGCTGGCAAAGTCCAGGGGAATTGGCACATTCTTTTTCGGGCAAAGTCCGGCAAGCCGACCCGGTGGATCTCTTTTATTTGGACGAATTGCGCGAACAAAAATCAGTACGCTTTGATGCAAGCCTATGGGAGTGGGCCGAGCTAGTAAAGGCCGGGGGTCTTGCCAGTATTTATAAACTAACACAAGAAGTTTTCGTCGCTGAGAAAGACGGTGTTCCCGTCGCTTATATCGTCGTCGGTCTACCAACGCCTCATCATACCGAAGGAAAAGCGATGATTACGGAATGGGCGGGGGATCCTGAAGCGATTAAGGCTCTTGTGCAACAGGTCCTTTACGAACAAAAGGTTTCCACAGTGACGATGAATATTCCCTGGCATGAACCCCTGTTAAAAGATTTTCGGCAATATCCCCATAAAAAGAAGAATCATTCCGGGACGATTCATATCATCGATGCTCAAAATCTTTTTGCGCAATTACAACCGTATTTTTCGGCAAGTTATGGAGGGAAGATAAAGATCTCTGTTGATAACGAGGGGGATGACTATGTATTAGCGGTTGATGAACGGGAAATCGTTCTAACGGAAGAACGGTTCGTCTCCCTTCTATTCACACCGGGTGCAATGGAACCGTATTCTTTTGAAGGTATTTTCCCCATCCCACTTCCCGATACTTTGGGGCTCTATTTCGTGTAGATGAACGGATGGAAAAAAGAGATTGCCGGTGTTGCCGGCAATCTCTTTTTTACTATTCTTTTATTTCCACGTAAAAGGTATCTGGTCCGGTCGGGATCTTGCTTCCACCTTTTGGTTCGATACTACCTTTTAACATTTTTAACTCGGGCACATTTTCGTCGCGTAAAAATAGCCGGCTCGTGCCATTTTGATACGGGAGTAAGGCACCGATCATTTCATTATCTTTATAAATAATCCATACCTGGTGATCGTGGTTACTCAACTGCATGAGTCCTTCAACTTCCAGGAGCAACTCTTTTCTCCGCGTGTTGACCCAGATATTTCCGTTAATCGAAGCGTATTCGCTGGATACTGGAACGATATGGATTTGTTTCGTTTGCGGGTCTTGTTGTAATCGCATCGCCCGAAATTCATCATTGACAGCGACCGGAGGGGTTTTTCGATTCCCATTGATAAAATAGCCGAGTCCGACGATAAATCCGATTATTGCGGCAACAAGTAAGGAACGTAGTACGATGTGGGGATGTTTTCTCGTTTTTCTTTCATGTTGGTGAACGGAAAGCCGGTTCCAAATTCGTTCTTTTAAGGCTGCAGGCGGTTGCTTCGGCTCGAGGTTATTGAGTAGTTGCTGCCAGTTTTGCAGCGTATTATAGCATTCCTGGCAATACAACAAATGAGAGTGGATTTTTCCGGCCTCGTGCATTGGAATGGCCCCGCGGGCGTAATCGATTAATTTTTCTTCAGGAATATGCTTAATGTTTGCCATGCCTGCCACCCCCATCCGGCTCGACCCATTCGAGCAAAGACTTTTGTTTTCGTAAATTATTCAACCCGTAACGAATCAATGACTTAACGGTGCCAAGCGGTTTGTTCATATACTTAGCGATTTCGCGCTGGGTTTCACCGATATAGTAAGCCCGTATGAGGGCTTCCCGTTGATCATCGGGTATATGATTTAACGCGTCCAAAATGAGTTCTTTCTCTAGATGGATGAATATAAAATCATCGGCACCCTTTTCAGCCTGGTCGACAGCCAATTCCAGGCGATTGATAAGAAGCGGCTTTTTCTTCCGCAATCGATCCAGTGCACGGCTTTTTGTTTTCACGGCGAGCCAGGCTTTGATGCTCCCGCGGCGCGGATCGTATTCCCGACACTTTTCAATTACCTCCAAAAATACATCGTGACAAATATCTTCCGCCTCTTCGGGGTTTTTGGTGATCGCATAAGCGATGCTATAGATATAGGAAACGTATTTTTCGTAAAAAATTTCAAAAGATCGGCGCGATCCGAGCTGAATATTTTTCAATAACTGTTTGCTATCATAATCCTGCTCCATGTTCCACGACTTCCTCCTTTACGAAGGAAATTGCTATTCGCACTCAAAAAAATAGTGGAATATATGTGTTGAACGATATTCTCCCTATAACTAAGAACTCTATTAAAATTCTATAATTTTTTTCGTAAAAAACAAATCCAATCTTAACATTTATTCGTATCAAATATGAACAACAAACAGGAGGGAATGTTCATGATACGAAAAATCGGTACTATTATAGCGGCACTTGTAATCGTTCTAACCGTTTTACCGATGAAAAACGTATATGCAGTAGACAATGTCACATTATTTACTCCATTTACCGGAACAACCGCGATTCCCGGAGAAACGGTATCGTATACCGTGGACGTGATCAATAGTGGTTCCTCGATTCAAAGCATGTCATTCACTCTCGAAAATGTTCCGGAAGGCTGGGAATACAAGATTACCGCGGACGGTCGAGATATTCGTGAATTATCGGTTCGCGGCGATAGTGAACAAAAGATCAACCTCGATATCACACTTCCGCTCGATGCGAACAAAGGCGATTATCGTTTCCAGCTCGTTGCGGCGAACAGCTCCGGTAAAAGCATTCTGCCACTACTTGTGGAAGTGATGGAACAAGGTTCAGCCGCCACAGAATTGACAAGTGAACAAGCGAACTTGCAAGGACATGCGGATACGGACTTTAATTACACGGTTACATTGAGAAACCGTACCGCCAACCAGCAAAACTATGCATTAACTACTAATGTTGGTGAAGGATGGACGGTCACCTTTAAATCGGGTAGTGATTCGATTTCTTCCATTCAATTGGATCCGAACTCTTCCGAAGACTTGACGGTGACGGTTACACCTCCGGAAAATGTCGAAGCGGGTACTTATGAAATACCGATCAAAGCTCAATCGGGTAGTACATCGGCTGAATTAACATTAGAGGCGGTCATCACCGGAACTTATGATATGCAGCTCAGCACCCCGGATGGTAATCTGAGTGCCGATATCGTCGCAGGTGGTGAAAGAACGGTTCAGCTTGTCGTTACGAATACAGGAACGGCACCGTTGGCCGGAATTGAACTTACAAGCAGCACACCACCGAACTGGGAAGTCGAATTCGATCAAAAAACGGTCGGCCCTTTAGAACCAGGTGATAAAGCTACTGTGAAAGCGACGGTCAAGGCTCCTGATGAAGCGATTGCCGGTGATTATGTCATTAATTTTAAAGCTACGGCACCTGAAGTGTCCTCCGAGGCTACCTTCCGTATTTCAGTCAAAACCTCCACATTATGGGGGATCGTTGCCATTTTGATCATCGCCGGTGTGGTAGGTGGATTGTATTACATCTTCAAGAAATACGGGAGGAGATAACATTGACCGAAACGATCATCCAACTGGAAAATCTAACGAAAAAGTACGACGATCTCTACGCGGTAAAAAATCTCTCCCTGTCGATAAAAAAAGGTGAAATCTTTGGTCTTCTCGGTCCGAACGGGGCCGGGAAGACGACAACGATTTTAATGATTTTGGGCCTAAGCGAGCCAACAAGCGGTAAAGTAACGGTATGCGGAATCGATTCCACCCGCAATCCAATCGGTGTGAAAAAACGCGTCGGCTACTTACCCGATAACGTCGGTTTTTATGGGAACATGACTGGCCTGGAAAATCTGGTATATACTGCGGAATTGAATGGAATTTACGGGGAAAAAGCGAAAAAAAGAGCATTTGAATTACTGGAACGGGTCGATTTACTCGAGGCGGCTGATAAAAAAACCGGGACATATTCCCGGGGGATGAGACAGCGTCTCGGCCTTGCCGATGTACTGATAAAAAATCCAGAAGTGATTATCCTCGATGAGCCCACCCTCGGCATTGACCCGGAAGGGGTTCGCGATTTATTGCAGCTGATCAAACGATTAAGCGAAGAAGAGCAGATCACCGTCCTCCTTTCATCCCATCAGTTGCATCAAGTTCAACAAATTTGTGATCGTGTAGGTATTTTTGTTAAAGGGAAACTGTTGGCCGAGGGGGATCTGGATACATTAGCGAAGAAGTTATTCATCCAGGATAACTATGTCATTCAGGTGACGGTGGATGAAGTAACTTCAGAGCTTATCAAAACGATTCAATCCATCCCTTCTGTTCACAAGGTAGAACGGTTCGATCAGCGTCTCGAGATCTATTGTGGCGATGATGTCTCGGCGGAAATCAGTAAGCGAATCGTTCAATCCGGTGCGGCTTTATTGCGATTAAACAAAAAAGACTTCGGTCTCGATGAAATATATCATCGCTATTTCGAAGGGCGTGAAGAACGATGACGGAAAAGCTGAAGGAAACCTTACCACGTTGGCTCGAAAAAATCACTAGCATATTTACAGCTGATGAATCATCTGGTTCAGAACGGCCCGATCGTCAGGCTTTCTGGCGGATCGTGCGTAAGGAGTTTGCCGATTCCATTCGCAGCTGGCGCATCGTCATCTTGCTGGGAATCATCCTTTTAACCTGTATCGCATCCCTCTATACGGCGGTGACGACCATTCAGGATGTGGTCGAGGCTTCGAAGGACGCACAGAAGATCGGTAGAGGCGCCTACCTGTTTTTAAGTTTGTTCACCGTTTCTGACGGGACGATGCCCTCCTTCATTACGTTTATCGGTTTACTCGGACCATTATTGGGAATCGCATTAGGGTTTGACGCGATCAATTCCGAACGAAACCGGGGTACATTGAGTCGCCTGATGTCGCAGCCGGTACCGCGGGATTATGTCATCAACGCCAAATTCGTTTCCTCCGTACTATTATTAACTCTGCTTTTCTTTTCTTTAGGGTTCTTGGTAATGGCGCTCGGGATTTTAATCCTCGGTATTCCACCAACCTGGGAAGAATTTGCCCGTATCATGTTCTTCCTGTTCATGTGTATCGTTTACATTGCCTTCTGGCTCAATCTCGGCATCTTGTTTTCGGTGATTTTCCAGCAGGCGGCCACTTCCGCCCTGGCCAGCCTTGCAGTATGGTTATTTTTCGGAGTATTCTTCCCGATCATCGTCAATTTGTTCGCCAATAATGTTTTGAACGTGGAACAAATTGCTACGATGGGCGAATTGCTCGCTCGATATGGCTGGGTTCTGGCATTAATGCGGTTATCACCGAACTATTTATTCAATGAGTTGGTATCGGTTCTTTTGTCACCTACCACGAGGTATGTCGGCATCGTTACGGCGGAACAGATGGCCGGGGCGGTAACGAGCCCGCTACCGTTGAGTCAAAGCTTGTTGCTCGTCTGGCCGCAGATTACCGCGATGATCGCCGCCACCTTGATTTGCTTTGCCGTCAGCTATGTTTTGTTCATGCGCCAAGAAATTCGTGCATAATGTAAAAAAAGGAACAGCCTTGCAAATTCAGGGCTGTTCCTTTTTCAACGCTAGGAAATAGACGGGATGTAGATTCAGGTTTTCACGAAGATGGGTTATTTTTGCCAGCACATCGCAATTCTTGTAGGATGAATAGAAGCTGTTATTTTGTTATGATAGAGTTGGAGAAAGAACGATCGTTTTTCATTAAGATGATTTTGGATTAAAAAAAATTAATAAAGGATGAGATTATGTGAATCATTTTATGATCACCAATAACATGTCGGAGCATGTTAGAAAAGAAATTGAAGCGATTCAACGCTTGATTTTACCGCTGGCTCGAAAATCGTCCCGTTATATGTTCTGGACCGTGCCTTTGATCGGTATTTCCGTGGTGAATTTGATCTATTTATTGTTTTTCGCTCCGGAATTTATGGACCGGCGCTTTCCCTTAATTCTCTATGCTTTTCTCGGCGCTCTCGGAATGGCTCTTTACCGGGAAATTAAATTGAATAAACGTGAGATGGAAAAAATTAGCGTACAATACATGATTAACCGTGTCAAACAGAGTTCGTTTCTTGGTGATGACCGAAAAAAATATTACATTCATCTCGTTGAAAAAATGCCGGTCGAGGCGTGGGATTATTTTATCCGCTTTTTACAGGAAGAAGAACGAAACAAACATAGAAGCACGGATGAATATACAGATTAAAAGCGATAAAAAGACTTCATGCGAGTCTTTTTATCGCTATTTTGTTTATTTCGCCGATCCCGTGGTTTGTTGTTCTTTTTCCAGTTCCAGCGCCTCGCGATGTAGCTTGATCATGCGGACGATATTGAGGACGATCACTTTGGTTACCGCATAGAACGGAACACCGAGAATCAACCCGACTACGCCGGCGATATTTCCGGCAACAAGCAAGATGATGATGATCGTCACGGGATGCATTTGCAATTTATTGCCGATCACAAGCGGCGAAATCAAATTACTTTCGGTCTGCTGGGCGACAACCGCGACGGCAATGGTCAGGAGCGCCAGTATTGGGGACTTGAAGAGGGCGATGATGACCGCCGGTGCCGTTCCCAGTACCGGTCCGAGGTAAGGAATGATATTCGTCAAGGCAACGATCAAAGCGAGAATTAACGCGTACGGTAAATCGATGATGATGTAACCGATATAAGACAACGTTCCGACACAGAGGGCGACAATGAATTGCCCCTGTATGTAAGTTTGTAATGTGCTGGACATATCTTTTAAGATTTTAAGCCCTTCATTCCGATAAGCAGGTGGCAAAAAGCGCACGATCGCACCCGGCAGCTTGTGCCCATCTTTTAACATGAAAAACAGTAAAAAAGGAACCGTACCGATCACTAATGCGATATTCGCCACGATGCTAACGAGTCCGAAAATCCCAGCCGAGAAGGCATCCGGTAATTTAACGAGGGCGTCCATCACCCACTGTTCAATGCTTTCCAGGCTGACATATTGTTGGGTTAAGATCCACTGAAAAGCAGCTGTATCGGAAAATTCATTGAAAAATTGTTGTAACTGGTCGAAATATTTCGGGATGTCACTGATCAATTCTTTAATTTGTTGGCCTAAGACCGGGGCACCGATGGTAATTACGAGCACGATCAACCCGATGAAAACTAAAAAAATGGTTAAAATGGCCAGTGACCGCGGGAATTTCAATTTTTCCAGAAAATCGACAACGGGATTGAGAATGAAATAGAGAAAACCGGCAATAACAATCGGAAAAAATAGTGTCGAGAAGAAAATAATAATGGGTTCAAATAAAAAAGATACTTGGGAACCAAAATAGATGATCGCTAATATGATCAATATTTCCAGGGACCAGAAAAGTAATTTTGAATGGCGCAAGATCAATCTCCTTCCAAAAAAGGAATTCATTTTCCCGTGAAATAAAATGTTTTTGATACTAAAAGTATACCATGTTTGGCTATTTTTTTAGAAGTTCATATAGTAAGGAAGGCGGAAATTTTTCGATAAAAAAAGCCGGAAGCTTATTTCCCGCTGGAAACAAGTCCGGCATCCTCGGATCAACCGTTAATGGGTATAAGGGAATTGATTTTGGTATCCTTGAAATTGTTGATAATCTTGCTGTAAACTTTGCGGGTCAGCAGCATCAAAACTATACCAGCCCTTTTTAAACATGAGATTGAACAGTTCCCGCTGGCAGTTTTGCGTTTCGGTGAAAATTTGCAACATCGATTGATATAGACTTTCATGGCTGGCTTCATCAAGAAAGACATTATATCCTGCGGTCATATATTTTTCCGTAGCGAGCATATCGTTGATAAAATCGCGATCATTCATCTCCGGGGTTTTCGGAATTTGCGTTTCCGGGTTCTGAATTTTCTTTTGTTGCTGCATCGCTTTTCCTCCTTACATCATATACTGTTTATTTCCGATATTACCCTGCAGTTGGTTCAAAATGATTTGATAATGTTTTTGATGCATCTGCCCCGCTTTGTTAAGCAAGTTTTTCACTTCTTGGTCTTGACATTGATTTGCAAAGTAGTGGGCTTTTTTCATCGCCAATAGATTCCAGGAAAGCATGTCTTTCAGGTACAGGGAGTCTTTTACCGTAATGACTTGGGGTGGTTGGGGCAGGGGCTGTCCCATTCCCATACCTTGCTGCATATTTTGATTTTGCATGAGTTTCCCTCCAAACTGATTTAGTTTTATACAAAAATTAGTATCCCTGAATTCCGGCATTTTATGCATAAGTGAATCATTTGAAAAATAAAAATTTTACGGATATACTTTTATCAGATAAAGAGCAAACAATATCCATGTTTTCAGCGATGAGGAATTTTAAAGAGAAGGGGATCGAGGATGGAAGGCATATTGCGGAACTGCTTTTTATTTTTATCCAATAATAAATGGTTGAAAGAAATGGCGAAAAAATACGGGCTTCGCTTTGGAGCGGCGCGTTTTGTAGCAGGACAAACCCTGGATGAAGCCGTCGCAACGATTAAACGGTTGAATGAACAGGGGCTATGCGTGACGATCGATTATTTGAGCGAGTTTGTGGAGCGAGAAGAAGAAGCGCAAGATGTGACGGAGAACTGCTTGAAAACGATCGAGGCCATCCGCCGGGAAAATCTTGACGCGCAACTATCGATTAAATTAACTTCTTTGGGACTCGATCTATCCGATGAGATCTTGATGGAAAATTTATTAAAAATATTGAACAGCGCACGGGAACATGGTGTGTTCGTTACGATTGATATGGAAGATTTTGCTAGATGCGAAAAAACTCTGGAACTTTACAAAAAACTCAAACCGGAATACGATCTGCTGGGGACGGTTTTACAGGCTTACCTGTACCGGACGGAAAAGGATCTGCAAGATTTAATAGATTATAAAGCCAGTCTCCGCCTGGTCAAGGGAGCTTATAAAGAGCCCGAGGAGGTGGCCTATCCCGACAAGAGGGATGTGGATGAAAATTTCAAAAAACTGATCCACTACCATCTGGATCATGGCTATTATACGGCGATCGCTACTCACGATGAGGCGATTATTGAGGATGCCAAAAAGTACATAAAAGAAAAGGGGATCCCATACGATCGATTCGAATTCCAGATGCTTTACGGCATCCGGTCCGAACTACAGTTACAACTGTTACGGGAAGGTTATAAAGTTCGTGTGTACGTTCCCTACGGCACGGATTGGTACGGCTATTACATGCGCCGCCTGGCGGAAAGACCGGCGAATGTCTGGTTTGTGCTGAAAAATTTATTTAAAAAGTAAAATTGAAAAAAAGATCGAGCGAAATGATTGCGAAAAGAAGAAAAATTTTATATATTTTATGATAAAGAATGCTGATTCATTTTTTTACTGGTAAAATGAATGAGTATTCATTCAAGAAAACATTTTCGTTTCGGCAAGGGGGAGTGAACATTGGTCAAACAAATCCGGAAAGTAGCGGTGATCGGATCTGGGGTGATGGGGTCAGGAATCGCCGCGCATCTTGTCAATTGCGGTATTCCGACACTCATGCTGGATATCGTTCCGAAAGAATTGACGGAGGAAGAAAAGGCGAAGGGACTGACTTTGGAGGATCCTGCAGTCCGTAACCGTCTGGTGGAAGCGGCGAAAAAACGCCTGCTCAAGCAAAAACCTGCGCCATTAACCCACAGAGATAATTTGCTATTGTTAGAGACTGGTAATCTTGAAGACGATCTCGAAAAAGTTCGTGAAGCAGACTGGATCATTGAGGTTGTGGTCGAACGGCTCGATGTGAAAAGACAGGTTTTCGCACAAATCGACCGATTTCGGAAACCGGGTTCGATCGTAAGCTCGAACACATCCGGTATTTCCGTTCACAAAATGGCAGAAGGTCGTTCCGAAGATTTTAAGAAACATTTTCTCGGTACCCATTTCTTTAATCCGCCACGCTACTTGAAACTGCTGGAGATTATTCCGACGAAGGACACCGATCCGGAAGTTGTACGGTTCATGAAGGAGTTTGCGGAAAATATCCTCGGTAAAGGTGTTGTCCTTGCAAAGGATACACCGAACTTTATCGCCAACCGGATCGGCACGTATGGCTTGCTCGTGACATTAAAGGAAGTTTTAGAAAATAATTATTCGATTGGTGAAGTCGATTCCGTCACCGGGCCCCTCATCGGACGCCCGAAAAGCGCGACCTTTAGAACACTGGATGTTGTCGGTCTGGATACGTTCGTGCATGTTGCCAATAACGTGTATGAACAGACGGAAGGAAAGGAAAAAGAAGCCTTTAAAGTCCCCGATTTGATCCATAAGATGCTAGAAAAGGGTTGGCTCGGGAGCAAAAGCGGTCAAGGATTTTATCTGAAAAAAGGTAAGGAGATCCTCGAATTAAATGTTGCGACGATGGAATACGAGCCGCGGAAGAAACTGAAAACGGCTTCAACGGAAATGGCGAAACAAACTCGCGACGTACGGAAGAACTTACCGGCACTCGTTTATGCCGAGGACCGTGCCGGTTGGCTCTTATGGCGGGTTTTCGTTAATACCCTTCTTTATACAGCGGAGATCGCCTATGACATCGCCGATGATATCGTTTCTATTGATCGTGCGATGAAATGGGGATTCGGCTGGGAACTCGGCCCGTTTGAAGCATGGGATGCGATCGGTCTCGAAAGATCTGTCGCCAGGATGAAAGAAGAAGGGTACACGATTCCCGCCTGGATTGAGGAGATGCTGAAAAACGGCTTTACTAGCTTTTATAAAGAAGAGGGCCTGGATCGTTACTATTACCATCATGGCGAGTATCAACGGATCGAAAAGCATCCGAAAGAAATCGATCTCCAGGTACTGAAAAAAGCAGGGAAAGTGATCAGGAAGAATACCGGTGCAAGTCTCATCGATATTGGCGATGATGTCCTGCTCCTTGAATTCCATTCGCAAAATAACGCGATCGGTCTCGACATTTTACAGATGATCAATGAAGCCATCGATGAAGTCGAGAAAAACTGGAAGGGACTTGTCATCGGGAATAAAGGGAAAAACTTCTGTGTCGGTGCCCACCTCGGTTTGATGTTGATGGAAGCCCAGGACGGAAATTTCGATGAACTCGATTTTGTCGTCCGTAAATTCCAGCAGACGATGCTGCGGATTAGATACAGTTCGAAACCGGTAGTTGCCGCTCCACACCAGATGGCTCTTGGCGGTGGTGCGGAAGTGTGCCTGCCGGCGGCACGTATTCAGGCATCACCAGAAACATATATCGGTCTTGTGGAAGTCGGTGTTGGCCTGATTCCGGGTGGTGGTGGAACGAAGGAGCTCTACATTAAGCATCTGGAAAATATGCCTAAAGGCGTCAAATTCGATTTGCAAGAAGTGGCCAATAAAGTGTTCGAAACGATTGCGATGGCCAAAGTCTCAACCTCCGCCGAGGAGGCGAAAGAATATGGTTTCCTCGGTCATCAAGATGGAATCAGCCGCAATGCCGATCATCTCCACTATGATGCCAAACAGGTCGTGCTCGATCTTTACGATAAGGGGTATCGGGGAAGACCGCGGAAGAAGGTGCCGGTCGTTGGCGAAACAGGTTATGCGGCCCTCCTACTAGGTGCGCAAAACATGTACAACGGCGGTTACATCACCGAGCACGATTTGAAAATCGCGAAAAAATTAGCCTATGTTCTGGCTGGTGGAAGACTACCGTTCGGCACAGAAGTGGATGAACAGTATCTACTGGATCTAGAGCGGGAAGCTTTCCTCAGCCTAATCGGTGAACCGAAGACGCAGATGCGTATGCAACACATGTTACTGAAAGGAAAGCCACTGAGAAATTAATGAAAAAATCCTAGGTATGAACAAGGGGGAATGGATCGTGCGAGAAGCGGTCATTGTTGCCGGGGCTAGAACGCCCGTTGGTAAAGCGAGAAAAGGTACTCTGGCACACGTGCGTCCGGATGACCTCGGTGCACATGTGATTCGGGAGACATTAAAACGGGCGGATCATTATGATGGACCGATTGACGATTTGATCATGGGCTGTGCTATGCCGGAGGCCGAGCAAGGGTTAAATATCGCGCGGAATATTGGCGCCCTTGCCGGTCTTCCCCACACGGTTTCGGCGATCACCATCAACCGGTACTGTTCCAGCGGACTGCAATCGATCGCTTACGGTGCCCAGCAGATCATGCTCGGGGCAGCCGAGGCGGTTCTGGCCGGTGGTGTCGAATCGATGAGTCAAGTGCCGATGATGGGGAACGTGATCCGCCCGAATGCGAAACTGGCGGAAGAGGCACCGGAATATTACATGAGCATGGGTCATACCGCGGAAGAAGTGGCGAAAAAATACGGCATTACGCGGGAAGAACAAGATCAATTTGCGGTAAACAGTCATAAGAAAGCCTATAAAGCGATCCAGGAGGGCAAATTCAAAGAAGAGATCGCACCGATCGAAGTGACCTTCCGTACCGTCGATCACGATAATAAACTCGTAGAAAAAAAGGTCCTCTTCGATACGGACGAAGGTGTCCGTCCTGAAACAAATATGGAAATACTGGCGACATTGAAACCGTCCTTTAAGAAGGATGGGACGGTAACGGCAGGAAATGCTTCGCAAATGAGTGACGGAGCGGCAAGCGTCCTGATCATGGATCGCGAAAAAGCAGAGGCAGAGGGATTGAAACCGCTGGCAAAATTCCGTTC
>CALKAK010000085.1 GCA_937983015.1 uncultured Bacillaceae bacterium | reverse complement strand
GTTCCATCGGTTTGCGTTAATTGTGCAAAATTGATGATTGGATCTTCGGCACCTTGTGCGTTTACATAAATACTCGTTTCGGCCCCGATCAATGCGATGTCAGCACCGCCGGAGATGAGTGCCGTCATCGTTTTGTCACCACCGGGTACGGTAGTTAGTTCCACTTCTAGTCCTTCCTCCGCAAAGAAACCTTCTTTTATGGCGATATATAAAGGTGCATAAAAAATCGAGTGAGTGACTTCAGCGACTTTAATTTGTTGAAATTGGTTTTTACCAGAACAGGCGAATAACAGGAACGATAGAGCGATCAATAAGCCAGCAAGCCATATATGTTTTCGCTTCATACATGATCCTCCCGATAAAAGTTCATCATTTTTGACTAAGTTATTTTATGAGGGAGGCGAAAAATGTGTGAACGCCTATGCCCAATAATTTCAATCTTTAAACCCGGAAAAAATATTTCCAGCCAGGGATGAAGGGACTTCATTTCTTTTTCCGCGATCGGGAAAAAATTTTGCTATAGTTTAATTAATCAGATATGGAATCAAAAACGTTACATATCGATTAAATTTGGAAGGATGTGGAAAAATGGGGATGCCTTTACAATTAGAAGTTGAGGTCATGACATATGGTGAGGAGGAGAGATTAGGGGAAAATCGCTTTCGCCTGGTGAAAAAAGGCTATTATTTATTTCCATTAGATGTACCGATTCTTATTAAAAGAACGGAGGAGGATGTTCCCGTCGGCGAAGGAGTTATCGAGCGACTTGAACTTGGTGAACAAGAAACTGTACTTTATTATCGGCTTCTGAAATTGAAAACAACAAATTAATATTTCTGATGAAAGTAAAAAGAACAGGGGTGGTGATCTGCCCCTGTTCTTAAATTTATAGGTTATGAAGCAAAAAGGTGGTTGGAAGGAATTTTAGATGATCGGCCCTCCTAATTTTTCAATATTCGGGTCAACTCCTTGGAATTTTTGAAAATTATTCCGAAATCGTTCTGCCAATTCCTTTGCTGTTTGTTTATAGGCTGTTTTATCTGACCAGGTATTGATGGGCATTAAGAGATCATCTGGTACACCTGGAACGGTTTTTGGCACATATAGACCGAAAAAGTCATCACGAACTGTTTGATCGAATGATAATTTTCCCGCAATGGCTGCTCTGACCATGGCCCGTGTATAAGATAGTTTGATACGTTCACCAACACCATACCCACCACCGGTCCATCCGGTGTTGACTAAATAAACTTTGACGTTATAGCGATCGATTTTTTCACCGAGTAATTCGGCGTATCTTTGCGCTGGTAATGGAAGGAATGGAGCTCCGTAACATGTGGAAAAGGTAGCTTCCGGCTCGGTAATTCCCCGTTCAGTTCCGGCGATTTTACTTGTGTACCCACTCAGAAAATGATACATCGCCTGTTCTTTAGTTAAAAGTGAAATCGGTGGTAACACTCCGAAGGCATCCGCCGTTAAGAAAATGATCGTTTTTGGATGGCCACCGATGCTTGGCACGGCAATGTTTTCGATGGCGTGCAAGGGATATGCGGCACGAGTATTAACCGTTAGACTAGCGTCTGTATAATCTGGTACCCGGGTTTGTGGATCGACGATGACATTTTCTAAAATGGCACCGAACTGAATTGCTTGATAGATTTGTGGTTCATTTTCTTTCGATAAATTGATGCACTTGGCATAACAACCACCTTCAATGTTAAAAATACCTTCATCCGTCCATCCATGTTCGTCATCACCGATTAATTTTCGCTCAGAATCGGTAGACAATGTAGTTTTCCCAGTACCGGATAATCCAAAGAAAAGCGCGATATCGCCTTCTGGTCCAGCATTAGCTGAACAATGCATTGACAAAATTCCTCTTTCAGGTAGTAAGTAATTCATCACTGTGAAAATCGCTTTTTTCATTTCGCCGGCATACTCTGTGCCACCGATCAACACAATTTTCTGTTCTAGAGAAATAATAATAAAGGTTTCTGACCTTACACCATCTATGACCGGATCTGCTTTAAATCCAGGTGCGAAAATAAGCGTGAATTCTGCTTGATGATGCAAAAGTTCAGATTCATTCGGTCGAATAAATAACTGATGGGCAAAAAGATTATGCCAAGCATATTCATTGATCACTTGAATCGGTAAACGGTATTTCGGATCTGCACCGGCAAATCCTTTAAAGACAAATATTTCATCTTTCTCTTTTAAATAGTCCAGCACTTTTTTGTACAAATTGACAAATGTTGTGGAAGAAATTGGCTGGTTGATGTCTCCCCAATCAATTTTATTTTTTACACTTTCCTCGGCAACGAAAAATTTATCTTTGGGAGACCGTCCCGTATATTTCCCGGTTGTAACGACTACCGCTCCTGTGGAGGTAAGCTGCCCTTCATTTCTCTCGATCACTTTTTCCACCAATTTTGGAACGGACAGTTGTATCGCTGCGTTGTTGCCATTGATCAGTTCATCAAGTTCATTCACCATACGAATCGAGTTCATCAAGTAAACCGACTCCTTTATTTTCATACTGACGAAAACAGTATATCATATTTAATAAAATAATACACACTAATTCGCTCAATTTCCATTATAGAAATAAAAAATAAAAAGGTGTATAGCAAATGTCTTGGTTAATGGAGTTGATTATTATGAATTGACAGGGTTTCCCCCGTTCATGTATGATTAATCTTTGATAGATATTTTTAAAAATATTGGCCGGAAATGAATCGATTCCCATTTCCTTGTTTTACTCCAGTTAAAATTTTAAATACAGCTGAATTTACATTTTCGGCGATCTGGCTAAAAGGGATTTGTCGGTAATGAGTGAATGAATGATTAAAAAATGTTTTTTTCCAGAATTAATGAAACCGATCGTTCAATTTACTCTGTTTCTATTTTATTATTATCTAAAGAACAATACAAACGAATTGAGCGGATATTGTGAATTTTTTAATAAATGACGAAGTAATGATACCCCTTTTTAGGTGTCAGTTTAGGAGGTAGACGATGAAGCAACGACTATTCACTTCCGAATCGGTAACGGAAGGGCATCCGGATAAAATATGCGATCAAATATCCGATGCGATTTTAGATGCGATCCTGGAAAAGGATAAACATGCCCGGGTTGCGGTGGAAACTACGGTAACGACCGGATTAGTTTTTGTCACAGGAGAGATTACAACGACAGCCTATGTAGATATACCGAAAATCGTTAGGGATACTGTGCGGGAAATTGGTTATACGCGGGCGAAATATGGCTTTGATGCGGATACTTGTGGGGTAATAACGGCTATCGATGAACAATCGCCGGATATTGCGATGGGGGTAGATCGTTCCCTGGAAGCCCGTGAAGGAAAGTTTACTGACGAAGAAATCGAAGCGATCGGAGCCGGTGATCAAGGATTCGTATTCGGATTTGCCTGTAATGAGACGGAAGAATTGATGCCTTTACCGATTTCCCTTGCCCACAAATTAAGCCGCCGATTAGCACAAGTTCGTAAAGAAGGAATTTTACCGTATTTACGACCAGACGGGAAAACCCAGGTAACCATTGCGTATGATGAAGATGGAAAACCTTTTCGAGTGGATACAATAGTTATTTCCACCCAACATCATCCGGATGTTACTTTAGAAAAAATTACCGCGGATATGATCGAATACGTGATCAACCCCGTAGTTCCCGATGAATTAATCGATGAGCATACAAAATATTTTATTAATCCTACTGGTAGATTTGTCATCGGTGGTCCCCAGGGAGATGCGGGATTGACAGGACGTAAAATTATTGTCGATACATATGGCGGGTATGCCCGCCATGGCGGCGGTGCTTTTTCCGGTAAGGATCCTACGAAAGTCGATCGTTCAGCAGCCTATGCGGCTCGCTACGTCGCGAAAAATATCGTTGCGGCTGGTCTGGCTGAAAAGTGTGAAGTACAGATCGCCTATGCTATTGGTGTGGCCCGACCCGTTTCCATCGCGATTAACACCTTTGGTACGGGAATTGTTTCGGAAGATGTGTTGGAAAAACTCGTACGTAAACATTTTGATTTGCGCCCGGCGGGAATTATCAAGATGCTCGATCTACTAAGACCTATTTATAAACAAACCGCTACCTACGGGCACTTCGGTCGAACAGATCTTGATTTGCCTTGGGAAAAAACGGATTTAGCAGATGTTTTACGTAGGGAAGCATTAGAAACTTTATAAGAGTGAATTTTAAAAGAGGAGATGAGTGAACGAGCATCTTTCATTTCCTCTTTTTTCTTTTCATATTAATGTATACAAAATATTATTACTGTTTGGAATGATTTAATATTTGATGTAATTGATGATTTAGCTTTTAGATGTTAAGTCATTTTTTTATGATCCTTTATATCTTTGTTATGTAACGCAGATTCTTCATTTAGATTCGAAGTGAGGCTTTTCTTTTTTGTATTCTGGTTGGCACTATATGTTTTGATCGTAGTATGGCATCCTTTTTTTGGATGAACTGGTAATTTTCCTTTAATTCTATGAATAATAGATTTTAAAATGATTATAATGGTATAATTGACAGGAAATGAACGATTTGAATACGAGAAAGGCCAGAAATTTTTTAGCAAGGAGAGAAAAAATGGAGAATTTTATCAGTATGCTCTATGAATCTGACTCCAGTTATAAAAGAAATCGTGAAATTTTCCGTACTTTGTTCAGTACGAATACGGGAAATCTTTATAATTATGTAGAAGAAACCCATGAACCATATATATCGTTAGGTGTTTATGCAAAGAAAAAAAGCGCGAATTCATATTCGTTTAAAAACAAAAACTATCAAGTGGTATTCTCGGGGAAAATCGATAATTTTCAACGCTTGAGTACGGAACTATCCGCAAATGGTACGGAATATGTAGCGGAAACAGAAGCCGAATTATTGATTCATTTATTTTCCGTATATAAAGAAAAAATGGTAGAAAAATTACGAGGTATGTTTACTTTTTTGATCTGGGATTTTGAGAACCACCAACTGTTCGGTGCCCGTGATCATTTCGGGATCAAGCCCCTATATTATATTGAGACAGATGACTGGACGATGTTTTCCACAAAGAAAAAAAGTATTTTTCAAATTATGGAAGAACGCCCTCTCGATCGAGAAGCGATGCAACATTACATGACATACCAATTTGCGCCTGAACCATATACGTTGACAAAAGGAATCAAACAACTGTTACCGGGCCATTATTTCATCAAAAAACCGGATTCACCCTTAAAAACTTTCCGCTATTTTCAGGCAACATTTCGTCCTTTGCAGAAATCACCGGATAGTTGGGCACAATCCATACGAGATGCCATCAAAGAATCCGTCTATAACCAAGTGAAAAAAGATGAATCGATAGGGATCTTTCTATCTGGGGGAATTGATTCAACATTGGTCGCATCCATCGCTAAAGAAGTGAATCCGCGTTTACAGTCTTTTTCCGTCGGTTTTCACCGTGAAGGGTTTAATGAGTTGGATGTGGTTCAGGAAACGGTCGAGGCGCTAGGGATCGATAATGAAAGTTATGTAATAGAACCAGAGGAATTCGCCGGGGAGATCCCGCGCATCATGTATTTAATGGATGATCCGCTCGCCGATCCGGCATGCGTACCGACGTATTTCCTTGTCCGGAATGCGGCTGAAAAGGTGGACATCGTGTTGTCAGGAGAAGGTGCGGATGAATTGTTCGCCGGTTATGGTATATATCGGGAACCAAAGTCCTTGGCGATTTTCCGGTATATCCCGAAACCATTTCTTCACCTACTGAGATGGATAGCCCAGTTTATCCCTGAAGGGGTAAAGGGGAAAAGTTTCATCATCCGTGGGACAACGCCTTTGGAAGAAAGATACATCGGCAATGCGAAAATCTTTTCTGAAGAAGAAAAGAAAGAACTTTTACCATTTTATGATGATACGGTTTATTTTACAGATATCACAAAACCTTTGTATGCCGAAATCACGGAATATAGCGATATTACGAAAATGCAATATATCGATCTACACACATGGTTGACCGGCGATATTTTACCGAATGCAGAAAGATTGACAAACGCCTTTTCATTGGAACTCCGTCTCCCATTTTTGACATTACCCGTTTTTGAAATCGCCTCGCAAATTCCCGATTCATTGAAAATTAGAAAGGATCAGACGAAGTATATTTTGCGAAAAGCCGCCGAAGGGATCATCCCGGATCATGTGGTAAACAGGAAAAAATTAGGGTTTCCAGTTCCGATTCGCCACTGGTTGAAAAATGAGCTTTACGACTGGGCGGTGCAGATCATCAAAGAAAGCGATACGGAGCGGTATATTAATAAGAAATACGTGCTGTGGATGTTAGAAGAACACCGTAAAGGGAAAATCGATTACAGCCGTAAAATCTGGACGGTTCTTTGCTTTATGATCTGGCATGCCGTATTTATGGAAAAGAAGTACGTGATTAAAGAGGAAAAATTAGTCAAAAAAATATCCGTATAGAAAAAGGTTGAAAACGTTGATCTTGACGTTTTCAACCTTTTTATTGAATAAAAAGATCGATTGGAAAATGTTGGCCGGAAAAATCTTTTGGGATATGTAATCCGTTTTATTTCTGTCATCAATGAATTTTAAAATGAAAAAATCGGATTCATTTTTGGATTTGTTTTTCGCTCAATCGTTTGTATGATTGCGCTTTCTCAGCGTATTCTTTGATAATTCGTTGCATTTCTTTTCGATCTTCATCCGTCAGTTCCCGAATCACTTTTGCCGGTCGACCGAAGGCTAGTGTATGCGGTGGTATTTTTTTTCCTTGCGTGACTAAACTGCCAGCGCCGACAAAAGCTCCTTCACCTATTTCCGCCCCATCGAGAATGATCGAACCCATCCCGATCAAAGCGTTTTTACGGATGATACAGCTATGTAATGTTACTTGATGTCCGACGGTCACATAGTCTTCGACGATTAAAGGTTGATCAGGACTTTGATGTAACAAACAAAGATCCTGGATATTCGTATATTTGCCGATCCTTGTCGGTGCAACATCCCCGCGAATTACCGTTTGGAACCAAATGCTTGAATGGTCACCGATTTCCACATCACCGGTGATCGTGACGAAATCCGCAATATAAGCCGTTTCGGCAATTTTCGGATATTTTCCTTTGTATGGATATATTTTATACAAGTTCATCACCTTCTATAGAATATTTTGTTTTCTAAAAGGAAACTGAATGAATGACCGTATAATTTCAGGTAAATAAACATATTATCGTATATGTATATTTATCAAATGGAGGTTCCTGGTGTGAAAACCCCTGAAAATCCTTTGGCTTTGTTGAGATTAAGTTATAAAAGGGTAATTCCAGCTGTTCATCAGGAATTGGAGCGCTGGGAAAATTTAGCGAAGCAAATTCCTGATCAAGAATTAAAACAGCAAGCCCTGGCAAGTATCTACTCGAAAAGATTTCACTGTGAAGGAGGGGCGATATTTTCATTATTAGCCGGTGAAAAGCATAGGCCCATTGTTTCCTTCATCGTCTCTTTCCAGACCATAAGCGATTATCTGGATAATTTATGTGACCGTAGTGGCTCCTTGGACCCGAATGATTTTACCGCTTTACATGAGGCGATGGAAGATGCATTGAATCCAGAAACAGAGCTGAGAAATTATTACCGCTTTCGCAGTAATCGGGATGATGGCGGATATTTACGATCGTTAGTGATAAATTGTCAAAAGGTTTTATCTGAACTGGAAAATTACGAGTTCATTCAACCCTATGTTAATCAATTATGTAGATATTATTGTGCTTTACAAGTACATAAACATGTGCGACATAAAGACCGCGTACCTCGTTTACAACAATGGTTTGAACGATATCAACAACATTATCCCGGGCTGACCTGGTATGAATTTTCCGCTTGTTGTGGATCTACATTAGGGATTTTTTGTCTAGTTGCCGTTGCGGTACATCCACATTTTACATGCGAAGAAGCGGAAAATATTTTCCAGGGATATTTCCCTTATATCCAGGGGTTACATATATTACTCGATTACTTGATCGATCAGAAGGAAGATCGCCAGGCAGGAGATTTAAATTTTTGCACCTATTACCCTGATGAAACGACCCTGCTCAAGCGCTTAAAAATGTTTGCCCTCCATGCTGAACAAAAAATCGATAGCCTTCCCTTTCCGGCTTTTCATCGCCTCATCCAGCGGGGGTTACTAGGCTTGTATTTGTCTGATGATAAAGTCGCCGAACAACCGGACGTACGGAAAATCCGGTACGAACTTTTAAAAACAGGTGGTCATACGAGCCTGCTTTTTTATCTAAACGGAAAATTATACCGAAAATGGCGGCGAATTTCGAACCATGTTAATAAAAAATTAGTCTAATTTTTTTCACCTTTGATTTTTTCAATAGCGATCAAAAGCGGCGGATGATTTTTTTGATTGATGAATCGATACAATAAGACCTGATACTTTTTTTGATCAAGTGAGGAAACATATTCGCAAACGGCGTTTTTTTCTTCTTCGCCGCCGGGATGACCTGGATAGACGACCAATACGACGATGCCGTGTAAAGCTAACATGGCCAATAAACTTTGCAGGGCTTTTAAAGTCGTCTCCGGTCTTGTGATGATCGAATGGTCCCCGCCAGGTAGATAACCGAGATTGAATACTCCTGCACTGATTTTCCCGTGATATTTTACCGGTATCCATTCTTTCATGTATTCATGACCTTTTTGCAATAGTGTAACCCGTTCAAGAAGCTGATGTTTTCGTAAAAGTTCGGTTGTTGCAGCGATGGCCTGTTTTTGAATATCAAATGCAAAAACTTTGCCTGAAGGCCCTACCTTTTCGGCCAAAAATTTCGTATCGTGTCCATTTCCACAAGTTGCATCGATCACGATTGCACCGGGATCGATTGCCTGTTCCAATAATCGATGTCCAAATTCAAGGATTTTTAATAATCTCATCGTGTCGGCTCCTCCGCAATCGGTGATTACTGATAGCTTCAATATTAATCATAACATCAGAATGTATCAGGAAAAAGTATAAGGTTTATCTGTTTCTGGTCGCAATTTATTTTGCGAATGAGAGATAATATGGAAAGACCGATTTTTCTACGAGGAGGAGCGAGATGACGACAAGAGAAGCGTTGGAAAGACTTGTAAAAGACTGTGAACGTACTTTAGAATACGCCAGGGCTCAATTCATTGAAGGATCTCGGCTTGTTAATGTGGAACAAGTCGATGGGTATACTGAAGCGCAACAAATGCTCGAGGACCGTTATAATGAATTAATGGCAATGTATCGTAGTGCTAATGCGCAACAACGGGAACAATTGGATCGCATGCGGCTAGCCATTCAATCTTTGCAAAATGAAATGATTTTAAAGGGTCAGCAGATGCGATAAATCTTGTTTCTTACTGCGTCCCAGGTCTGTCTTTTGGCAGACCTTAAATTTTTTCCTCGGGATCCCGTCAATGTTTTTTCTCCAAAATTCATTGATTCAAGTTTGTTATGTTGAACATGTGGTTCATATATGCTTTATCTCATGGCCCACTTTAAAAAAATGCATGGGACAGGCTTTGTGAAAATATATACTAAATATAAAATGTCGCTTAGCTCTTACTGTTTGCAACAAAGGGGGGAGAGGTAATGGAGATTTTTTTGCGTGAATTTTTTGCCTGTTGTTTATTGATCATGATCGGTTGTGGTGTTAGTGCAAATGTTTTATTAAAAGGGACAAAAGCACCGGCAAGGCCATGGTTTATTGTGATTTTCGGCTGGGCGATTGGTTATGGTCTTTCCTATTTGTTGGTCGAACCATTTGGTGGTGCCCACATCAATCCCCTCGTTTCCATCGCGTATTTAATTTTAGGTGACGTATATTGGATTGAACTTGTGATTTACTTGCTCGGTCAATTCACAGGTTCTTTTATCGGTGCACTGATGATCTATTTCTATTATATTGTTCATTTTCAAGAAACTTTTGTGGCCAGGCGTAAGTTACAAGTGTTTTTACCGACACCTGGCAATGAAAATATACCTTCTTTACTATTTAATGAATCTGTAGGCTCGTTCACATTTGTTTTTGCCCTGTTAAACTTTATTCACTTCCATACCACCTCATTGATCATCGCGATCTTAATTTCTTTAATCGTATTGACCACCGGAATCGCCTTTGGTAGTTCGGTCAACTATGCGAATAATCCTGCCCGTGATTTAGGGCCACGTCTTGTTTCATTCTTGGTACCGAATATGGAAAAGGGTTTTTATCGTACGCCGGAATTTATTTTCCAGATCGGCGGTTCGATTATCGGCGGCATCTATGCTGCACTATTTTTCCAACGAATCGTTCTTCACGTATATCATCCGGCTTTTTGGGGAATAACTGTTTTAATGATCGCCAATCTTATCTGGCTGTTGATCCAAGATCGCAAATTTATCAAGCCGGATGATTTCAAGAAATCGAGTTGACAGTTGAAAAAGATGATCGGATAGATGAGAGGGGAATGGAAAGGTCTTGCACTTTTTACCAAAGATGCATATAATAAATTTCAAACAATACGTTACAAAAAATTCTGGCAGGTAATGAGAAGGAAATATTGACAAGACGTTGACAAGGAGTAGTAGTGATGAAGCCTGTCAAGAGAGTCGGCGGTTGGTGCGAGCCGATCAGGAACCATCACGAACTCGCCTTGGAGTCGTAAATGTGAACGTAAAGTAGCATTTACCGTCCTGCAATCCGCGTTAAGGATAACGAGTGAATGCAAAGATATTCTTTGCATTAACTTGGGTGGTACCGCGGGAGAACCTCTCGTCCCAAACATTTTGTTTAGGACGGGAGTTTTTTTATTGATTCGCCGTTGAAGATCATGGAAAAGGAGGAGACCAATGGCTGCAGCATATAATCATCAGGCGATTGAAAAGAAATGGCAAAAATACTGGCTCGAAAATAAAACATTTAAAACGACGGAAGATCCGGATAAGCCGAAATTTTATGTTCTCGACATGTTCCCTTATCCATCCGGGAGCGGTCTTCATGTTGGCCATCCGGAAGGGTATACAGCGACGGATATCGTCGCCCGGATGAAACGGATGCAAGGATATAATGTCTTACATCCGATGGGCTGGGATGCTTTCGGTTTACCTGCGGAACAATATGCTCTGGATACGGGAAATGACCCGGCAGAGTTCACACAAAAAAATATCCAGAATTTTAAAAGACAAATTCAATCCCTCGGCTTTTCCTACGATTGGGACCGGGAAATCAATACGACCGATCCGAAATATTATAAATGGACCCAGTGGATTTTTTCGAAACTTTATGAGAAAGGTCTTGCCTATGAAACGGAAGTGATGGTGAACTGGTGTCCGGCACTCGGGACGGTTCTGGCCAATGAGGAAGTCATTGACGGGAAAAGTGAGCGGGGCGGACATCCTGTCTATCGCAGGCCGATGAAACAATGGGTTTTGAAAATTACGGAATATGCCGACCGGCTTCTGGAGGATCTTGAAGAGCTTGACTGGCCGGAAAGCATCAAAGAAATGCAGCGGAACTGGATTGGCCGTTCTGAAGGTGCGGAAATTACCTTTAAGGTAGATGGTACGGACGATACATTCACGGTCTTCACAACCCGCCCGGATACCCTTTTCGGTGCTACATACTGTGTATTAGCACCGGAACATCCTCTGGTGAAAAAAATCACCACACCGGAACAAAAGCAGGCTGTAGAAAATTACATCGAGGAAGTTTCTAGAAAATCCGATCTGGAACGTACCGATTTAGCGAAGGAAAAAACCGGTGTCTTTACAGGAGCTTATGCGATCAATCCAGCGAATAATGAAAAGCTGCCGATCTGGATCGCCGACTATGTTTTGATGACCTATGGAACCGGGGCGATCATGGCCGTTCCTGCGCATGATGAACGAGATTGGGAGTTTGCGAAAAAATTCGATTTGCCGATCAAAGAAGTAGTCAGCGGGGGAAATATTGAAGAAGGTGCCTTTACTGGTGATGGGGTCCATATTAATTCCGGTTTCCTCGATGGGTTGAATAAGGAAGAGGCCATCGCGAAGATGATTGAATGGCTGGAAGAAAATGGATACGGGAAGAAAAAAGTATCCTATAAATTAAGAGACTGGGTTTTCAGCCGTCAGCGTTATTGGGGTGAGCCCATTCCGATCATCCACTGGGAAGATGGTACGAAATCCCTCGTTCCTGAAGATGAATTACCTTTAGAACTTCCGAAAATGAAAGAAATCAAACCTTCTGGAACCGGTGAATCCCCGCTTGCCAACGCTAAAGAGTGGCTTGAAGTAATCGATCCGGAAACAGGTAAAAAAGGTCGCCGGGAAACAAATACGATGCCCCAGTGGGCGGGAAGTAGCTGGTATTATTTAAGATATATCGATCCGCATAACGATGAAATGATCGCCGACCCAGAAAAATTAAAGTATTGGTTGCCGGTGGATTTGTATATCGGCGGTGCGGAACATGCTGTCTTGCATCTTCTCTATGCCCGGTTCTGGCATAAATTCCTTTATGATATCGGGGTTGTGCCTACGAAAGAGCCATTCCAGAAGTTATTTAATCAGGGAATGATTCTTGGTGAAAACCATGAGAAGATGAGCAAATCCAAAGGTAATGTGGTCAACCCTGATGAGATAGTCGAAATTTACGGCGCGGATACGTTGCGCTTGTACGAAATGTTCATGGGTCCTCTGGAAGCCGATAAAGCCTGGTCCACCGAAGGGATTGAAGGAGCACGGCGATTCCTCGATCGAATCTGGCGTTTGTTCGTTGACGGTAATGGACAAATCACCGATAAAATCGTCGATAAAACCGGCGGACCACTCGAAAAAGTCTATCATCAAACCGTGAAGAAAGTAACAGAAGATTATGAGAAACTTCGCTTCAACACCGCGATCTCACAAATGATGGTTTTCGTTAATGAAGCGTATAAGCAAGATGAATTACCGCGGGAATACATGGAAGGCTTCGTTAAACTCTTGAATCCCGTTTGCCCGCATATTACGGAAGAACTCTGGGAAATGCTCGGGCATGATGAAACAATAGCATATGAACCGTGGCCCACATATGACGAGTCGAAATTGGTTGACGATGAAATCGAAATCGTGGTACAAATCAATGGTAAAATTAGAGACCGTATTTTCGTTCCGGCCGATTGCGATAAAGAAGAACTGGAGCAACGGGCGATGGCTTCGGAAAAAGTTCAGAAACAGCTCGCAGGTAAAACGATCCGCAAAGTCATCGTAGTACCTAAGCGACTTGTCAATATTGTGGCCAATTAAGACGGGTAAACTCCCTTCGGCTCTAGCCGGGGGGAGTTTGTTTTTGCGGAATGTTTAAAAAAGTCCGTAAACAGGGAGAATAATTAATAAAAGCGAGATCAGAACCCCTTACATGAGAGGAGGTTATGCTAGTGGTAAAAGTCAAATTATTCGATTACGAGCACGAAAAAGACCTGGAAGCAGAGGTAAATCAATTTTTGCAAAAACTCAATGAAGATCAATTAATCGATATCAAATACAATATTGCCGCTATGACAGAAACGGACGATGAACAAATTTATTGCTTTTCAGCGATGGTTATTTATCGGGAATAAAGTACAAATTTTTGGCAAAATCGTTAACAAGTATTCTCGTTCCATGAGTAATATTGGCGTTATGCGAGTAGCGTTCACAAAATGACTATTTTTTTAAAGCGATATAAAATAGTATACGGAGTTTTATAATTAACTTGAGGGGAATTGATTGAATTTAACGAGATGAAAAATATTTTTCTTAGATAAATTTCGCAACCTTCCTCGCTATTTATATACTTCATAAAAAATTCCTCGCGAATTCTATGTGACGAAAAGCGATCTTTTTTTTTTTAAAAATTGTACGACCTCTTTTGCTTTTTTATTTAAAGAGCATGAGGAACATAATTTTGACAAACTTAAAAATCTAATTGGAAATATTGGATAAAACATGTAAACTACAAATAGTATTGTAATTTTTCAACGATGATTTCATGACGTGAACACATTTAGGAAGGGAAAATTTATGACATCTTCTAGTTTGCTTAGAGGTACTTTCATATTAACGCTAGGAACGTACATATCAAAGCTGCTCGGTTTATTTTACGTAATTCCTTTTTTCGGGTTAATCGGCTCATACGGTGCCGCCCTTTATAATTATAGTTATATCCCTTATAGTATCTTTATCAGTATTTCGACCGCAGGAATCCCGCTGGCCGTCTCAAAATTTATTTCGAAATACAATGCTCTAGGTGAATATAAGATCGGGCGAAAATTATTTCGTTCTGGTATCACGGTCATGATCATAACGGGGTTCATCGCATTTATCGTCCTTTATTTTATGGCACCTGTTTTTGCCGAAACGATCGTCGTCGATGATGAACAGATCACGAGCCTAGAAGAAGTTATCAGTGTCATTCGTTCCGTTAGTTTTGCTTTATTGATCGTACCGGTTATGAGCCTTGTCCGCGGTTTTTTTCAGGGATATAAATCGATGGGACCATCTGCGGTTTCCCAGGTCGTTGAACAAATTGTACGTATCGCTTTTCTCCTTGCTGGTACATATATCGTGATCCATGTGATGAATGGTTCAATTGTGCAAGCCGTGCAGGTCGCTACTTTTGCGGCGTTTATCGGGGCGATTGGCGGCATGGCCGTGCTCGTCTGGTATTGGTACAAACGGCGTCCGTATTTAAACGCCATGCTTAAAGAAGATAGGGGAGAAATCCATCTCGGTTACAAAGACATTTACAAGGAAATCATCATGTCAGCAGTCCCATTTGTTGTCGTCGGTGTTGCCAATCCGATGTTCCAGATGGTGGATGAGTTGACGTTTAACCGGGCGATGGTGAATATTGGAAAAGCGGCCGTTTCCGATACGATGTTTTCAATATTAAATTTCAATTCGCATAAAATTATCATGATTCCCGTTTCTATTGCCACGGCATTTTCGATTACATTGGTACCGATGATCACCGAATCCTTCGCAAAAGAAAATTTTCGGGAAATGCATAAACATTTGAATCAAACATTCCAGGTTTTACTATTTTTAACATTACCCGCATGTTTAGGAATTTCTATTCTGGCGCAACCCATTTATACGTTTTTCTACGGGGCCAATGAATTGGGCGCTGAAATTTTACAGTTTTATGCGCCGGTAGCCATTTTATTTGCGCTCTTTTCCGTTACCGCGGCCATTCTTCAGGGGTTAAATGAACAAAAATTTACCGTTTTTAGTTTGTTATTGGGATTATTAATAAAAATGTTGTTGAATATATCTTTGATCGAATTACTTGAAACGAAAGGAGCGATCATCGCAACGGCCATCGGTTATTCCGTTTCAATTATCATCAATATGTTTGTTATTCGTTATTATGCCGATTATTCGTACCGGCTCGTTATCAGACGTGGTCTTTTGATCGTCATTTTTTCCCTGATGATGGGAGCGGTCGTAGGCATAATGTATAAAGTCCTGGCTTTATTCTTGACTCAAGAAGGTCGGATCCAGGCAATGATTCTTGTTGTGATCTGTGCGCTCGGAGGTGCGTTCTTTTATTTTGTACTCGCCTGGCGGACAAGGCTTTTGCAAGTTCTCTTTCCCGAACAAGCAAAGAAAATTGGAAAAAACTGGCATCTTCTTAAAATAAAAAAACTTCCCTAATTTCGTTTCTGGGAAGTTACAAAGATTGATTAGAACGGTTTTTTGTGTGTTTCGCTTACTGTTAAAAGCCGAGCCGTCTTTCTACCCGGGATAATCGCTGTTCCATGCGATTGACCTGCATTTGCAAGCGGTCGACTTCTCTTTCTAGACGATTTATTTGTCTTTCAAGCCGGTTCAGTGGGCCGCCACCTCCAGGAGGTCCTGGAAAACCCGGGAAAAATTGCGGTTGTTGCCGGTAAAATTCATCAAAATCTACAGGAAACATACGGATACCTCCTCAATCGTGTTGCCATAGTTTATGTCATATTGGCCTAAAAGGTAAGGGATAGGAGCCTAATGAATTTTTTTATCTGCCGAAATGAATATATAATAAATCGGGTGAGGATTTCATGCGGATTGATAAATTGTTGGCGAATATGGGCTACGGTAGTAGAAAAGAAGCAAAAAGGTTGTTAAAACAAGGGGCGATCCTTGTAAACGGTGAAGTTGTCAAAAGTCCATGTACACATGTTGATCCCAGGAGCGACCGAATATTTGTTTTCGGGGAAGAGGTCATATACAAAGAATTCGTTTATTTCATGATGAATAAACCGAAAGGCGTTCTTTCGGCTACAGAGGATGTCACACAACCTACAGTGATCGATTTGCTGGAGGAAGAAGATCGCCATTTCCGCCCTTTTCCGGTGGGGCGCCTCGATAAAGACACAACCGGATTATTGCTATTGACAAACGATGGTCAGCTGGCGCATGATCTCCTTTCACCGAAAAAAGGGGTCACAAAAACATATTATGCGCTAGTAGAGGGGATCGTCGCTGAAGATGATGTAAAGGCCTTTCAAAATGGCATCGTTCTCGATGACGGGTATGTCACAAGGCCGGCAAAGTTATCGATCGTAAAGAGCGGCCCTGTCCATTCTGAAGTATTGGTTGAAATTACAGAAGGGAAATATCATCAAATCAAAAGGATGTTTATAGCACGGGGAAAAAAAGTCGTGGAACTTAAGAGAATCGCCATGGGGCCTTTACAATTGGATGAGGATTTACGAGATGGAGAATATCGTGAGTTGACTGAGGATGAACTGGCTTCATTACTTACCTATAAATCATAGAAAAGAAAAACGCCCAGAAGGCGAATTATATGTTAAGCATCAAGAGATTTTTACTTTTTTGTTCGTTGTTGTCCATATACCTCTTTTGGGGCTTTTTACAAGTCCGTTATAGCGCAGGATATTTAAGTCTCTTTGTACGGTACGCGATGTGATCCCGAATTCATCAACGAGTTCCTGAGTTGTTACCGTTCCCTTTTCTAAAATGTAAAGGTAAACGGATTTTACTCGCGTCAACATTCTTTCTGTTGAATTTTTCAAAACAACACCCCTAACTAAAATAATTTAGGAAATGGCAACAAGCATAAAAACATAAATATGTACGTTAATGCAACTCCAAATCGTTTTTATTGTTATAATTTAGTATATACCAAATTCAGGCGATTTTAAAGGGATATTGCCAGTAATGAAAGAATAGTAAAACAATTTTAAGAAAATCTTTATATATTGGTAAACAAATTGTAATATTAAGCAGGATGAATAATTCGTTTAAAAAACACTTGGAAAACAGGAGTGAGTCATTTGCCTAAAATAGACTGGTACGCTGAAGTATTGAAAAGAAAAGATGATTTAATTCGCGATCTGCAAGGACTCGTTCGCATAAGAAGTGTGTATGATGAAACAACTGTTGGGGAAGATACCCCCTTTGGCGAAGGTCCGAAAAATGCGCTCGACTATATGTTGGAAAAAGGTAAGGAAAATGGGTTTCAGGTCAAAAATGTTGACAATTTTGCCGGACATATTGAAATGGGCTCGGGTGAAAAGCTTGTCGGTGTTCTCGGACACGTTGATGTCGTTCCTGAAGGCGACGGCTGGACTTTTGACCCGTACGGTGGCGAGATCCATGATGGGAAGATTTATGGCCGTGGAACCGCCGATGACAAAGGGCCGACAATGGCTGCGTTTTATGCGCTGAAAATCGTCAAAGAATTGGGGTTGCCACTATCGAAACGAGTTCGGCTGATCATCGGTACTGATGAAGAGTCCGGGATGCGCTGCATAAAGAATTATTTTCAAAAAGAGGAAATGCCCGATGTAGGTTTTGTACCGGATGCGGATTTTCCGATCATTTATGCGGAAAAAGGAATCGCCAGTGTTGATCTTCTTTACGTCGATCATGTTAATGGTACGGCTGCTCATAAATACAAAGTGAACAAGTTTGAAGCGGGACGAAGATACAATATGGTTCCGGATCACGCTCAAGCGATCATTCAGTTTCAGGAAGACCCTGATGATCTTACCGAACGCTTCCATACTTTTTTACGTAAATACGGGTTATCAGGTGACATAGAGGTTACGATGCAAACCGTTACCTTAACTTTACACGGCGTATCTGCCCATGCCATGGAACCTGACAGAGGGGTTAATGCGGGGCTTTATTTGGGCGCTTTCCTGGCCGACGAACCGATCGATAGTAAGGCGAAGGGATACTTTTCCTTTATCAAAGAAAAATTATTCCAGGATTCACGCGGTCGTAAATTGAATATAGCCTATCAGGATGAAGAATCTGGTGAATTGACCGTTAATGCTGCGATTTTTGCTTACGATAGCGAGGAAAATGGAAAGATCGGTTTGAATTTCCGTTATCCGGTCACATATGATATGCTAAAGGGCGCCAAGAAATTGGAAGAAGAGGTGTTTCCTTTCGGGTTTACGGTCAACCTTCTTAGCGATTCCAAGCCGCTTTTTGTTGATAAGAACGATGAACTCATTCAAATATTGAAAAAGGTTTACGAAGAACAAACGGGTGAGGAAGCGACTTTACTTACAATTGGTGGTGGAACGTATGCCCGTCACTTGAAAAAAGGAGTTGCCTTTGGTGCGATGTTTCCCGGTAGGGAAGATGTAATGCATCAAAAAGATGAATATATGTATATTGAAGATCTGCTAAAAGCGACCAGCATTTATGCCCAGGCAATTTACGAACTGGCTAAATAAACCGGGAAAGACTTCCCGACCATGTAAATATTTTTCTAAACACCGGTCTTCCTTAACTTTTCGGTTTGCGAAATCATTAAGTTGATTCGTATGGGCAGCGGTTATTTAAAATATATAAACAATTTTTCTTGAACAAAAGGGGAGGAAGAATGATGGGGTATGTTCTTTTCAACGGTGCGATCAAGGAACGTTATTCGGTGAATATCGATATTGAAGATCGGGGGTATCAATTCGGGGATGGCATTTATGAGGTCGTACGTGTTTACAATGGCCGTCCCTATTTATTGAGCGAACATTTGGAGCGCCTATATGAAAGTGCGGAAAAGATTTATATGACGATCCCTTATGATAGGCGAACGCTTGAAGAACAACTGCATGAATTGCTGGATAAGGAAAATCTTCCCTCGTGTAATATCTATATTCAATACACAAGGGGAATCGCTCCACGTCGCCATGAGTTTTCGAAGGATATGGAGGGAAATTTACTTGCATATTGTCTTCCGGCCAAAAGACCGGATGATGAAATGGAGCAGGGAGTTAAAGGGGTCCTGGCCGAGGATATACGCTGGTTGCGATGCGATATTAAATCCATCAGTTTATTAGGAAATGTACTGTTAAAACAAAAGGCGAAAGAAAACGGTGGCTTTGAAGCGATATTACACCGGGGCGATATCATCACAGAGGGAAGCTCCTCAAATATATGGATGGTCAAAGATGGCATCGTACAAACACATCCCGCCGACCAAATGATCTTAAACGGGATCACTCGCCAGCGCATCATCGCGCTTTCTCAACAGGAAAAGATACCCGTTCGTGAAAAACCATTTACCGTTTCCGATTTATTGATGGCGGACGAAGTATTTCTTTCGAGTACAACGGCAGAAATTATACCGATCACTATGGTCGATGATCGAAGGATCGGAACGGGAAAACCGGGACCGGTAGTACGTAAACTACAACGATTGTTACAGGAAGATATTGAAAAACAATGCGGGGCCATACGATAAAAAAAGGAAATTCAATGAAGGGCGAAAAACTCCGATAATAATAAGAAGAAGAATTTTTCGAAGCGATCGATAGCATAGCAAAAAAGGCAAACCTATTGCTGATAAAAGTAAACGGCAAGAAGGGAACGATTATGAAAAACAATCATTTTTTTGCCGTGAAAATTCCCGAAGAACAAAAAATGCAACTTTATAACTTCATCAATGAGAAGAGAAACGACTACCCCTTTAAAAATTGGGTCCATCCCCTGGATTACCATATCACCCTTGCTTTTCTAGGGAAAGTCGCTCCTTTTTTGTTACGTGAATCGGTTCGGAGGGTACAA
>CALKAK010000084.1 GCA_937983015.1 uncultured Bacillaceae bacterium | reverse complement strand
AAGGAAACCCGGACGGCCGTGGCTTGGTCAACCGTGGTTTACAGCGCCATGTTGGGTGTCAAGCGGCAACATGATAAAGTTTGTTCGATGAAGGAAATATGGTTGGTTGATGAGTAAACGAAATTTATGGATAAATTGTCATGTGTTTCCTGAAAAGATATAGGATCAAGCGCTTATTGGCACTAATATACCCGTTTGGAGGTTTAAAATGGAAAGCATCGTTAGTTTTTTTAGAGGGATCCCCCAGTTTTTGCAAAAAGTTACATCCGAGTTGCGGAAAGTTCGCTGGCCCAGAAAAAACGAGTTAACCAAATATACAATTACGGTAATCACTACAATCATCATTTTCGGTATTTTTTTCACACTGATCGATCTAGGGATCTCATTTCTGCTCGAGTTAATCCTTTATTAATATACATTTGTGCGAGATATTGTTTCCTGGAATAAAGAATTTAAATTTTTTTGTGAATAACGTCAACATCCTTTGTTATAATGGTAATAGGATTTGAGAAAAACCCGGTGATACGGGTTTTTTAATTATCTCAAATTTATCTAAAAGAGACCGATTCGGATCATAAAATTTAATAGAAATCGTTATATGGAATATTACCGAAGGTGTAAATGTCTGTATCAGCTTTTAAGGACGGGAGGGAAGGACAGAACGTCCCTTAATATGGAAAAAAATTGGTACGTGATCCACACGTATTCTGGTTATGAAAATAAAGTAAAAGCAAATTTAGAAAAACGTGTTGAGACGATGGGGATGCAAGATAAGATTTTTCGCGTCATCGTTCCCGAAGAAGAGGAAGTAGAAATTAAGAACGGGAAAAAGAAAGTGGTTAAAAAGAAAATTTTCCCCGGTTATGTACTTGTTGAATTAATCATGACCGATGATTCTTGGTATGTTGTACGCAACACCCCCGGTGTGACAGGATTTGTTGGTTCGTCAGGCGGTGGCTCCAAACCGACACCATTACTTCCAGAGGAAGTTGAGAAACTGTTGAAGAAAATGGGCATTGATGAGAAAAAAGTGGATATCGATCTCGAAATTGGCGAGACCGTCCAGGTAACGGAAGGTCCATTTGAAAACTTCACCGGGGTTGTAGAGGAAATCGATCAAGAGAAAGGCAAAGTGAAAGTTCTCGTCAATATGTTCGGTAGAGAAACGCCTTTAGAACTGGATTTTAGCCAAATCAAGAAAATGTAAAGAAGTTATACTTGAAATGTTGAGTAAAATTTGTTAGAATTTCAAAGTCAGTATGTCGAGGAATCGATTTTTTTATTGTGCAAATTTCGCATAGGAATTTGCATTTGAGTGGGAGGGGAAACCCTATTAACCACATCACGGACTTAAGGAGGTGTGTCTCGTGGCTAAAAAAGTCATTAATGTTGTTAAATTACAAATTCCCGCGGGAAAGGCAAACCCTGCGCCACCAGTAGGTCCTGCTTTAGGTCAAGCTGGTATTAATATCATGGGTTTTTGTAAAGAGTTTAACGCACGTACCGCTGATCAAGCTGGTATGATTATTCCAGTGGAAATTACGGTTTACGAAGATCGTTCCTTTGACTTCATAACAAAAACACCACCTGCAGCTGTATTGTTAAAGAAAGCTGCCGGAATTGAAAAAGGTTCAGGTGAACCGAACCGGAACAAAGTCGCTACCGTTACCCGGGATAAAGTGCGCGAGATTGCAGAATTGAAAATGCCTGACTTAAATGCGGTGGATATTGAATCTGCTGTGCGTCTAATAGAAGGTACAGCCCGTAGCATGGGAATTGAAATTGTTGATTAAGAACCAGGTAGATTAAGGTTGGGATAGTCTAGCTCTAAGGCCATCATTGATGAATGGTGGCTGCAGAGCTTTCTTTAAGCGAAAAAAACTTCGCGATGAAGAATCGGGCTATCGCACCTTTATCGTGGGAGGACATTCCGTTAAAACCACAATCAAGGAGGAGCAATATGGCTAAAAAAGGGAAAAAATATTTAGAGGCAGCTAAGCTCGTTGACCGTACAAAAGCTTATGATGCCAATGAAGCGATCGAATTAGTGAAAAAGATCAGCTTTGAAAACTTTGACGCAACTGTAGAAGTCGCCTTCCGTTTAGGAATCGATACAAGAAAAAGCGATCAACAAGTTCGTGGAGCCGTTGTCTTGCCGAATGGTACCGGGAAAACGCAACGGGTTTTAGTAATCGCTAAAGGTGAAAAAGCGAAAGAAGCTGAAGCTGCCGGTGCTGATTTTGTAGGCGCAGAAGAGTATATCGAAAAAATTCAAGATGGTTGGTTTGATTTTGATGTGATCGTAGCCACTCCAGATATGATGGGTCAAGTGGGTAAATTAGGTCGAATTCTCGGACCGAAAGGCTTAATGCCCAACCCGAAAACCGGAACGGTAACGATGGACGTTGCAAAAGCTGTTAAAGAAATCAAAGCAGGGAAAGTCGAATTCCGTGCCGACAAATCAGGAAACGTCCACGTTCCGATCGGTAAAATTTCTTTTGAATCCGAAAAACTAAGAGAAAACCTGAAGACGATTTACAACACGATTCTGCGAGCGAAACCAGCGGCGGCTAAAGGAACATATGTAAAAAATGTTGCCATCAGCTCGACGATGGGACCCGGTATTAAAATCGATCCGGCAACTATTTAATTTCAAGGTTGACACTGCTATAGAACCTTGTTAGAATAAAGCCTGTAAAATAAAAATTGAACATTTATACCGTAGACAGTAGGTGCCGGTGAGGCTTAATATCCTACCGAGGTAGTGCATATAGAGCAACTAACCGAATAAGGTTAGTTGACCCACTGTTATTGCCTTGTAAAGCCTCCTGTCTACATTGTGACAGGGGGCTTTTTGAGTCGGTATAGATGTTCTGGTGTTCAGGAGGTGTAGAGATGGCCAGTCCAAGTGCGCTTGAGAAAAAGAAACAAATTGTAGAAGAAATCACCGAAAAACTGCAAAACAGCGTTTCAACAGTAATCGTTGATTACCGTGGGCTGACGGTTGCTGAGATTACCGAACTTCGTAAACAACTTCGTGAAGCAGGTGTTGAATTTAAAGTTTACAAAAACACGCTGATGCGTAGAGCCGCTGAACAAGCAGGTCTTGCTGATTTGAACGAAGCACTTGTTGGACCTAGCGCTGTTGCTTTTAGTACTGAAGATGTGATCGCGCCGGCAAAGATTTTAAATAACTTCGCAAAAGAACACGAAAATCTGGAAATTAAAATCGGCGTCATCGAAGGAAAGGTAGCTTCTAAAGAAGAAGTCAAGGCAATCGCCGAACTGCCTTCCCGCGAAGGTTTACTTTCCATGCTGCTTAGCGTATTGCAAGCTCCGATACGGAACTTCGCTCTTGCTGTTAAAGCTGTTAGTGAACAAAAAGAAGAACAAAGTGCTTAATTAAAAATTATGAAATTGGGAGGAAATGAGAATGACAAAAGAAGAAATTATTGAAGCGATAAAAAGTATGTCCGTATTAGAATTAAACGATTTGGTAAAAGCTATCGAAGAAGAATTTGGCGTTACCGCCGCAGCTCCTGTTGCGGTTGTTGGTGGTGCAGGTGCTGAAGCGGCCGCTGAAGAGAAAACCGAATTCGACGTCATCTTGAGTGACGTTGGCGCACAAAAAATCAAAGTTATTAAAGTTGTTCGTGAAGTTACAGGCTTTGGACTTAAAGAAGCTAAAGAACTTGTTGATAATGCTCCGAAACCGATTAAAGAAGGCGTATCTAAAGAAGAAGCAGAAGAAATTAAAGCCAAATTTGAAGAAGTTGGCGCTAAAGTTGAATTAAAATAACCATTGATTTCCGAGTGAAATCGATCGATAAGCAAAAGCTCGCTGACAAAGCGAGCTTTTTTTCACAATTAAAGTGCTTTTAGCAAACGAGATCGCTTGACAAATGAGGTGGAAATGTGACGGAACATTATTTTACAGAGAAACCGGGAACGAAAAGTCAACCGATCGTATGGACAGAACGATTACGCGATCACCCGTTCACCTTTACAACGGATCACGGTGTTTTTTCCAGGCGTGGTGTAGACTTCGGTTCTAGACTGCTTTTGGAGTCATTTATCGCCCCTCAAGTTACCGGTCCGATTCTTGATGTGGGTTGTGGGTATGGACCGATAGGCTTGGCGATTGCCCGCGCATATCCCGAACGAATCGTCCATATGATTGATATTAATGAGCGCGCTTTACACCTGGCAGAATTGAACGCAAAACAAAACGGAATAAAAAATATAAAGATCTATTCGAGCAACCTTTTTGAAAACGTTCGGGAAAGCAATTTTGCCGCCATCGTTACAAACCCACCGATTCGTGCCGGCAAAAAAATCGTGCATGCGATTTTTTCTGAAAGCTTCACCTTTCTGCAAAAGGGAGGAGAATTGTGGGTGGTCATTCAGAAAAAGCAAGGAGCCCCCTCCGCAAGAAAAAGACTGGAAGACATATTCGGCAATGTCGCCGTAGTTCGAAAGGAAAAAGGATTCTTTATATTTTGTTCAAGAAAAATTTGACTTGACATTTTGGTTGTGATAACATATCTAAATGCTAACGAAGTTATATATTCACCCAATTAAGTGGAAGTCGAGTATAGTACAGCCAGAATTGGGAAAATTTATAAATATAAATATTCTCATGAGCGGTATGGTTTTCTAAGGAAACCTTTTTTATTTTTGTTTCCTATTTAATATAAATTTGTGCTTGAATAGTATGATTTTTGAGGGGTGAAGTAGTTGGCAAGTCGACTTGTTCAATATGGACGGTACCGCCAGCGCAGAAGTTATGCGCGAATTAAAGAAGTTCTAGAGCTACCCAATCTAATCGAGATTCAGACATCTTCCTACGATTGGTTTGTAAAGGAAGGATTGAAGGAGCTTTTTGAAGAAATTTCCCCAATTGAAGATTTTGCTGGAAATTTATCCCTGGAGTTCATTGATTATAGCTTCGGGGAACCGAAGTATTCCGTTGAAGAAGCGAAAGAACGTGATGTCACATATGCTGCCCCATTGCGGGTTAAAGTTCGCCTTGTGAATAAAGAAACCGGTGAAGTGAAGGACCAGGAAGTTTTCATGGGAGATTTCCCGTTGATGACCGAAACCGGTACCTTTATCATTAACGGGGCAGAACGGGTCATTGTTTCCCAATTAGTACGTTCTCCCAGTGTCTATTATAATGCTAAAGTAGATAAAAATGGAAGACGTGGATATACGGCAACTGTGATTCCGAACCGAGGGGCTTGGCTGGAGTATGAAATGGACTCCAAAGGTGTGGTCTACGTCCGGATCGATCGGACGAGAAAATTACCGATCACCGTGCTTTTAAGAGCCCTTGGATTCGGTTCGGATCAAGAGATCATAGATCTAATCGGTGACAATGAATTTTTACGGTATACCCTTGAAAAAGATAATACGGATTCAGTGGAAAAAGCACTGATTGAAATATATGAAAGATTGCGTCCTGGCGAACCACCAACAGTAGAAAATGCTAAGAATCTACTGTACTCTCGCTTTTTCGATCCCAAACGCTATGATTTAGCAAGTGTAGGACGCTATAAAATCAATAAAAAATTGCACATCGCCAATCGTTTGTTCGGGCAACGGTTAGCGGAAACATTAGTTGACCCTGAAACCGGTGAAATTATCGCCGAAAAGGGTACGATTCTGGAACGGCGTGAATTAGACCGGATCATGCCGTATTTGGAAAAAGGGTTAGGAATTCAAACATTTAAACCAGGTTCAGGAGTTCTCGATGAAGAGATCGTTATTCAGTCCATCAAAGTATATGCTCCTGGCCATGATGATGAACAGATTCTCCATATCATCAGTAACGCCAATGTGGAAGAAAATGTTAAACACATCACCCCTGCTGATATCATTGCTTCTGTAAGTTACTTCTTTAATTTACTTTATGGTGTCGGCATGACCGATGACATCGACCATTTAGGTAATCGACGGCTGCGGTCGGTAGGGGAACTATTACAGAATCAGTTCCGGATCGGTCTATCACGGATGGAACGTGTCGTAAGGGAAAGAATGTCCATTCAAGATACCGATACGATCACACCCCAACATCTCATCAATATTCGGCCGGTGATCGCTGCCATAAAAGAATTTTTCGGCAGTTCTCAGTTGTCCCAGTTCATGGATCAGACGAACCCGTTGTCGGAATTAACCCATAAACGTCGTCTATCTGCATTGGGACCCGGTGGTTTAACCCGTGAACGGGCCGGAATGGAAGTACGGGACGTACACTATTCTCACTATGGTCGGATGTGTCCGATTGAAACACCGGAAGGACCGAATATCGGACTGATCAACTCACTGTCCACCTATGCCAAAGTTAATAAGTTTGGCTTTATTGAAACACCTTATCGGAAAGTAGACCCGGAAACAGGTCGCGTAACCGATGAAATCGTTTATATGACAGCCGATGAAGAAGATAACTACATTGTGGCGCAAGCGAACTCGAAGCTAGACGAAGAAGGATACTTCGTGGAAAAAGAAGTATTCGCACGTTTCCGGGGCGAAAATGTCGTTGTACCGGCTGAACGTGTCGACTTTATGGACGTTTCGCCAAAACAAGTTGTTTCTGCCGCTACAGCCTGTATCCCCTTCCTGGAAAACGACGACTCCAACCGAGCTTTGATGGGGGCGAACATGCAACGTCAAGCGGTACCGTTATTGGTTACAGAAGCACCGATCGTTGGTACGGGTATGGAATTTGTTGCCGCTAGGGATTCTGGTGCAGCGGTTATTTGTAAGCACGACGGAATCGTCGAACATGTTGAAAGTAAAGAAATTCATGTACGCCGTATAACCGTTGTTGATGGGGAAGAGGTACGGGGCGATTTGGATCGCTATCGTCTGCAAAAATTTGTTCGCTCCAATAATGGCATGTGCTTTAATCAGCGCCCGATTGTTAAGGTCGGTGACCGGGTCAGAAAAGGTGAAGTTATCGCTGATGGCCCGTCGATGGATCACGGTGAATTAGCGCTCGGACGTAACGTGCTCGTCGCCTTCATGACATGGGAAGGCTATAACTATGAAGATGCGATCATCATGAGTGAACGTCTGGTAAAAGATGATGTTTACACATCGATTCATATCGAGGAATACGAGGCAGAAGCAAGGGATACAAAGCTCGGTCCCGAAGAGATTACCCGTGATATCCCGAACGTAGGCGAAGATGCTCTCAGAAATCTGGATGAACGGGGAATCGTACGGATTGGTGCAGAGGTAAAAGACGGGGACATCCTTGTCGGCAAGGTAACACCCAAGGGTGTAACCGAGTTAACCGCCGAAGAACGGTTGCTCCATGCTATTTTTGGTGAAAAAGCGCGAGAAGTTCGTGATACTTCCCTCCGGGTACCCCACGGTGGTGGCGGTATCGTTCACGATGTTAAAGTGTTTAATCGAGAAGACGGCGATGAATTACCGCCCGGTGTAAACCAGATGGTTCGTGTTTATATCGCACAAAAACGGAAGATTCGTATCGGGGATAAAATGGCAGGAAGACACGGGAACAAAGGTGTTGTTTCCGTCATTCTTCCTGAAGAGGATATGCCGTTTCTACCCGACGGGACGCCGATCGATATCATGCTGAACCCGCTCGGTGTTCCTTCGCGGATGAATATCGGGCAGGCTCTAGAGCTTCCTTGAGGAAGCGCCGCGAAACAACTGGGCAGCTACGAAGAGACACCGGTATTCGATGGTGCGC
>CALKAK010000083.1 GCA_937983015.1 uncultured Bacillaceae bacterium | reverse complement strand
TATGAAGTCATCCAAATGAAAAATCGAATACCGAACGATTATACCGATGAATTCACAAAATTAGAAAGAAAGATTAATGACTATTTTGATGAGTTATTACATGCTTATCGTTGGGAGCGGGTACCATGATCATTAAAGAATACACCCAATTGCAAAAACTAGAAGGCCCGTTGATGGTTGTTTCCGGGGTTGACGAAGCAGCCTATGATGAAATTGTAGAAATCAAAACAAGCCAGGGACTAAAACACGGACGTGTCATCCAATTAGAAGATGATATTGCGGTGATCCAGGTTTTTGAATCAACGGCGAACCTTTCGGTAGATGACGTGCGTATTCGCTTTACAGGAAAACCATTAGAGATCAAGTTGTCCAGGGATATCTTAGGAAGGACGTTCAATGGCATCGGTGAACCAATCGACGGCGGTGGCGAGATTTTTTACGGAGTCAGCCGTGATGTCAACGGGAGACCGATGAATCCCGTTAGCCGCCATTACCCGCGCAATTTTATCCAAACTGGAATCTCCTCGATTGATGGCTTAACCACCTTAATTCGCGGGCAAAAGCTGCCGATATTTTCTGGAAGCGGCCTTCCGCATAATCAGATCGCCGCACAAATCGTGAAACAAGCGAAAATTTTTGATGAGGAAAACAGCGAGTTTACCATCGTGTTTGCGGCTATGGGGATCAAACACGATGATGCCCACTACTTCCAGCGCGTGTTTGCAGAGTGGGGAGTGATGGATCGGGTCGTCATGTTTTTAAACCTGGCGGACGATCCGGTTGTAGAGCGGATTGCCACTCCGCGCTGTGCATTGACAGCTGCCGAGTATTTAGCTTTTGAAGAAAATCATCATGTTCTCGTCATCATGACGGATATTACCAATTATTGTGAAGCTTTGCGGGAAATTTCGTCGATTCGAGAAGAGGTACCGGGAAGAAAAGGGTACCCGGGTTACCTATATTCCGATTTAGCCAGCCTCTATGAACGTGCCGGGATGATGAAAGAGGCGAAAGGCTCGGTCACACAAATTCCTATATTAACAATGCCGAATGATGATATCACTCATCCAATTCCAGACTTAACAGGGTACATCACCGAAGGGCAAATTGTATTAAGCCGTGAACTTTTTCGAAAAAATATTTATCCTCCCGTAAACATACTCCCGTCACTTTCGCGTTTAATGAAAGACGGTATCGGTGAGGGATATACACGAGCGGACCATGCGGATGTGGCGAACCAGATTTTTGCCAGTTATTCGAGAGTCCAGGAAGTAC
>CALKAK010000082.1 GCA_937983015.1 uncultured Bacillaceae bacterium | reverse complement strand
CTGGTTTACAGGACATACCGGAAGGAACGAAAGCACGAATAAGCGCAGCAAAGAAATGGGAAGGATGGTAACGATTCGTTTATCGTCAAATCTGTATTAAGGAGAGTGCACGACTTGGAACAAATCTTCCATCCCTTCCTTTTGCAAAAAATACACAAGACTGATAGATTCATAATATTAGCAATCACCCAAAAAATGGTAAAACCTTATACTTGAATAATTTCAAAAACGGTTCTCGGAAGAAGGGTAATCACCAATCAGTTAATTTCGGAATAAAAAAGAAAATTTATATGCGATTCATAAAATCATTGATAAAATAAAATAGTAGAATAACGATTAGTTCATGCGGTTATGCATGTGTTCAGGAGGAGAACAATGAAAAAAATCTTGTACGGCGTACTTATTTTGTTCGTAATCGCCTTAATCATCAGTTATCCGGCGGTTTTTATCGGTTTGGTCTTGAGTTTTTGGGGGTTGAATAAAATAGTAAAAGCAAAACAAAGTGGCACAAAATCCAAAAGTGGTATTGCCATACTTGTTATCGGTATCCTTTTATTTATTGGTGGTTTGGGAGCCGGAGGAACACTTGATACCGCTAGTGATTTTGAAAAAGGCGCGGTTGTAGAAGAGGTGGAACCTGCCGAAGAGGAAGAACCCGAGACGGTGGAAAAACAGGAAGAACCGGAAGAAGAAGCGGTTGAAAAAGAAGAAGAAATAACAGAAGAAGAGAAAACCGCTGATCAAATCGCTGAAAAGAAGGATGAGGAAGCGGCTGCCAATCCCGGTCCAGCCACCGAACAACTGGCTAAAGAGTTAGGGTTGGAACTTGTAACCGTCTCACGTGTGATCGATGGGGATACAATTGAACTCGCCGATGGTCGCAAAGTTCGGTTAATCGGTGTGAACACGCCTGAATCCACGACGAGGACGGAGCCTTTCGGAAAAGAAGCAAGCGATTATACGAAAAGCAAGCTGGAAGGAAAACAAGTGTACTTACAGCGTGATGTTTCGGAGACCGACCGCTACGGTCGCTATTTACGGTTAGTGTGGCTCGATGTGCCGAATGATCTCGACAGTGAAAGTGAAATCCGGGCGAAAATGTTCAATGCCGATCTCGTGATCAACGGATATGCAGAACCGTCCACCTACCCTCCTGATGTACGGTATGCCGAATATTTCCGGAAGTTTGCCCGGGAGGCCAGGGAAAAAGAGACCGGTCTCTGGGCTTACGGTGAGGAAGGTACGACAAAAGGAGATTTCGATTCTTCTTCTTCAACGTCTTCACAAAGTTCCCAATCCGGTACCACAACAGGAAGCGGAAAAACGGGAGGTACTTCATCCGGAACCGATTCCGCAAGTTCCGGAAACAAAGAAAACTTCAAGAACTGTACAGAACTGAGAAAGGTTTATCCGGAAGGTGTACCGGAAGGGCATCCTGCTTATCGCCCCAAACACGATCGTGACAAGGATGGTTGGGCTTGTGAAATTAGTAAATAAAGCCGATCAGTTTACCTCCTGCAAAAGCAGGGGGTTTTTTACAGAAAAAACAAGAAAAAGAAAAATGCCGATTCGTGGCCAGGCGTTGAACAGTTGAAATGAGACGGATATATGTTGTTTCCGCGAATGAATTTTTTCTACAATAGTAAAAGAAAAGAACGATAAACATATCTAGTTCTTTCCATTCATGATCCGCAAGAAAAATAAAATGGTGGTGCATATTGTGGAACCTAAATGGTTAGAATGGGCAAAACAATTGCAGGCGATCTCCCAGACCGGGTTAACGTATGCTAGTGATCCTTTTGATATTGAGAGATACGAATTGATCAGAAAAATCAGTGTCGACATTATGAACCAGTACACAAAAGTTGAGCCGCAAACGATCGTTGATTTATTTGCCAACGAAACCGGTTATGCGACTCCCAAAGTGGATGTTCGCGCGGTCGTCGTAAAAAACGATAAAATTTTGCTCGTTCGTGAAAAGAGTGATGGTGCGTGGTCACCTCCCGGAGGTTGGGCGGATATCGGGTTAACACCGGGGGAAGTAGCGGTGAAAGAAGTGAAGGAAGAAGCGGGTCTGGATGTCAAGGCAACGAGGTTGCTCGCGGTTTTCGATAAGAAGAAACATCCTCATCCGCCATCTCCATACCATGTGTATAAAATCTTTATCCAGTGCGAGATTGAAGGTGGAAATCTTGCCACCGGAGTAGAAACAAGTGATGTGCGCTTTTTTGCTGAGGAACATCTCCCGCCCTTATCCCGTACGAGAATCACAAAGTCCCAGTTGCAAATCGTTTTTCAAATGATCAAAAATCCCGCTCAACCTGTTTATTTTGATTAACGGTGACCTTCATGGGATGGGGGGAAGAGTTGCGTGGTATCGACATTTTTTTGCTCATAAATTAAATGAGTTATGGTCGATATAAAAATGGCAAGATTTTCGTATGAAAAAATGGGGGATTTTCTTATGTAGCGTTAAAAAAGGGGCGATCCAGAAAGTCTTATTGATGACTTTCGGATGCCCCTTTTCTTCTTTAAGAATATGAATCACATTGCTGGATCAACTAATTTTGTGATTTTTTTAACTTATGGACAGTCGCTAATGGTATCTTTCATTTTATTAAAAAGGAAATTCCCGTGGTTCTTTTTGAACGGTAATCCATTTTCCTTCCGTGAATTCGTCGATGACAAACGGGTCCCCAAAACGGCCGATGCCGCTTTGCCGCATGCCGCCGAATAGTGCGGATGGTTCATCGTTAACGGTTTGATCATTAATATGCGTCATACCGAACTTTAATTCTAGCGCATACTTTCGCGCTCTTTCCACATCCTGGGAGAAGATCGCCGAACTTAATCCGTAGATCGTATCATTGGCCATTTCGATGATCTCATCATCAGATGAGCCTTTGATGATCAGGGCGATCGGAGCGAATAGTTCGGTTTGGGCCAGTTCCCCTTTGTTGTCCACATTGCCGATCACCGTCGGCGTCAGAATGTTGCCGATCCGTTTTCCTTCGAGCAAGATATCATAGCCAGCCTTTTTGGCCATGTCGATATACGAGAGCGCTTTTTGTACCTGGCTTTCATTGATCAATGGCCCGATCACCACTTCCGGGTCACGAGGGTCTCCGTATTTTAATCGCTTCGAACGCTCGACGAATTTTTCAACAAATTCCTCATAAATGTTTTCGTGCACGATGAAACGGTTTACCATCATGCAGATTTGCCCCTGGTGGAAATATTTCCCGAAAATAGCCGCATTGACCGCCTGATCAACATCGGCATCACTTAATACACAGAACGGTGCGTTTCCACCGAGTTCGAGGGCGACGTCTTTAATATGGCTACCGGCCACGCTACCGATATGGCGTCCTATCGGGGTGGAGCCGGTAAAGCTGACCAGGTCCACAGCGTCATGTTCAAACATCGCATCGCCGATCACTGAGGATTTCGTTAATAAACACTGGAAGACGCCATCGGGAATTCCGGCTTGGCTGAACATGAGTGCGATGACCGAACCGGAACTAATTCCACATTGCAAATCCGGCTTGTGAACGACGGCGTTTCCAAGGGCAAGAGCCGGTGCGATCGTGCGCATCGAGAGGTATAAAGGGAAATTAAACGGTGCGATCGAAGCGATGACCCCCTTAGGGAGACGATAAAATTCATTGACCTTTCCCGGTACAAGTGACGGCTTTTCCGCAAATTTCCCGACCTTATCCACCATCGTTAACGCGGCTTCCAATGCACCAAGCGTTAAATCGAACTCAACATGGGCCTTGGCCAGGGTACTGCCGGATTCCAGGACCAAGATGTCCAGTATATCCTCTTTATTTTCTTTAAAATTTTCCAGTACCCTTTCCATCACACGTCGTCGCAGTTCCGGATCGTTTCCCCAGGCCTTTTGTGCCTTTTTAGCTCCCTGAAAAGCTTGATCGAGCTGCCGTAACGAAGCCAGCTTCACCTCCGTAAGAATTTCATTATCATATGGGTTTACGATTTCCACAACTCGTTCTTCTTCTCCATCAACCCACTGTCCATCAATAAAGCTTTTGTTGTAATCAATAAAAGGATTCATCGTACCCCTCCTTGTTAAGGTTTGAACAAATAAATACTGCAAGCGCTTACTTTTATTTTAATATAATTTTTGCCAAATGTCTTCGTGAATCAAGTTTTTGTAACGGGCGAAGGGAGAAGGAGAATAAAAACACAACAACATAACATTTTATTTCTATCTTTTTTTCAAAAAAGTTGATGATTCATATGAGCCCGTGAATAAAATAATTCTCAGCAAGAAACTGAAAGAATTTATTTTTAGTTGAACGGGGAAAGCTTTTTCAGAAACTTATTATTATCACACAAAATTCAAAATATGTTACAATCTATTAAGAAATAATTAACATTCAGAAAAGATTCGTGAGTGATTTCACAATTTTTTCGTACTTTCTACGAACTCGCGAATCTTATTAAAAAAATATAAAGGGGAAAAGGTTGATTCAGATGGCGGAAAATGGAAATAGAACGGATGTGATTCTGATCGGTGCGGGGATCATGAGCGCTCACCTCGGAACGTTATTTAAATTATTGGCACCGGATTGGGAAATCAGGGTGTTCGAAAAACTCGATCAACCGGGAGAAGAAAGTTCCAACGAGTGGAATAATGCCGGGACCGGGCATGCCGCTCTTTGTGAACTCAATTACACGGTCGAACGCGCCGATGGCACGATCGATATTCAAAAGGCGATCGATGTCAACCAACAATTTCATATCTCAAGACAGTTCTGGTCATATCTCGTTCAGAATAGGATCATTGAAAACCCCCGGGATTTTATCCGCCCACTACCTCATATGAGTCTTGTTCACGGCGCAGAGAATGTGAACTTTTTGAAAAGACGGTATGAAACGCTTATCGAAACCCCGCTTTTTAAAGACATGGAATTTAGTGACGACCCGGATGTGATCAAACAATGGATTCCGCTCGTTATGGAAGGCCGTACCGGGAACGAACCGATTGCAGCGACAAAAGTGGATTCGGGCACAGATGTCAATTTCGGTGCTTTAACGAGAAAATTATTTGCCTTTTTAGAGAAAAATGGTGTCGATGTCCGCTATAAACATTTTGTAAAAGACATTAAACGCACCGGCGATGGGCGTTGGCAACTTCTTGTGAAAAATCTTGATACCGGGGAAGTGACCCGGCATATGGCCAATTTCGTGTTCATCGGTGCCGGTGGCGGCGCATTACACCTATTGCAAAAGTCCGGCATTCCTGAAGGAAAGCGAATCGGGGGTTTTCCGGTCAGCGGGCTTTTCATGGTCTGTAAAAACCCCGATGTCGTGAATAAGCACCATGCGAAGGTTTACGGGAAAGCGAAAGTTGGCGCACCGCCGATGTCGGTTCCTCACCTCGATACGCGTTTTATCGATAATCAAAAGACCTTGCTGTTTGGACCTTTTGCCGGTTTTTCACCCCGGTTCTTAAAAACGGGTTCCATGTTCGATCTTATAACTTCCGTTAAGCCCCACAATATTTTAACCATGTTAGCCGCCGGATTAAAAAATATGAATCTCGTAACCTATTTGATCCAGCAAGTCTTATTGACGAAAGAACAGCGTATGAAAGAGTTGCGGGAATTTGTACCGACCGCCCGTTCGGAGGACTGGGATTTGATCGTCGCTGGCCAGCGTGTTCAGGTAATCAAGGATACTGAAAAAGGCGGAAAAGGAACGATTCAATTCGGTACGGAAGTGGTCGCAAGTCAGGATGGTTCGATCGCAGCCTTACTCGGTGCCTCACCGGGCGCATCGACCGTCGTTCATGTGATGCTTGAGGTCCTGCGGCGCTGCTTCCCGAAAAACATGCTGGAATGGGAAGATAAAATTAAAGAAATGATCCCATCTTACGGTGTTTCGCTCATGGATCATCCGGAGTTACTGGATCAGGTTCAACAGACAACTGCAGAAACCCTTAAATTAACAGAAAGCGAGACGGTTAAAACGGAACTCGCGCATAGTTAATTTAATAAGAACGGATAAATGGAAAAGAGTATCCCGCTGACGATCAAGATGCAAGCGGGATACTCTTTTTTTCGATACCGAAATTATTGCTGTTTTTATTTACCGAAAAGCCTTTCCTTATTCCTAATACCTTTGCAAAACAATCAACAACAAGTTCGTCCCTCATACCGGAGAACAATTGAACAGGCGATCATTCGATGACTTTTTTTATGTCGGAGGGAATAAATGATCCGGCTGGCTGAACGTCAGCAGTCGGTGCCTTCTCCGGTTCTTTATCCCGTAAATCGAGTTCATAATAGGTTTTGTACCAGTCAACGAATTTTTTCAGACCGATCTCTAAAGGCGTATTTGGTTTAAAACCAATTTCCTCCTGGATATCATCGATGGCGGCATACGTTTCTTTCGCATCCCCCGGCTGCATGGGGAGATATTCGATCCGGGCTTTTTTTCCGCATAACTTCTCGAGGATTTTGATAAAATCGGTAAGTTTCACTGGTCGATTATTGCCGATATTATAGATCTTGAACGGGGCGATCGCCGCGTTTAAAGATCGCTTGGAATTTTTCGGTGGATGATCGATGATGCGGACGATGCCTTCAACAATATCGTCAATATACGTGAAATCACGCATCATATCGCCGTAATTGTAAACTTGAATCGGTTTGCCTTCCAGAATATTTTTCGTGAATTTAAAATAAGCCATATCCGGCCTGCCCCAGGGGCCGTATACTGTAAAAAAGCGCAGCCCTGTGGTCGGAATTTGGAACAAGTAACTGTAAGAGTAAGCGAGTACTTCATTTGCTTTTTTCGTGGCGCCATAGAGGCTGACGGGGCGATCGGCGCGGTCTTTTGTAGAAAAGGGGATCTTACGATTGGCCCCGTACACCGCACTAGATGAAGCGAAGATAAAATGTTCGACCGGATGATGGCGAATCGTCTCGAGAATATTCATGAAACCGGTGAGGTTGGAGTGGGTGTACGAATCGGGATCGATCATGCTGTAGCGAACTCCGGCCTGGGCTGCGAGATGAATGACAACTTGTATTGAATGGCGGGTAAAAATTTGCGTAAGTCCTTTTCTGTCAGCGATATTCATCTCGTAAAAAGTAAACTTCGGATATTGTTTGAGAATCTTCGTACGGTCTTTTTTTAAGTTCGGATCGTAATAGTTATTTAAATGATCGATACCGATTACTTGAGCGTTTTCCTTTAACAACCTACGTGCGAGGTGAAAACCGATAAATCCGCTACTCCCCGTAACTAAAATCGTCATTTGTCCTTTTCACTTCGCTTTTTATCTTTTTTCTTCTTTTTCTTTTTATCCTCTTTTTCTTTCAAGGAAGCTTCTTTCCATTTTTTCTTTTCCTTTTTCTCTTTCTTACGTTTTTTCTTTTTCCATTCTTTATCAATGGTTAATGTTTGTTCTTTTTTCCAAGATTTTCGGTCCTTTTGATTCGTTATTTGTACGACCGGGTCTTCTTTTTCTTCGAGAGGAATAGGTTCTTTTGTCCATTCCGCATGCAGTTCGGGGTCGAGTTCTTTTACCTGCGCGAGAAAATCATCTAAAAAACCCCGTTCGTAAAGATTTTGGAATAGTTCCAAAGGGCGGTTTTGCTCCCTTGTAAAGGCAAAGACGTGATCGACCATTTTATAGCCGTTTTTCGTGATGAATACATGGCGGAGCGGGGCATCGATCAGTTTAAACCCCCGTTCTTTCATCCCTTTTAAAATATGAAGTAGTTCTTTCGTTACTTCTTTAGGCAACTCCATCTGTGTTTTTAAAAAGGAGTTCAAATCCGGTCCGTCTAAAAATTCCATGACGACGTAATTCGGTCCCGTTTCGTATACTGTAGGGATGAATGATAAATCCTGGCACGATAAAAGAACTTCTTTTTCTTGTTCACATTGATGTTCTTTTCCGTATAATTTCACGACCTTGTCTTCGGAAATGCGGAAGACCGCCCCCTGGTGACCTTTACCGATTAAGGGTAACGGGACATTGCTTTCAACCTTTACCCCTTTTCCGGAACCACCGGAGCGAACGGCAACCTCGCGAAAATCGATTTTACCCTGGTCAAAATAGTCATTCCATTTTTGATACAGGTCAGGTGCCAATTTTTCCACCTGGGATAAAAAAGATTCTTTTAACAGGATAATGTTTAAATCCCGCAGTAATTTTAAAGGAACGGGATGTTGCCGTTTAAAAGCGTTCACGTGGTCGACGACTTTCAGTTCCCCATTATCCATGACAAAAATATGTCTGAGTGGTGCATCCACCATCGTGAACCCAGTTTTCTCCATGGCTCTTAAAAGTTCGATGAGCTTTTTCGTAATGACTTCCGGGATGTACGTGCAATTTTTCAAGTATTCTTTTAAATTCGGACCATCAAAATACTCCATGACGACGTAGTTGTCTCCGGCCTGATAGAGTCTCGGGAAAAACGGTAAGTGTTGACCGGCTTTTAGTGCCTCGGCTTCCATTCTCGCCTGTTCGGGATCGACATAAATTTTTACACACTTATCATTGGATAGTTTAAAAACGGCCCCCTGGGATCCCATCCCGATCAACGGATATTTGGTGGGATTATCGATGATTAAAGTTTTATCTCCTTTGGTGACCTTGATTTTCCTAAAATCTTTCATATTCTCCCCCCTAGCAGCTCATCATAATAACTCGCCTGCAGGGCAAGTTGCTTTTCTTGATCGAACTCTTTTTCGATTTTATAGCGGGCTAGGATCGCAAAATTTCTCCATAAATGGCGGTTTTCCAGCATGTATTCGAGGGCTTCTGCCAGGGCGTCAACATCGTTTTCTGGAACGAGCACTCCTTCCCGACCGTTCGTGATCAACTCCGGTATGCCGGCATGATCGGTCGATATGACGGGAATACCTAAAGCCATCGCTTCTTTCAGCGTGTTCGGTATCCCCTCCACATCACCGTTTGTTGCAGTGAGGCTAGCAGCACAAAAAAGATCCGCTTCACGCATTCGCTTTCGCACCTCATCTTTAGGAAGCCGATCCAGAAGCTGGAATGAATCCCCAAGTTTTAGTTTTTTGGCAAGATTTACTATTTCATCATGGAACTTCCCGCTACCGATTACGGTTAATGTTGCTTTTGGGTACTTATCTTGAATTTTTTTAAAAGCTTTCATCAAAATATGATGTCCCTTCTTTTCGACAAGACGACCGACGGATAAAATATTTTGGGTTTCTCTCATCGGTGGCAATTCGAATTCATAGCGCGCAAGATCTACCCCGCCATACAAGATCCTCACTTTTTCCGGCGGGCAGCCCCAATCAATGATGCGCTCCGCTAAATAGCGACAAACGGGTAAGAACAGCTCTCCTTTTTGAAAGAGGAGCTTCATGCTTTCATCATAACCGACGGGCTGTTCAGCCATCGTTGCATCACGGCCGCGAATACTCGTGACGAGTGGTAAGCCGGTCTCTTCTTTAAAAGGAAGTAAGAGCATACCGAGCTGAGCGTGATGGGCATGGATCAGAGCGATATTATGCTGTTCAACGAAATCCTTGTACGAATGAATTTCACTGAGGTAATAGACTTTATCATTCAGTAAAGAAAGATCCCAAAGGTGCTTGGGCTGACGCACTAAATGAATATAATCATAGTCCGGGACATTGCGAATCTGGGGAATATACTGGGTTGGATCAACCCGCAAATTTAAATGTAAGACCGTCCGCAACTAGATCTTCTCCTTTATCCCTTTATCTTTGTTTTAGGATAATGTATGCAGCTTGGTGCAAAACGGAATGGATAAAGCGGAAAGAATCGGGATAGGTCATAGTGGAAATTTAGTATATGCGCATGTTTTCCTCAGATTCATAGACTGCTATCCTATTACTTTCGTGGAAAAATGGACAAAAAAAATAGCAGTTTGAAACTGCCAGAGCTTGAAAAATATTTGGATTTATTCTCCCCATCTTTTCGGGCTCCAGAGAGTACCGTCTATTTCTCCTTCCATCTGTTCGATTCGCTTTTGTTGTTCACGAATGATATCCTGGGTGGCTTTTGCGATCGTTACGAGATAATAATCATCACTGGTATCGTAAATTTTTTGCAATTCCTTTAAGATCCATTCTTGTTTTTCCAATGTGCTCATCCTTTCCGAATGATCAGGAGTGGCGTCGTATATCGTCTAAAACGATCTGTAAGTTGTCCAGTTCGAACCGGTTTTCCTGAATGATTTCGATTGCAAAACGTAATATATCAGAAGTTTCTTTATTTAGCCCTTGGTCGATGAAATATTCCAGTTGTTCGATCAACCACTCTTCACGGTTCCGCAGACTATCGTCGTTTTCCATCGTCAACATCTGCCAGTACGTGATCAGATGGTCCATTTTTTCCTCAGGAGTCATATAACCGAACTGGAAGATCGGCATCGCTTTTAAATAAATCATGCCGGTCTTATGGGCCATGGCCTGGAATGGTTTGGTCAATTCGTTAATGCTGAATAGTTCGCTACCGCCGGCTTGATACTCCTTTTCCGGAACGCCAATCATGATGATCAAGCGGAATTCTTTCCCCTTTAAAGCGTTCCCCCCTTCACCATAGGCAAAGCCTTCTTCCAGCACGACATCTTGCCAGTGCTTTAATAAAGGAGGCGAACTATACCAGTAAAAGGGAAACTGGAAAATGATCCGGTCATGTTCGCGTAGCAAGGTTTGCTCCCTTTTCACATCAATATTGCCATCCGGATACTCACTTTCTAAATGATGGATCGTAATATCTTTCCGGTTTTTAATAGAACTTAAAAAGAATTGCTGACTGCTTGACTCCAAGATATCGGGATGAGAGACGATGACGAGAGTTTTCATAACGTTTCACCCTTAATTTCCAATTCTTTTGCTTTCATTATAGCAATGAACACCGCCGGTTAAACGATTATTGATCGGCAATTATTCTGAAAAATTTATAAGGAAAAAGGCATGGTTCTTCCATTTTTCTAGTATCAGGGGAAAATTTACTATATCATATAATATATATTCAATATTTGCACCAAAATAATAAGGAAAACAAAAGAGATGGAGGAGAATACATGGCTAAAGTTTTAATTGTACGTGCCCACCCGTTGAACAATGCATCATCGCGTTCCATGAAGGTAACCGATGCCTTTTTAGAGGCATACCGTGAATACCATCCGGGTGATCAAATTGAAGATATCAATTTATACGATATTAACGTTCCCGAAATCGATGGCGATCTATTAAATGCGTGGGCTGACTTACAGGCGGGAAAGCCTTTTTACTCGTTGAGTGAAGCGCAACAACATAAAGTTACCCTATTCAATTCTTTCACCGATGGGTTTTTAGCGAAAGATAAAATTGTCATCGCCAACCCTCTATATAACTTGAACGTGCCGAGTCGTCTGAAAGCCTGGTTCGATACGATCACCGTGGCCGGTAAAACCTTTAAGTATACGGAAAATGGTTCGGTGGGTCTTGTTCAAGGTAAGAAAGTATTACATATTCAGGCCAATGGTGGTAACTACAACGGCAGTGATCCCGCTAGCCAGTATGTAAAGACCATCTTGACCTTCCTTGGTGTCGAAGAGATCATCCAGTTATTTGTTGAAGGCATGGATTACGAACCGGCGCGTGCCGATGAAATTGTGCAAGAAGCGATTGAAAAGGCAAGAGAAATCGCTAAAAGCTTTTAATTTTATATTTTTTATGATCGGTCCTGGCAAAGGACCTTTTTTTAGATACAAAATCTGACCGGCCAGACCCGAGTGTTCAAAAATTTGTAACATTTTACCCCTTTACTTTTCTAAAGAAGCCACTAAAATATATAAGAAAAATCACTATTTTAATAAAACAGGATTTTTATAAAAAATTAAAATAACTATTTTTTGAAAAATAAGTTTTAAGCATTGTGAAAATATTGGATTAAAGAAAAAACACATACTTTAAGGGTTTAGGGTTACATGAGATGGCATGATCCAACTTTTCGATGGTATAGGAGAATACCATCTTGTTCGATTAAGTCAGTATAAATTAATATATCAGAAAATAAATAAAACATACAAGAATGGCAAAACTAATAATTTTTGCAATTAAAAGTTGAATTTTCTAAAGGCTCGCATTATACTTATATTTAACTTATTATTCGCTAATAAATGCTGAGCATTACAGAGGTGACCCCGATGACTGAAACGCCAGTCCTGGAAGTAAAAGGTTTAAAGACTTACTTTTATTTAGATGATGAAAAAGTCGCAAAAGCCGTGGATGGGGTAGATATCGTGATCAGACGGGGCGAAACGGTCGCTCTTGTGGGGGAATCCGGAAGCGGCAAAAGCATCACGTCTTTATCGATCATGAGATTAGTAGATAAACCGGGAAGAATTGAAGCGGGAGAAATCCTTTATCAAGGTAAGGATCTCGCGAAGCTATCTGAAAAAGAGATGACCCGCGTTCGCGGTAACGATATAGCCATGATTTTCCAGGAACCGATGACGGCTTTAAATCCCGTTTTTACCATCGGCAACCAGATCACTGAAGTATTGCGTAAACATATGAAACTATCAAAAAAAGAAGCTTTTGAACGTGGTGTGGAATTATTAAAGATGGTAGGTTTCCCTCGGCCAAGGGAAACGATGCATGAATACCCCCATCAATTATCGGGGGGGATGCGTCAGCGGGCCATGATCGCTATGGCCATATCGTGCAATCCGAAATTGCTGGTCGCCGATGAACCTACCACAGCATTGGACGTAACGATACAAGCCCAGATACTGGATTTGCTCGATGAAATGAAGAAAAAGCTTGATATGAGTATTTTGCTTATTACCCATGATCTGGCTGTAGTATCTGAATATGCCGATCGGGTTTTGGTCATGTACGGTGGGCAGATCGTCGAAGAGGCGCCGACCGATAAGATTTTTGCCGATCCCCAGCATCCATATACGAAAGGTTTGCTGGAAAGTCTCCCAACACTTGATAAGGAAACGGAGCGGCTCGGTTCGATCAAAGGGGTAGTACCGCCCGCCTATCGATTTCCAAAAGGATGTCGTTTCAGTGACCGCTGTCCTTATGCCATGGATAAATGCCAGGCGATCAATCCGGAGTTGAAACATACAACATTTGATCATAAAGTTCGTTGCCATTTATATGAATAAAAAGAGGCTGCGAAAATGCTTAAAGTAATGCCCGAGCAGGCACTAGTTCATGGCTCATGGTGATATCTAATGAATGAGGGGGCTTAATAGTGACGGTAACAGAAGTGCTAGAAAAAGAGAAAACAAGCCAGGAAACGATTCTCAAAGTGGAAAATTTGAAGAAATACTATCCGATCAAGGGCGGGATATTGAAAAGGACGGTCGGTCATATAAAAGCGGTAGATGATGTATCGTTCACCGTTTTTCGCGGTGAAACGTTAGGAATAGTCGGTGAGTCCGGTTCGGGAAAATCGACGTTGGGTCGCACCATATTAAGGCTTGATAAACCAACAGCAGGAAAAATCATTTTTGAAGATAATGATATAACCGAAATGGGAAACCGAAAATTACGCCCCTTTCGGAAAAATATGCAGATTGTCTTTCAGGATCCGTACGGTTCGCTGAATGCTACCATGAACGTTCAGCAATTACTGGAAGAACCATTGATCGTGCAAACAGACTTGAGTAAAAAGGAACGAACGGAACTTGTAGACGAGATGCTCGAGAAAGTAGGCTTGAGGAAGGAAGATAAAATTAAGTATCCGCATGAATTTTCCGGTGGACAGCGCCAGCGCATCGGGATCGCCCGGGCACTAATTCTCAGGCCGAAATTTGTTGTATGTGATGAACCAGTATCTGCACTCGATGTATCCATTCAAGCCCAGGTGTTAAACCTGATGTCGGACTTGCAAGATGAATTGAATTTAACTTATCTATTTATATCCCATGATTTAAGTGTAGTAAAGCATATCAGCGATCGCGTTGCAGTCATGTATCTAGGTCAGATCGTTGAAATAGCCGATAAAAAAGATATATACCGTGAACCGTTACATCCTTACACGCAGGCGTTATTATCATCTGTTCCGACAATTAATAGGAAAAATAAACGAGAAAGAATTATCTTAAAAGGTGACTTACCAAGCCCGGCGAATCCGCCATCGGGCTGTCCATTCCGAACACGGTGCCCTTTTGCTCATGACATCTGTAAAGAAGTCCGGCCCCAACTAAAAGATATGGGGAGTAATCACCGGGTTGCGTGCCATTTGCATGCATAAAAAACTGAAAATTCAAATATCTTTAAGGGGGTGATAACAAAGGGGACGTGGAGGCTAAATGTTACAACAACGGGGGTCCAAACGATTTCATTCGGGAAATACGAATCGTTTCCCGGAATCATGATCAAAGATTAATAAAATTGGAGGGGTGAATGTTTTGGTTAAGAAAAGGTCCTGGTTACTATTATTAACATTTTTGCTGACATTGGGATTGTTGGCAGCCTGCGGGGGTCAAGAGCAAACGGGTGGAGAAACCGAGCAAGAGGAACCTCAAGAAGAGGAAACCACTCAACCGGACAAGAAAGTCGTTGTTGGTGCCATGGACACAGCACCTAACGGACAGTTTAACCCGATTTTCTATACCGATGCATATGAAGCCAATATCATAGGTCTGGTTTTTGAAAGTTTGATCGCCCGGGATGAAAACCTGGAGTTTCAGCCGGAGTTAGCCGAAAGCTGGGAAATCAATGAAGACCATACATCGGTCACCTTCAAGTTGCGTGAAGGGATAACCTGGCATGATGGAGAACCATTTACCGCTGATGATGTTGTGTTTACTTATAAGGCACTTTCCGATCCGGAATATATAGCAGCAGGTGGTGTTCGTACAAACTATGTTGCTCGTTTAGTCGGTTTCCAGGAATATCAGAATGGGGAAACCGATGAATTTCCGGGAGTCGTTGCTCTCGACGACTATACGGTACAATTTAACTATGCTGAACCCAACGTCCTTGCTTTAGCAGATGCTGCGTTCCCTATCATTCCTGAACATATTTTCGGAGACGTACCGGTAAGTGAAATACCGGAACATGAAGCTTCCTTGAAGCCAGGAAAGGTTATTGGAACTGGTCCATTCAAGTTTGTCGATATGATTGAAGGCGAACAGTACATTTTAGAAAAGAATGAAAACTACTGGAAAGGCGAGCCGAAATTAGATTCTTTTGTCTGGCGGGTAGTAAACGCCAATGTTATCCTCGGTATGTTGGAAACTGGTGAACTTGACTTTGTCGGCGACCCTTCCGGAATTTCACCAGATGATTATGAGCTCGTATCCGCCATGGACCATGTTGAAATTATCGAAGAAGCCGATTTTGGCTATCAAATTTTAGGTTTTGTTCACGCTTTCCGCACCGAAGAAGATATTAATAACGGAGTAATTAATCCGGACAACTTCGTACCAAACGAGAAGTTACAAGATAAGCGTGTGCGTCAAGCTATTGCTTATGCCATCGACCGCGAAGGACTAATTGATGCATTGCTAAAAGGCCATGGTGAAGTCGTCAACTCGCCGATCGCCAAACAATGGTGGGTATATGATGATCAAAATCCGACCCAGTACAAACAGGATGTTGAAAAAGCGAAATCCTTGCTTGAAGAGGCCGGATATGTCGATGTTGATGGCGACGGATTTGTTGAAACACCGGATGGCGAACCTTATGAATTAACGATGGCCTATCCGCTCGGAAATCCGATTCGTGAGCAATCCGCACCAATCATTCAAGATATGATTCAAAAAGTCGGAATTAAAGTAAATCTCTTACAGCCTATGGAATTTGGTGCCTACTCCGAGCAACTCGAAGTCAATACCGATTGGGATTTGTATCTCCTCGGCTGGAGCCTTGGTACAACAGATCCAGACCCGTCCCCGCTCTGGTCTGCTGATGCTGCGTATAACTATGGCCGCTGGAATAATCCGGAAGCTGATGAACTCGCCAAAAAAGCAATTACACCGCCGGATGCCTTTGACAGAGATTTCCGGAAAGAAGTGTATAGTGATTGGCAAGTCATGTTCCAGGATGATCTGCCGGCGCTGTTACTCTACGCAAGAAATAGCATCTGGGCGTACAATAAACGGATCACTGGTGTAGATCATCTACCATGGTCCTTGCTCAATGACGTCCACGAGTGGGATGTCACAGAATAATCGTCAGTTGATGAAAGGGGCGTGCAACACGCTGCATGCCCTTTTCATATTTTTCCTGCAACAATGGAGGTGGAAGCATGACGAAATATATCATTCGGCGCCTGTTAGTGTTTTTTCCGATGCTATTCGCCTTAACGATCATCGTATTCACATTGTTAAAGTTAGCCCCGGGTGACCCGTACTCGCAAATAATGGACCCGAATATCGATGCATCCGTTTTTGAAGAAATGCGCAAAGAACAAGGGTTAGATGACCCCATTCATAAGCAATACTTCCGCTGGGTAACTAGTGTTGTACAAGGGGATTTTGGTGAATCGTTTCGTCATAAAGGTAGGACGGTTGCAGAATTGATCTGGAGCAGGTTACCCAATACCTTCTATTTAGGTGCGTTTTCCGTTTTTATCACGATCATTGTAGCGCTTCCGATCGGTATTTATTCCGCACGAAATCCATATTCGTTATTTGATTATGCTGCCACGGGGTTCGGTTTTTTTGGACTGGCAGTTCCGAACTTTTTATTTGGGGTCGTTGCCATTTACCTCTTTGCGATTAAATTAGGCTGGTTTCCTGCACAGGGGTCTGTTTCTCAACCGGGTTTGGCAGGTTTTGACCTGTTTTTGGCAAAACTTCATCACCTTTTTTTGCCGGGAATTACCCTGGGACTATCCAGTACAGCCGCATATATGCGGTATATGCGTTCGGAGGTTTTAAGTGTCCTTGGTAGTGATTATATACGGACTGCCAGAGCAAAGGGGTTAACAGAACGAACCGTGCTTTATAAACATACGCTTCGGAATGCTTTAATCCCGATCATTACATTACTAGGTTTTGAGATTGGAACGTTATTAAGCGGAGCGGTGATCACTGAAAATGTCTTTAAATTCCCGGGAATCGGGACTCTATATATAGAATCAATTGGTGCTCGTGATTATCCGGTCATTATGGCGATTACATTGATGTTAGGATTCTTTACTTTGCTTGGAAATCTCATAGCCGATATCCTATACGCTATTGTCGATCCAAGAATCCGCTACGATTGAGGTGAATCTTATGCAACCGGAACAACAGATGAATTTGAATCAGGATCCGAAAATAAATGTTCCCGGGGAAGCCAAGGAAAAAGGGATTTCACCTTTTCGAATGGCGTTTCGGCGGTTTTTGAAAAATAAGGCAGCGGTTGTAAGCATTTTTGTTCTGGCGATCATTATACTTCTTTGTCTGTGTGCCCCATTGCTAACCGATTATGATCCTATTGAGTATGATTTATTAAAAATTGATCAAAAGCCAAGTAGCGAACACATACTGGGGACAGATAATTCGGGTCGGGATGTTTTTTCCCGATTATTATACGGGGGTAGAATTTCTATAATTATCGGTTTCAGCGCCATGTTCTTTACCCTCGTTATCGGTGTCACGCTTGGGGCCATTGCAGGTTATTATGGGGGAAAAGTTGATAATATCATTATGCGTATTACAGATATATTTATGATTCTACCTTTTCTCGTATTGGTTTTAGTTATAGTTGCGATTTTAGAGAAAGTAACGATTCAGATTTTTGTAACGATTATCGCTTTAACGTCATGGCCGAGTTTAACACGGATCGTCCGGGGATCTTTCCTGTCATTAAGGGAAAGGGAATTTGTCCTTGGCGCAAGGGCAATTGGTGCCAGTGATTTTCGGATCATTTTCCGCCATTTTATACCAAATGCGATCGGACCGATCGTTGTTAATGCCACGTTAATGGTCGCAACTTATATCGTAATCGAATCAGGATTAAGTTTTATCGGGTTCGGAATTCCTGAGCCAACCCCAACCTGGGGTAACATGCTTTCTAGTGCTTTAAGTGTTCGGGTATTGCAATATCATCCTGAACAATGGGTTCCACCTGGATTAATGATTTTATTAACCGTATTGTGCATTAACTTTATCGGCGATGGACTACGGGATGCCTTCGATCCAAAAAGCAATAAACGTTAAATAAAAAGGAATTGTCCTCGCTTCTGGAGACAATTCCTTTATTTATTGATTAATTTCATGAGCCGATCGGGATAATCGGTCATGATCCCGTCTGCACCTAATTCCAGTAATTTTCCCATCGTTTCCGGATCGTTAACCGTCCAGTAATGAATTTGCATGCCTCTCCTTTGAGCACCACGGATTAATTTTTTGTCAACCAGATTAAATCCGGAAGATTTCAAGGGAAAATGAAGTGCATCAACACCGGGTCGATACAGGCCATTTAAAAACAGCTTGTGTGTGAGGACGAATTTTGTCGCTTCCCTTTTGCCGGCACTGACTAGGGCTTGTCTTCCGGAAATTTTTAAAACCGTATCAATGATATTTTGATCGAAGGAGGCGATGATCACCCGTTCCTCCAGGCGAAATTTTTCGATGATTCCCCATAGTTTTGTGGCGATCTCCTCATAAAGTGCGGGATCGTTCGTATGTTTAATTTCGATGATATAAAGCATATCCGGATCACTTGTTGCGGAAAAAATTTCCTCTACTGTCGGAATCGTGACTCCTTTCCCCCGATATGGATAGCTTCCGTGCTCGTCTTGAAAGGAATATCCGGCATCCAAACGCTTGATCTCGGCCAAGGTCATATCGTTTACCTTCCCCGAACCATCCGTTGTGCGATCGACGGTTGGGTCGTGAATAGCGACTAAGTGACCGTCACTAGTCATGTGAACGTCGAACTCTAGCACGTCAACCCCTAATGAGCGAGCTTTCTGAAAAGCGGGCATGGTACTCGAAGGGGCCAAACCTTTTCCGCCCTGATGGGCGATCACAAGGGGCTGTTTCCTTTCGAAAAGATGGAGCCGGTGGGACCGCCGTGGCGGGAGGGAGTAAACGAAGATCCAAAGTATCATCATGAGAACGATCAGTACAAGATAACCCATATCCGATGATCCCTTCCATTACAGAGTCAGTTACTAATCTTTTATTCTATTATAGCGTGGAAAGCCGCGGTAAATGAAAAATGACCGGCGGAATCGATAAGAAAAAGGGAGCGAGTGCATTTCATTGACAAACCAAAGTATTTCATGTATGATTATCTCGAAAATGAGATAAGTAGTTTCGTTTATTCCAAATTTAGATTATTTCGTTTACTATTTTTGGGTATCTATAGAACGGTCGTTTGTAAAGTGGCTAGAAAAATAAAGGATTCCCGATAATGGATACAATGCTATTCAAGAATGTAAAACGATTTATAAAGCGAGGGAAAGAAATGAATGATTTTCATCAAAGTCCTGTCATTTATGTTCGCGATGTGAGTTTAAAGGTACAAAATTTGGAGCGGTCAATCGAATTTTACATTGATGTGATCGGTTTTAAACTGTTGCAAAAAGAAGGTAATAAGGCTTATATGACAGCCGACGGAAAACAAGCGATTCTTACATTAGAACAACCGGAGGATGTCGTTCCTAAACAAGGTAGGACTGCTGGACTGTACCACTTTGCGATATTACTCCCTACTCGTAAAGATTTATCTAAATTTTTACGTCATATCGCGGAAATCCGTTATCCGATTGGAGCCGGCGACCATTTAGTAAGTGAAGCCTTGTATCTAAATGATCTTGATGGCAACGGGATTGAGGTTTATCGGGATCGCCCGCCTGAAACATGGAAATGGAATGGTGAGCTTGTTCATATGGATACCTTGCCGGTTGATTTTGAGGATCTTCTCGCGGAAACTGCTGAACCATGGCAAGGATTGCCAGCGGGCACGAAAATGGGTCATATTCACTTGCATGTATCAGACTTGAGTAAAGCAGAGAAGTTTTACACTGAAGGATTAGGTTTTGATATCGTCAGTTATTATCCTAATGCGATTTTTTTATCTTCCGGAAAATACCATCATCATGTTGCGATCAATACGTGGGCAGGTGTGGGAGTACCGCCAACACCGGAAAATGGTGTCGGTCTAAAATCGTACACGGTTGTATTACCGGATGAGGAAAAAAGACAGGAGACCGTGCAAAGATTGCAGGCGCTCGGTGCGCCAGTAAAGAAAGATGGCGAAATTTATATCACTAAAGATCCCTCCCAAAATACGATTCATCTAGTACTGGAAGATAAAGCGATCGTAAGAAAATAATCACAACGGAAGACCTTACCGGTTATTTTCTAAAATATCGGTAAGGTTTTATTCATTTATTTTATCGAGTCCGTCATACTGTACTAAATATTTCCAAGACCGTAACCAAGGAAACAGGTAAATATAACTAAAAAATAAATCAAAATTGCGAAAATAGAGAAGGTATACTAAAATATTCTCTAATATTATTGATTGATCGGAATCAGGGGAGTTGAGAAAGCGAGAATGAAGGAAGTCAAAGTCGGTTTATTGGGGATGGGGACTGTGGGGACAGGTGTTGCCCGGCTCATCCATTCATACGTTGATGATTTAAAAAATAAAACGGGTGTGACCGTGAAATTAGCCGGCATCTTGGTGAAAGATCTTCATAAAGAACGGGCATTTGCGGTTCCCCGGGAATTATTAACGGAAAACCCGTATGATTTATTAGATAATCCGGAAATTGATTGTATTATTGAAGTCATCGGCGGCATTGAACCAGCCCGAACTTACATTAAACGGGCCTTGCAAAATCGTAAGCATGTGATCACAGCCAATAAGGATTTGATGGCAGAATACGGTTCAGAACTTGCGGCGATGGCTCAAGAATACCATTGTGACCTGTATTATGAGGCGAGTGTTGCCGGTGGCATTCCGATCATCAAAACGATCACAGATGGTTTTTCTTCGGACCGTATCATAAAAATCATGGGAATCGTTAACGGCACGACAAATTATATTTTAACGAAAATGACAAACGATAGGATGTCCTACGAACAGGCCCTTAAAGAAGCCATGGAGCTCGGTTATGCTGAAAGTGACCCGACAAATGATGTCGAGGGAATGGATGCCGCCAGGAAGATGCTCATACTGGCAACCCTTGGCTTCCATCAACCGGTCCAGCTAGGGGATGTTTATTACAAAGGGATCACCGATATTACTGTAGAAGATCTGCACTATGCCCAACAATTCGGTTACACGATCAAGTTGCTCGGCATCGCCAAAGAAGATGACGGGGCACTCGAAGTAAGTGTTCAGCCAACGATGCTGAAAAATACCCATCCGCTTGCGATGGTCCACGGTGTTAATAATGCCATTTACGTGTATGGGAATGCGGTTGGCGAAACGATGTTTGCCGGGCCAGGAGCGGGAGAATTGCCGACGGCTACTGCCGTACTTTCCGATCTGGTCACTGTTGTGAAAAATATGAAACTCGGGACAAACGGAAAAGGTACGGTAGTACCGTATCGGGAAAGACGGCTGAAACGGGAAGACGAAATTTTTACCAAGTTTTTCCTGCGTTTGATCGTTGTTGATAAAAGAGGTGTGCTCGCACGAATTGCGAAAACCTGTGCCGATCATGATATCAGTCTCGAACAGATCATTCAAGTCCCTTATCCGCATGTGGAACAAAGTGCCGAATTCATCGTTATTACCCATGCGACAACCGTGGCGAACTTAAAAACGGTACTTGCGGAATTGAAACATGCCGATTATGTATTGGAGATAAAAAGTTGTTATCGTGTGGAGGATGAGTAAATGTCCGGGATATTAGCAACCTATCGAGATTTTTTACCGGTGACAGAAAAGACACCGATGTTGACGCTACATGAAGGAAATACCCCATTAATTCATGCGGAAAATTTATCCGCCATGCTGGATATCGAGCTCTATTTAAAATACGAAGGGATGAATCCAACAGGCTCTTTCAAGGATCGGGGCATGGTCATGGCGGTAGCCAAAGCCCTGGAAGAAGATAGTAAGGCGATCGTTTGTGCATCAACGGGAAATACTTCGGCATCGGCCGCTGCTTATGCCGCCAAAGCGAATTTAAAATGTTACGTGCTGATTCCAGAAGGGAAAATTGCCATAGGGAAACTCGTACAGGCCCTTGCCTACGGGGCAGAAATCATCATGGTGGAAGGTAATTTCGATCAAGCATTAGCGATTGTCAAAGAAATCGTCCAAAAAGAAGCGATCACCCTCGTGAACTCGATCAATCCATATCGTTTAGAAGGGCAAAAAACGGCGGCATTTGAAATCGTCGATGTATTAGGTGGGGCACCAGATATCGTGGCCTTACCGGTTGGAAATGCGGGCAATATCTCAGCCTACTGGAAAGGATTCACCGAATACCGGCGGGCGGGTAAATGTGGGACCTTACCAAGAATGTACGGTTTCCAGGCCGCCGGTGCTGCCCCCCTCGTTAAAGGCGAACCGGTGGAAGATCCGGAGACAATCGCCACAGCCATTCGTATCGGCAATCCGGCTAGTTGGGAAAAGGCGATGCGAGCCATACGTGAATCGAAGGGAATAGTTGCCGCAGTTACGGATGAGGAAATTCTTGAAAGTTACCAACTTCTCGCCCGAAAAGAAGGGGTTTTCGCTGAACCGGCATCCTGTGCGGCACTAGCTGGAATTCTAAAGATGAAACGGGAAGGCCGTCTGGAAAAAGGTGTGACGGTTGTTCTTATACTGACTGGAAATGGGCTAAAGGATCCGGACATCGCCATCCATCTTTATAAACAAAACTATTTCCAGGCTGCCGATGTCGAACAAGTCCTGCAAAAAATCAGAGAGGACGATCCCCGGCCATGAGCACTGTGATTGTCAAAGTTCCGGCCAGTACCGCGAATCTGGGCTCTGGTTTCGATACGATCGGGATGGCGCTATCCCTTTATACGACGATAACGATCGCCAGTGCGGATAAACTAGACATTCAAGTGCTGGATAAACGCTTAAACACCTTACAAGTTCCGGAGAATAATCTCGTATATCAAGGGGCAAAAAAGGTCCTGGAAAAAGCCGGACGGGAAAATTTCCCTTTAAAAATAACGATCGCTAGCGATATTCCCCTCAAAAGAGGATTGGGTTCCAGCGGAGCGGCTGTGGTAGGTGGGATGATCGGCGTTAATGCCCTACTTGATTCTCCTTTTTCTAAAGAGGAGATTTTCCAGATGGCGACACAACTTGAAGGGCACCCGGATAATGTCGCTGCATCTTTATTCGGCGGCATCATTATCACGACGAAGGTTGCGGACGGTAATTATACTTATCTCAAATTGGATCCGCCGCAAGGTCTAAAAGCCGTCGTCGGCATTCCCGATCTTCATTTAGCAACACAATCGATGCGTGATGTACTACCCGCATCTTATCCAAAAGAAGATACGATCTTCGCCGTCAATCATACGGCGCTCCTCGTCGGAGCCTTAGCAACGGGGAAGCTGGAATATTTATATGAGGCCATGCAAGATCGTCTGCACCAACCGTATCGTGCGCGATTCGTCCCCTGTTTGGACAGGCTGATATTGGAAGGGAAAGATCATGGTGCCCTGGGTGTGGCTTTAAGTGGCGCCGGTCCCTCCTTGATCGCCTTTACCAAAGATACCGAAGAAGAACTCGTCACATACATGAGGGAAATGTACGATGAAGAAAATATCTCCGCTGAAATCAGGATACTCACGATCGACCCTCACGGGGTTCAGGTGGAAAGAACTAATTAATATGAACGAAAAGGGGCCGTCCAATAAGTCATATCTTCGACTTTTGGACGGCCCCTTTTCGTGTTCAAGAACCTTGATAAATCAACATCCTTGATAAACTCATAATCGAGAAAATTTACTTTTCAGACAGCTCCTTCCTCCTAGTTCGGTCGTATAGGAAGCATAAACCCGACCGATCATTTTTCATTAAGTCGTCATGCCAAATCACTGCATGAAAAATGCTAGTTTTCTCTATATAAAATGCCGTATTTCTTTTTGAATCTGTTCAAGGTTTTTACCATGCGCTTTGAAAACAATAATAGGAAGAAGATATTTGCTAAACCATGGGCGAGATCAAAAGGGAAGCTACTCCCGTAAATGAAAAGGATTTGCGCGAGTTGCAACTCTTGTAAAACCGTTAGAACGACCCAAAGATTCATGATCCAGCCGAAGAAGAATCCGGACAATAATCCAAAAACGATCCGCCCGAAACGCTTCTTGATGAACCAAGTGTTCTTCAGCCGGCCGGAACAAAAGCCGATCACTCCCCAGGCTAACATTTGCCAAGGTGTCCAGGGTCCCTGACCGAGGAAAATGTTGGAGACCAGGGCGGTTAAAGCACCGACGATAAACCCACTTTCCTTACCGAAAACGACTCCAGATATAATAATGATAAATGTTGCCGGCTGGACATTAGGGATGAACGCAAAAGGGATACGGCTTACACTAGCCACTGCCGCCAAAATCGCCAGCATCACGATTCCCCGTGTCGTAATTTGTGAACGCTCGATGTGGAAAAATAAGGGGAGAAACGCAAGGCCGATCAATAAAGTTGTACTAAGTATGTAATGCTCTTCTATTAATAGGAATATAGATAGGGCAAAACCTAGCCACCAGATGATGACTTTACCGTAGTGGGAGGTAGCGCTTATAAAGTTTCCACCACTTTCCATAATCGTTTCGCCTCCTCCAGGGTGGTAACCTCGGGGACGTGTGAATTTCTTGTGACACGGTTGATCGCCGTCGTATAAAACGTATTTCCTTTAAAAAAACTGGAAGTTTCCCCGCTTGCGGTAACGGCCCCATGAAATAACATCGCACAACGACTGGAATAGGCTGCGGCAAATTCGATGTCATGCGTGGCAATGATGATCGTTACGCCGTTTTTTTGCAAATGCTTGAGGAGGTTTCCGACCTTTTCTTTAATTACCGGATCCATCCCTTTCGTTGGTTCATCGAGTAAGAGTAATTTTGCCTCACTCGATAAAACGATGAGTAGAGCAACCGTTTGTAACTCGCCTCCGCTTAAATCGAAAGGATGGCGGTCGAGTAATTCTTTTATACGGAAGAAATCGATCAGTTCCTGGAGGCGTTGAACGATTCCGGTATTCTGCTCTTTCCTAAGATTATTTTCGAGCGCTTCTCGCACGGTATCTTGTGTAAAAAGAAGCTTCGGATTCTGCGGCATATAGTAGATCTCCTGCGGTTGTGGTTGCGCTAATTTCCGGCCGCGATATAGTATCTTTCCCTTTTGTGGGGTTTCCAGACCGGCTAACAATTTCAATAGGGTCGACTTACCCGTACCGTTTGCACCAACGATCGCTAAAAACTCACCTTCCCGGATCACTAGGTCCAGGTGATCGAAAATCCGTTCTCCCTCTTTTTCATACTGGAAGACGATGTTTCTTGCCTCCACTAATGAAGGACCCATCTGTTTATTGGTGTCTTCCCCTTCATGTTCTTTTGGTCGTACCGAAATTTTTTTAATCCAATCCCGTCCCTCCCTAACGGTGAGAGGTACTTGTGGTGTCGTTTCATGTCCGTGAAAATGCAAAAACAGACGGGGGATTTGTGGCAGGTAATGACTAAAAGGCTCCTTTTCCCGTTGCCAAATGCTTTCAATCACTTCCCGGGGGTTGCCAACGAAGGAAATTTTCCCGTCACTAAGAACGAGCAACCGATCGCATATGGGTAAAATTTCATCCAGATGATGTTCCACCATGATGATCGTGATTCCGAATTCTTTATTGATCAGATCGAGCATATGGAGAAAGTCTTTGGCCGCTACCGGATCCAATTGTGCCGTCGGTTCATCAAGTAGTAAGATTTTTGGTTCCATCAATAAAATGGAAGCGAGATTGACAAGTTGTTTCTGACCGCCGGACAATTCGTGAATGGGTTTATTCAATAGGGAATGGATGCCGAAATAGTGGGCTAGTTCTGCCACTTTTTTGCGCATGGTGACCGTATCCATCCCGAGATTTTCCATTCCGAAGGCCAGTTCATTCAACACCCGATCCATCACGAGCTGATTTTCCGGATCTTGAAAGATCATGCCGATTTCCCGGGCGGCTTTTTCTTTATCCAGACTGTAAAGGGGCGTTCCTTCATATAAGATATCTCCTGTCATTTTTCCAAAGGGAGCGATTTCTTGTTTGAATAGCCGCAGTAATGTCGATTTGCCACTTCCGGTGGGGCCGGCGATGACAATCAATTCCCCCTGATTCACGGTAAAAGAGAGCTCTTTTAAAACCGGCTCCGGTTCATCGGGGTAAGTGAAGGTTAGTTTTTTTGTTTCCAGTAAAACCACTGGGCTTCCTCCTTTATTTCAACGATCACGGGAAAACCGACGAGCAAAGTATGAATGATAAAAAAGGTCCATTCCCTACCCGTTAAATAAACCGGTTCGATCACTGGAGTCATGGTCAATACCCCGTCACCGAGCCAGGAACCGAAAATTGTGAGGGCCAGTAGCCCCGCGATAGTGCCGATGGCAAAAATATCGCTAGGATGAAGCCGATACGGGTTATAGCGCGAACGTTGTTTCAAACCGTAACCTCTTGCTGCCATGGAATCCGCGGTTTGGATTCCATCCTCCAGCGACCAGGTCAATAGCGAATGAACTAACGCAAATCCGTTTTTTAACCGTGCTCTTACGGTTCCTGTTGTTAACGAGATGCCCCGGGCTCTTTGTACGGCGATGATCTCCTCCAAGCGGATACGGAAGAGCGGAACAAAGCGGACCGACAACATCGCGAGAAGACCCCATTTCGGAAAAACACCGCTGAATAAAAAGAGAAATTTGCTGGAATCGATGATCCGCGGGAAAGTGATGAACAGTAAGAGAAGCGCGACAAAGGTAAGAGCGTTAATCGCACCCTGAACGACGGCCTCCATCGTGATCGGTTGATTGAACAGGTAGATAAGTACGTGTTGTCCACGATGGTTCAACAGTGGATTTAATAAAAAAAGCAGCAAACCAAATAAAACGAAGAAGCGCCACCACCATTTCATCGTTTTTCCCCGGTCACACACCCAGTTAAAGAGAATCAGGACTAGGACGGTGAAAAATAGAAAAAAGGGGTGGCGATTGATCGTAATGGCGATGGTAGTGGCAAGATAATAAGTCAAAAGAACGACAGGATGCAAGGTCCGGAAGCCATGATTCATTCAATCGCACCCCTTTCCAATTATAGTTAAGATCAAACAGGAATCTATCGCTCGTCTTTTGTGTAATACCATACGATATCATCACCGGGTTCGACAGGCTCGATACCGGCACTATGACCGATTAATTCACCATTTTTCTTAACGAGCCAGCCACTTGTCGGGCCATGGTCAAATTCATATAAATCGGCGATTCCTTCCACATACGTTAAAGGGCCGGTACCGGTGACACTGTAGGAGATCCGCAGATCTTGTAAAATTCGTACCGTCACATCAATGATCGTATCACCTTCATGCACAGGAACGGTGGTTTCCGGAACGATCATCGCATCGATCCCTTCGATGGAAATCGTAGCGGTCCTCTCGCCATTTCCTGCGGGGGGCTCGACATGATCCTGATTGGAATGCTCCGTCATCGCCGTTGATCCGGAGCCTGGATAATTCATAGCGCAGCCGGTAAGGGTGAGTATGATGAAAGGAAACAGGATAAGAATCTTTTTTAAATGGTTAAACAATATGGTCCACCCCTTGCATGTTCCCTTACGCCTTCCGTTTGGCGAGCAGAACTATGCCGATGATGATGATAAATAACACCACGTTGGAGATGATCCAGATCACCGCAAACGGATTCGATGAATCATTTGCTCCATGGGTTGCATGCTCGTGGAAATCAAAGACCGAAACCTTTTCTTGAAAAGCAGCGAGGGCAAGAAGCGCTTGATTGGTCGCCAGCGGATTATCTTCTTCATCCGTCTGTAAATGACGGAAACCACCGGCTTCCGTTTGGAAGGTTAAGAGCGCTTGAACTAAGTTGATTCCGTTTTTCGTAAATGCTTCACCTGCGGGATCTTCTCCGGTGGCGATGAGACCGATGATCACTTGAGCGATCGACTCGGAAGGATATCCGTCACTATATTCATCGTAAAAGCCACCCTCATCACTCATATGGTCACGAATCCACTGATACGCTTTTTCAAGCGCCGTTTTTACCCGTTCATCATCTTGATAAGGGGCAAGAGCTGCCAGAGCAATTCCCGTCATATCCGCACTTCCGGTATTCCCGGTAAGAGCCCATGATCCATCGGGAAGTTGCGCTTCGAGAATCAAGTCGATAAGAGCTTCTCTACTCCATTTCGTATGATCCCCTGTTTCATAGTTTCCACTATCTAGCGCGAGCAGGCTGTAAATGGGTCCATTGTTCCCTTGTTGAGTCATTCCTTCATGGTTAGTGACAACATCAATGAGATCGATCCCTTCGATGTCGGTCGCGGTTTTTCCAAAAGCTGTGACAATTAAAATATGTTTTGCCACATCGGTTACATTTGCGTACTTGCCATTGGCTTCCTGAATACTTTGTAAGGTCTTTTCAAACCACTCATCGGGTAAATCTTTTCCCAATTTTTTAAGAGCGAGGATCCCGTACCAATCAAAACGATCCTCCGTTTCTAAAAAGTTGGTTGCACCGGCGATCGCCTGACGGATCGTGTCTTCATTGATTTCGATGGGAGCTTGAGCAGCATTTTCCCCCGCACCAGGCTGTTTTTCGACCGCTTCCATTTTTAACTGAAGGTGATCACCTTCTTGCATCATATACTGGACAAGTCCGGTGGTCATATATTCATCATTGATGAAACTAGCCCAGTACGCATTTTTCTCATGAATCCGGTCATCGATATCATTCAAGAAAGTGAGCCACTCAGAATCGACCGAAACATCGACGGGGATATTATTTTTACTGGCGGCTACAACAAGGGCATCAAGGGCCGTGGCACCCTTAACGATTTCTACTTCTACAGGATGGATTACAGCGTTACCGTCAAGATCCCGGGCCGAGACGGTAACTTTGATTGTTTCCGGCGGGAAACTCGTCACTTTAAATAAGAGATGATCGCCATTTTGTAACTGATAATCAGCGGCACCGACTTGTGCCTCTTGTCCATTGATAAAAAATCCCCAATAATCTTCACCTTCCGGTTGAACGCCGTTAATTCCAGTGATAAAGGGACCGTAATCCGTTTCGGTATAGTCTACTTCAGCAACTTTCTGTAATATGTCAAAAGCCGTCTCTCCTTCTGCAAAAGAAACCGCCGTTACAGGAACAAGCACTTCCTCATCCTGAATAACAGAGATTGTCACTCCTTGGGGGAGGATCTCACCTTGCACTACCGGTTGCGGTAAAAACCAGAAAACGGTAAGTAAGACGGCGAAAATCGTAAATAGTTTTTTTCTTTTGATCATTTTTTTCCTCCTTCGCGATGATTTTGGCAATAAAAAAAACATCCCGTGGAGGAGGATGTATTTGCACAATGTCACAAATATACGATTTGTGGACACGCAGACACACCCCCTATCCACGTAGGGTTACGGTGTTAGAAATAGGCAGGTCTCCTGGCTTATGGTCATCGTTCTCTATCGCCTTCCCATCCTATGAATCGATCACAACCGGACAGTGGCAAATGATAGAGAACTCCCAATCACAGTGGCGGGACCGCGCCGGATTCGCACCGGACTTCCCTTTTAATGATTTGTGAACCGGGTTCACAAATCAACCTATTTCTATCGTATTCAATTGTATTTTCATCTTAAAGAATTCTCAAATTTTCGTCAAGCTAAAATTTACGATCCGGAAAAAAGTATCCTGTTCAATCAATATTTAGGCGGGAATAATAGTTGGTTTCTAATATTTTTCTGGAATAATAAAATTTGTCCGCAACCATTGCTTTCATTTTCTCCACATATTCCGCATCCACTGAAACTCCTTCATTGGCGGTGAAATTACCGGTTCGACCATGATATTTGCCTTTTTCCGTGATAAAACTGCGGTTTAAAAAGATCACCAGTGGCGGGCTATCGGAGAAGAGATCCCTGCCCATTAACAAGCGGGAATCATACTCGAGGCCAAATAAGTTGAGCAATGTCGGTAAAATATCGAGGCTACTGGCCGGTTTGTCGATAGTTACAGGTTCCATGTTTTTCGTGTACAAAATAAATACATTTTTATACAGCTCAAAATTTTCCTCAACCGGATGTCCGGCCAGCTCATCGATCGTTCGCTTATCCAGGCCATACGGATAGTGATCGGCACTCAAGGCGATCACCGTCCGCTCCAGCACCCCGGCTTCTTCCAGTTGCTCTAACAGATATGCAAGCGCCCGGTCCAGTTCGATTTGCGTGGCCAAATATGCTTTTGCCTCATCGGAGTACGGTAGATGCTCCACGAGCTCTTTGTTTTTATTAGCGATATAATTGCCGCTGAATGTATATAATAAATGGCCACTAACCGTCATGTAGTACACATGAAACGGTTCGTGATTGATATACTCGGGAAGCGTGACCTGCATCATTTCCAGGTCTGACTCTGGCCACGTCTCTTTCACTTCCAAACCGTTCCCGAGACCCTTATAATCATAGCCTAAATTAGGATGGGAAAGATGCCGGCCATAATAATGATACGTATGGTTATGATAGGCACGGGTTTCATAACCGAGTTGCCGGAATTTTCGTCCCAGAGAAAAGGGGAGGGAATTTTTACTCGACTCCTGCAAGCTCCAGACACCACTTTTAGGAATCAACCCCGTCAGGACCACATATTCACCGTCCGATGTACTGACTTCCCAGATCGGGGTGTAAAAGTTAGTGAATTGAAATCCTTCTGTGGCCATTTTATACAAAGTGGGTGTGAGCTCCGGATGGATGGCCCAGGGGGAGAAAGCTTCCGCTGTGATCAAAATCAAGTTATATCCCTTGAACAAACCCGTAAATTCATTCTTTTTTGTAGGCGCTATGTTAGAAAAATGGTGATGCATGTTGATGATTTCCTCATCCGTTTCCGTGGCAATTAGTTGAGAAAAATCAATGGGGAGAATCTGTTCTTCATAGACCGTGTCATTCTCATCTTGAACGGGAGGTTCTGTAACTTCTTCACGAGGTGGCATTTTAAGATCGGGTAAAACATTTTGCTCATCGATCGGTTCTTGTTTGGGCGTCCATCCCAGCAAATGCCGTTGCAAGTCGAGACGCATCGCAGTTAACAGCCCGAATCTTTCCACAGCGAGCTGCTGACGGTGTTCTTTAAAATAAAGATGATATGCAGAATCCATCGCCTGATCACCGAGCTTAATGAACCCGATCGCCGCGCCGTGAAAAAGAATACCGACAAATATACATAGTATTGCGGAGCGAAAGGTCATTTTGTATTCGGTAAATAGCTTTCGTCGATAAACGATAAAAAGGATCAAAGGTACGAAAAAGATCGCGAGCCAGAGAGCCTGACGTAAGAGAATCGCCAGTAACTCACGCCAGAAGGGGAAAATCTGTTCCGCTTGACCGAGGGAATACGCCCCATAGAAGACGTGGAACGTACGATGATAGATAAATTGGGAACAGTATATGATCGTTGCGAGCGATAAGACGCCCACAAAGGCACGGTATTGTCCCTTCCTTTTAAAAAATAAGCGAATGACACCGTAAAGAAACAGACTTAGCGTCATTTGAAAGAAAAAGATCAATACGAGATCTTTCCAGAGAAAAATTTGCCCTGTACCGAACTTAAACCATAATTCTAAGAATATGAATGCACAGAGGATGTAGAAGTATGATATATGCGTAGTTAGAAGACGCAACCGGGCCACCTCCTTATCAATGTCATTGTATTAAAACGTTTACGAAAAACAAGGGATTTAATTCCTACTTAGTTTTTCACAACAAAAAACGCATTATGAAAAAATAAAAGCCAGGGAACGTTCACATGCTTCCCTGGCTAAAATGATCGTCTTTTATTCGGTTTCGTTAGACAGTTTCAATAAATCGAGCAGTTTAAAGAATAGACTTAAGATAATGGCCACGACCGTTGCCAATCCCATTCCGGAGAGGGTCACTTTCCCGAGCGTAATCGAGGCGCCGCTAATACCGATTACAAGAACAACGGTCGTTAAGATGAGATTGCGTGATTTATTATAGTCCACCTGAGATTCCACCAGCATCCGGATCCCGCTTGCGGCGATGATACCGAAGAGGAGTAAGGAAATACCGCCCATCACCGCATCAGGGATCGTTGAAATGAGCGCGGAAATTTTTCCGAAGAATGACAGTAAAATAGCGATGATGGCTGCACCACCGATTACCCAAACAGAGTACACCCTGGTGATACCCAAGACGCCGATGTTTTCCCCGTATGTGGTGTTCGGGGTCGATCCGAATAAACTGGAGAGGATTGTTGAGACGCCATTTCCCATCAAGGACCGATGCAGTCCGGGATCTTTAACGAGATCTTTCTTCACAATATTTCCCGTCACGACTAAATGCCCGATATGCTCGGGGATGAGAACAAGGGCGGCGGGTAGTATGGTTAAAATCGCCGATAAATCGAATTTGATCGAATAAAAAGTGGGGAATGCGAAAAACTTCGCCTGTTCAACTTGTTCCATGTTTACAAGGCCAAAGGCAAAGGCGATGATATAACCGGCAACAATGCCGATTAAAATCGGGATGATTCCCAAAAAACCCCGCAATGTCACCCAGCATATGATCGTGATCGCTAATGTTAAAAGGGATACTGTCACCACTTTCGGATCCATTTTCCAGTCGGGGCTGCCATCGGAGATGAGTCCGGCCATCCGTGCTGCCACCGGTACAAGTTCTAAACCGATGACCGCCACGATCGCTCCCATCGCCGCCGGTGGGAAGATGGTATCTAACCCTTTCGTTCCTCATTTGGATCTCCACCCGCCGGTTAAAGTTAAGACGAGACCTACGGCCAGAAAACCGCCAAGCGCATATCCGTACCCTTCGATTCCACCGAAACGTTCCAGGACGATCGTGACCGGGGAGATAAAGGCGAAACTGGATCCTAAATATGCGGGAATTTTCCCCTTCGTTATGAGGATATAAAGCAGAGTACCGATCCCGTTCATGAGCAAAATGGTCGCAGGATCCACACCGAAAATGACGGGCACTAAAACCGTTGAACCGAACATGGCGAACAAATGTTGAAAACTTAGCGGTAAACTTTCCCAAAACGGTAACCGTTCATGAACTTGAATTTCTACGCGTTGCATAGCCATCCTCCTCAAATTTATTGACAAGAGGATGCGTACCCGTTTTTCCACAAAAAAACACCTTGCCGTTAATGGCAAGGTGCACAATTTGCCCTGAGCATAAAATCCGCCCATGACAGGTACATATGGACCTGTTGGATCGCAAATCATTCCGTCTACCTTGCCAGCCTCACGGGACTGTCTTTAAAGGTACGCATTCAATTGTCGTAATTATTATACTGCAATAAACGAGAAAGTCAATGCAAAAATATCCATCGTCTGCATAAATGGCACGTTTCCCGATGCTTTCATTTCCTTTTTTATTTTGAAAGGTGTTTCTCTCTATTACAAAGAGGAAGCTTTGCTTGGACCAGGAGATTATTTCGCTTTTTCTGCAAAAATCTTCGCGATCTCGATAATGGTTTTCGTCGCTTTTTCCATTGTTTCTACAGACACGTACTCGTATTTTCCGTGCATATTTTCGCCACCGGCAAAAATATTAGGTGTCGGTAACCCCATGTAAGATAATTGGGAACCATCGGTGCCGCCACGTACCGGGGTTATTTTCGGTTCAATACCTAATCGCCGCATGGCTTCTTTCGCATTTTCGACGACTTCCCAAACCGGTTCGATTTTTTCCTTCATATTGTAATACTGATCTTCTAGTTCAAGATGAATCGTTTCTTTACCGTATTTTTCCTGCAAGTTTTTCACGATTTGCCGCATCGTGTTTTTCCGGTTTTCAAAGGTTTCCCGATCATGATCACGAATGATATAGTACATCGATGTTTTTTCGACATCACCCTGAATGCTGAGCAAATGGTAAAACCCTTCGTAACCTTCCGTATATTCCGGGGCTTCTTTTTCCGGCAGCATATTATGTAATTCCATCGCGATCTTGAGCGAGTTTACCATCTGACCTTTAGCCGTTCCCGGGTGGATATTATTTCCGTGGATGGTGATTTTCGCACTTGCCCCGTTAAATGTTTCGTAGTTTAATTCACCGAGCGGACCTCCGTCAATCGTATAGGCGTAATCGGCGTTGAAGCGTTCGACATCGAATTTATGCGGACCACGGCCGATTTCCTCATCGGGAGTAAAACCGACGCGAATTTTTCCGTGTTCGATTTCCGGATGCTGAAGCAAATATTCCATCGCGGTCATGATTTCGGCGATTCCCGCCTTATCATCGGCGCCAAGTAACGTTGTCCCGTCGGTCGTAATTAACGTATCGCCGATGTAGTTTTTCAAGGACGGAAATTGTTCTGGTGAGAGAACGATATTTAACTCCTCGTTTAAAACGATATCGCCACCATCATAATTTTCCACCACTTGCGGTTTCACATTGCTACCGGTAAAATCGGTTGCCGTATCGACATGGGCTAGGAAGCCAATCGTCGGTACGTCTTTATTTGTATTAGCCGGTAGCGTGGCAAAGAGATAGCCGTTTTCATCCAGTTCGATGTCTTCCATACCGATTTCCCTTAATTCCCCTTCTAAAAGACGCAATAAATCCCATTGTTTTTCCGTTGATGGAGTTGTCGGACTGTTTTCATCCGATTGGGTATCGATTTTGGCATAAGTGATGAGGCGTTGTTTTAATTTTTCTTTCATTATCCGTCCACTCCCTAACTATTTACATTATTCTCGTCCTCTAATTTTCTTAAAAATAATGGAACGCTCCTATTCGACCAGTTCGGCGGCGTCGTTTTCCGGGTTGTATTTGTGGTAATACGCTCCGAGGTCTCCCTTGTAACCGGGATTCCACGGTTTGTCTTTACCACAATAATGAAGGAAAACCGTATTTTTTTCAATCCAATTGATATCGTTGTATTTGATGTTGGGGATCAATTTCATGCGGTCATAATAACGGGCATCATAGTTGTAGCGAAAACTGTCGACCTTTTTTATTTTATCCCAATACAGCCCGTTCATCACATCCTGGTCGGGAAGCAGGAGGAGGAGTTTATTTTCTTCGATGAATTCATAAATATCATCCATATGAACGAGTTCTCGCATGAGTTTTACATTCATCAATAAAACACCGGTATTAAAGTATCCTTTCGCCTGGGGGACCTTGAGACGTAATCGGTTAAACGGTAAGGCGATTCTCGCGGTGAATTCATGTTCAGCGGCGATGAACAAATTCCCTTCAAAATCCATCTCGTAAAATTCACGGATCGGATTCAAAACGATGATATCCGGATCTAAATACAGAATACGGTCGACACTTTCCGGCAAAAACTTGTGGGCCGCCAGCCGATAGTACATTTCTTTTGTGTAATGGCGTAAAACCGGTGCATCTCTAAAATAATGGTCAGCGACGAAAATCGGATGAAAGGTATGCCCGAATGATGCCACGAAATCCTGTATATGATCTAAGTCGCTTTGTGTTAACGAAGAGTGTAATAAATAAATGGTGAATTTTTCATCTTTGTTGTTGAGAAACATCGAGTTGAGCAAAACCTTTAATGGGGGAATATATTTCGCATCAAGTGTGACAAGGATATTGATCATAGCAGGAAACCTCACTTAAATTATTCATCAAAAAACGGTTTTCGCTTCCATTTTATCATGGAAAAAGAAGAGAGGAAATAAAATGATAGTTCACTGCTGTGGTCGAATTCTTAGCATGACCGTGTAAATTGTACTATAATTGTAAATACTGACGAGAAGAAATGAAAGGTTTTTCACAATTTATGATTGAGGAGTCACAGTATGATCCGTCTTTTTTTATCATTCTATAAACCTCATAAAAAATTGTTCACGATCGATTTTACGAGCGCGGTGATCGTTGCGATCCTGGAGCTGGCATTCCCGATCGCGGTTCAGTGGTTCATCGATTCCCTGCTTCCGAGCGGGAACTGGTCGGCGATCATTTCTGTAAGCGCGGCATTGTTAGCCTTTTATACCATCAGCACATTATTACAGTATGTGGTCACCTATTACGGGCATATGCTCGGGGTAAATATCGAAACCGATATGCGGGAAAAACTGTTCAACCATATCCAAAAACTGTCGTTTCGTTTTTTCGATAATACGAAAACGGGACATATCATGAGCCGGATCTCCAACGATTTATTCGATATCGGTGAACTGGCCCACCACGGTCCGGAGGATATGTTTATCGCCTTGATGACGATTGCTGGCACGTTCACGATCATGGTGAATGTGAACGCAACGCTCGCCATGATCACGATGCTCGTCATCCCGGTATTGGTCTGGATCATTTCTTTTTGTAACATGCGCATGCAACGGGCCTGGCGGAGGATGTACGAAAAAATCGCCGATATCAACGCCCGGGTGGAAGATAGTGTTTCCGGCATTCGCGTCGTACAGGCGTTCACGAATGAACGATATGAAATGGAGCGTTTTCAGGAGAACAATAAAAAGTTCCGACAAGCGAAATTAGAAGGGTATAAAGTGATGGCCATCACCCACTCGAGCATTTATATGGCGACACGTTTTGCCACATTACTCGTTCTGGTTGTGGGAGCCTGGCTTAGCTTTCGCGGGAGCCTCACTTATGGCGAATTGGTGGCGTTCGTATTGTATGTCAACGTTTTGTTAAAACCGATCGAAAAGATTAGCGCCCTATTAGAACTATATCCTAAGGGGATGGCCGGTTTTAAACGGTTTGTCGAACTTCTGAAACTTGAACCGGATGTACAGGATGCAGAAGATGCGATCGATGTTCCTTATTTACGGGGAGACATCCGTTTTAACAATGTCTCCTTTGGTTATGAACCGGGCCGGCCAATCTTAAAAAATATCAATCTTGAAATTCAGGCGGGTGAGACGATCGCGATTGTCGGGCCGACGGGAGCGGGGAAAACAACGATTTGTTCGCTCATCCCCCGGTTTTACGATGTCACAGAAGGGTCCATCACAATTGATGGCATCGATATTCGCAAGATGACGAAAAGATCGCTGCGTTCCCAGATCGGCATCGTGCAACAAGATGTCTTCCTTTTTACCGGAACGTTGCGGGAAAATATCGCATACGGAAAACTCGATGCGACCGATGAGGAAATCTGGGATGCGGTACGTCGGGCTCATCTTGAGGAATTTGTTTCCGGGCTACCCGATGGTCTGGATACACAAGTCGGTGAGCGCGGGATGAAGTTATCGGGTGGACAGAAACAGCGGATCGCGATTGCCCGGATGTTTCTAAAAAACCCCCCGATCTTGATTCTCGATGAAGCGACATCCGCCCTGGATACGGAAACGGAGCGGCTCATTCAACAGGCGCTGGATGAACTGGCGGAAAACCGGACGACCCTCGTGATCGCCCATCGCTTGGCCACGATTCGCAATGCAGATCGGATCATCGTCATCGATGAACACGGGATCGCCGAAGAGGGGACGAGGGAAGAGCTGCTCGAAAAAGACGGCCTTTTCGCCAGACTCTATGAAGTGCAATACCAGCAGTAAAAATCGATTGTCTTCTGGCAAAAAAATCTTTATAATTGACTTGGCATTCCACAATAATGAATATAACGTTTGCAAGAAATGGTAAAACAAAAGTCCCGGGTTCTTGATGAAAAGACCCCGGGATTTTTCCGTTTAATCATGATCAAGCATGGATTTCTTGTGTCGGGCGGGCGAATACTTCCTCATCAAGGTCGCCCGTTATTTTACTTGTTAACAGTCCGGCAAGCATGCTGTCATTGACGTTCAGGGCAGTCCGGCCCATATCGATGAGCGGTTCTACGGAAATCAATAAACCGACGATCGTAATCGGTAAATCCATGATTGATAGAACGATTAACGATGCGAAGGTCGCACCACCGCCAACACCGGCCACGCCGAAGGAGCTGATGGTGATCACAATAATTAAGGTGATGATAAAGCGCGGACTCGTCGGATCGATTCCCGCAGCAGGTGCGGCCATAATTGCCAACATCGCCGGATAGATACCCGCGCATCCGTTTTGCCCGATCGAAAGTCCGAAGGAACCGGCAAAATTGGCGATTCCCTCAGAAACGCCGAGATTATCCGTTTGCGTTTTAACATTCAGTGGTAGCGTTCCAGCACTGGAACGGGAAGTGAATGCGAAGGTTAGTACGGGAATCACCTTCTTCACGTACTGAAGCGGATTGAGACCGAAAAGCATGATCAGTAACAAATGGACGATGAACATGGCGATGATCGCGGTATAGGAAGCGACGACGAACACACCTAAATCGACGAGTGCCCGGAAATTACTGGTCGCCATCATCCGCGTCATCAAGGCTAAAATCCCGTAAGGAGTTAGCCGCAGAACAAGGGTGACGACGCGCATGACGATATAATAGATGGCATCGATCAGTTTAGCGAAGGTCTCGCCGTGTTCCGGCTGTTTTCTTCTCACTCCGAGATAAGCGATGCCGATAAATCCTGCGAAGATGACGACGCCAATGGTAGATGTCGCCCGTGCCCCCGTTAAATCGGCGAAGGGGTTTTCGGGCAGGAACGAGATCACCTGTTCTGGAATCGTCATGTCCTGTACCGTCGCCGCCCGTTCGGCCAGCTCTTCATTACGGGCCATTTCCGCTTCACCGGCCTGTAACTCTACTTGGTCTAAATCGAAAAGCAGGGCGGAGGAGATCCCCAATCCTGCCGCAATGGCTGTTGTACCTAAAAGAAAGGCTAAAATAAGGGCACCGATTTTACCGATATTGGCCTTTAATTTCATCCGTGTGAAGGCCGCGACGATGGAGACGAAGATCAAGGGCATAACCACCATCTGTAAAAGCCGGACATAACCGGTACCGACGATATTGTACCAGCTGATGGTCGTCTCCGTTACCGGCGTATCCGGACCGTAAAGAACGTTGATGATCACACCCCAAAGAACGCCCAGTCCGAGAGCGGTAAACACTCGCTTCGTGAAAGAATAATGTTTTCTTTGCATCCAGTACACAAGACCGAGCAAAGAGAGTAAGACAATGATATTGATAATGACATATAGCGTGTCCACGCTACACTCCCTCCTTAGTCAAAGCTCAAGCGCTAAACAAAAAGATCCCGATGTGTTAATTTCTGACGATGTATATTGTGCTATGAAACACAAAGAAAGTCAAAAGAAACAACTTACAAGATTGGATAGGAAAACTTTGATACAAAATTTTTCTTCTCGTGCGGGCATGTTTTGCAATTTCAATGGTAAGGAGCTACAAAACGCCAACGGCGGTTGTTACGGATATGCGGGAAGCGGTATGGTAAATGAATTATTTACGAAAGTTAATCCCAACGATGTACGGAAATTAGCCGCGAGCCCAATGTGTTAAGATTTGTTTTTTTTCCTTTCGGCCGGTTCTCGTTCCATTTCTTTTAAGATCGGGCGCGAGAATAGATCGACTTCAATACGGTATTTAGGCCGGCCTTTCACGTCCCAAAACATGTTCCCGATGTATTCCCCGACAATACCGAGGGAAAGAAGTTGTATGCCGCTTACGAATCCCATCACCGTTATTGTAATTCCCCCACGCAAATGACCGCTTAACTGAAATCCCGCCACGCCAAGGCTGATCAAGATAAATAATAAACCGAGAAGAGAAATGAAACGGATGGGCAGTAAGGAGAATGAAGTGATCCCGTCGAGCGCGAAGGCGAGCATTTTTTTCAGGGGATACTTCGTTTCACCGGCAGCCCGCGGTTTACGAACGTAGTAGACCTTTGTTGCCGGAAGCCCTAATTGCGGGATGAGGCCGCGTAAAAATGGTTGCCACTCTTTATATCTCAATAACTCATGCATGGCCCGTCTACTTAACAAGCGAAAATCGGCGTGGTTTTCAATGATCGGAACCCCCATTTTGTGTAAAAGACGGTAAAAGCAGATCGCGGTAAATTTTTTAAAAAGGGAATCGACCGAACGATTCCGGCGGACACCGTACACGATGTCATACCCTGCCAAAAATTTTTCAATGAACTGATCGATGACTTCAATATCATCCTGTAAATCGGCATCGAGGGTGATCGAGCAATCCATCTCTTTGACCGTCTCGATCCCGGCAAGCAAAGCATGCTGGTGCCCGGAGTTTTTGGCAAGTTTTATCCCGGTAACAAGCCTGTTTTTCACGCTCTCCATGGCGATGATCGGCCACGTCCGGTCCTTGCTTCCATCATCTACAAAAACAATGCGACTGGAGGGGTGGACGATACCTGATTCGATATATTCTTGTAGTTTTTCTGTCAAACGGTTGATGGTTTCCGGCAAAACGCTTTCCTCGTTAAAACACGGAACGACGATCGCTAGTGCAGGCAGTTGCTTTTTCATCATGTTCCGAAACTCCTTTACATAGGTCTACGAAATTTTCTCCCTTATGTCTGTACCATTCCTTTTAAAAGGAGGAACAACTTCATAGAGATAAATCCGCCAGGCTGATTCCGGGTGGTCAAAAATTTTTAAGAGGGTCATGCCGTTTTCCGCGGCATTTTCGATTGCGACGCTGGAGATAAAATAGCGCCCGCCCATTTCGTAAAATTTTTCCGTGTTTAGTTCCAGGTTCTTAACGGTCTTCTTAGAACTCTTCTTGAAGTCATATTTTTTCCCCAACTCAGCGACAAAGATATAACAGCGGCTGCCCCACTCATCGAAATACGTTCGTAACTGTTTGCTTTTCGCCAATTCCCCGGCGATGATTTCCCGAAACTCATACTTATATTCCAGCGGGTACATGTTGCTGTATGT
>CALKAK010000081.1 GCA_937983015.1 uncultured Bacillaceae bacterium | reverse complement strand
GATCAAGGTCATCGTGGCATCTCTGCTTTTATCGTTGAACGGGATTGGGAAGGTTTCTCATCCAGACCGATAAAAGGAAAGCTCGGTATTCGCGCTGGTAATACAGGAGAATTGTTTTTCGAAAATTTGAAAGTGCCGAAGGAAAATTTGCTCGGTGAAGAAGGGGAAGGGTTCAAGATTGCCATGTCTGCTCTTGATAATGGTCGTTTTACCGTTGCGGCGGGGGCCGTCGGTTTGATCCGGGCCTGTTTAGAAGCAAGTGTAAAATATTGTCATGAACGGGAAACTTTCGGTAAGCCAATTGGTAGACACCAGCTCGTTCAACAAATGATCGCCAATATGGAAGCTGGATACCAAATGAGCCGTCTTCTCGTCTTCCGCGCTGGCGAGTTGAAAAACCAGGGGAAACGGAACACAAGAGAAACATCGCTTGCCAAATGGAAAGCTTGTGATTTTGCTTTCCAAGCTGCGAATGATGCGGTTGAAATTCACGGTGCTTACGGATTTTCCGATGAATATCCGGTTGAACGGTATTTACGCAATGCTCGTGGTCCGGTCATTTATGAGGGTACCCGGGAAATCCATACAATATTACAAGCCGAATATGTCCTCGGTTACCGGAAAGACAAGCCACTCAGGAAAACGTTACCAGCCTGGCATGAATTTGAAACTGTTTGAATACGAATGGAATTCAAAGACAAAGACAAACTGCTTAAAAAGAAAGCAGACCCGTGGTTGCCGTTGTGGCATCTTTGGGTCTGCTTTTTGCTTCGAAATTCCCTGGCTAGACACATGATTTTTATTCAGCCACAAGTACCTTTTCTTCTTCTTTATCCGGGAAGAGGAGACTGAAAACGATTCCAAATACAGTTGCGATTACAAAAGTGGTAAATCGGGATGTGATCATCGCTTCTAGTGGTGTACTGATCCAAATAACCGTGGCGATGAATCCGGAGAAAATCGTAGCAATCACTCCGGTACTGGAATAACGTTTCCAGAAAAAGGTCATGAGAATCGCTGGGGATAACGTACAACCAATACCCGCCCAGGCCCAGCTGACCACAAGGTAAACGAGGGATTCAGAAACTAAAGCGATGATAGCACCGATTGCCCCGAAGATTAAAATCGATATCCGGGAAATTCGAACCAGTTGTCGGTCCGTTAATTTCATCCCCATCGCTTTATGCATAATATCTTCGGTTACCGAACTGGTGACAACGAGAAGCTGGGAGTTGGCGGTTGATAAGATCGCCGCAAGGATTCCAGCAAGCAAAATCCCACTGATCCATGGTGGCATTAAATCTAATGTTAGCGTTGGCAAAACCGTTTCTACATCAGAAAATGACCCTTGTGGATACATAACGATCGCGGCAATACCGATTAAAAACGCACCAGTATAAGCGAGAATCGTCCAAACGATGCCGACAGTAATGCCGACTTTGGCTTCTTTTTCATTGCGCATCGCCATGAAACGAGAACTAAGCTGTGGTTGTCCGCCTAAATAGCCAAAAAACCAGGAAAAATTATTAAAGAATAATACCCCCAGGGAAAAACCGGTTAATCCACCGAACCAGGAATTAAAAGAATCTCCCGCATTAACCAGAGCCTGACTTACCGATAAATCATTGGTAAAAATGTAAATAAAGGCGAAGATCGGCAAAATTACGAGCGTGGTGATCATCAGTATACTTTGGACCATGTCCGTCCAGACGACGGAAATAAACCCACCAGCAAAAGAGGTAAGTATGATAACGACAGTGGCAAGCAATACACCCCAAATCGGGTGTAAATCAAAGGTTGTAAGCAATAATTTTCCCGTTCCTGATAATTGCGCGGCAACATAAAACAACATGAAACCGGCGATCAAAATTCCCGCTAACCAGCGGATCAAAGCTGCCTTTTCTCCGAAACGGACGGCGAGATAATCGGGGATCGTTAAAACATTATATTTTTTCGTCTCCCTCATAAACCGTTTCGCTAAAAAGAGCCAGGCAAAAATGATTCCGATGGCAATACCGACTGCAACCCAGATGGCGGATAAGCCGGACGCATAAACAAAGCCAGTAAATCCTAACAATAACCAGGCCGACTCACCGGTTGCTCTCTCAGAAAAAGCGAGAACCCAACCGGGAAGTTTATTCCCGCCAAGTAGAAAATCAGATTGGGTTTTTGTCACCCGGATAAAATAGTACCCGATCGCTGAAATAATGGCACAATAAATTAGAAACTCGATTAAAATAATGTTCATCGCTTTTCCCCCTATAAATATATTGAGAAATCGGTCGGGGGGAAGAGTTTTGGGTGAAAAATTAATACTATAAAAACAATTCAATAAATATACAAAAATACCTGCAAAAAAATCTATAAATGTTTATTTTGTTGTTTCAATTGGTGATTTTTCAGTACTAAATAGAGGATCATGCAATGCTCAAAAGATTTCATATTCAAGGATGTAAGTGTCTCGATTTTTTTCAAACGATAGAGGAGCGTATTTCTGTGAATAAATAAACGTTCACTCGCTTGTGATAGATTCAGATTGTTTTGACAATAAACAAAAAATGTATTGACTAAATTTGCGTACCCAGCATATTCAATAAGTGGACGAACACGCTGTTCAATTTTTTCAAGGAACTCAGGATTGATTTGTAAAGGAAATAGTTTAATTAAATTCTCCCAATCAAAATAGCTGTAGATTCCGCTACCTATTTGAAATTCCTTTCCCTGACGAATCAAGTTTTCCGCTTCCTGGTACGAAACTCGTACCTTTTCTAACCCTTGTACGATCGGTCCGAAACCGATATGCGGATCATTGATACCTAGTTCCCCAAATTCTTTTAATAAACGTTGACAACGATATTTATAGTTCGCTAATGTTTTATAAGCTTCTTCTTGGTCATCTACCGTTTGAATGAGAACGATTTTTTCCGAACTAAGATAAGATAGAATTTTTTCTTGACCAAAAACTAAATGTTCTTCAACGATCTTTATCAAGTGTTTTTTTAATTTATTGACTTCTAGTTTTTCTTTTTCATCCATTAAAATTCCGCCAATATCCACGACCGTACAGAACCAATTCGTATGATAGGGAATTCTTAACATAGAACAATATTGCTTGACTCGATCGTGTTGGGGGTGTTCGGTCAGTAATAAATAATGGATAAACGCTTCCAAAGTTTTTGTCTCAAGATTTTCACTTTGTAACATCAATGTTTCTTGCCACATTAACTCTACACATTTTTTCACAAGGTTTGCGTACGGTTTCACTTCTTCCGGGGGGCCAATAATTCCCAGAACACCCACCGTTTCTTGATTAATCGAAAGAGGGACGGCGATACCAGGATAGACATTCTCCGTATTTTTGCTAATTTCCTCACTGCAAATAAAAAAATCATTGCGTTCGATCACTTCTTTTGAGGGGGTATGGATGGTACCGATTCTCCCGGGGATTGTCGATCCAATGATGACTCCATTTTGATCTGTCAAACTAATAGGAAAAGGTAATATTTCCGATACGGAGTGAACGATTTTTTGTGCAAACTGTACAAAATCTTTAATTTTACATCCCTCCTTAGCTACATAAGGGGTCGATTCATATTTTACCATCTTTAGCATATTTATGAAAGTTCAAAAAAGAAAGAAATTTGTATAAAGTGACAATTTACTATTTTGGTTTTTCATTATATAACAAATATTAGAGAAATCGGTAGGGGGAAGGGACATTGCCTAAAGCAGATGTCATTATTGTAGGAGGAGGCGTGATCGGTTCTAGTATAGCCTATAATTTGCTAAATGATGGATTCACAGGGGAAATTATTATTTTTGAAAAAGATTCGACTTATGAGTACGCATCAACACCCCGTAGTGCTGGTGGAATCAGACAATTATTTTCGACGGAAATCAATGTTCTCATCAGTCGGTATAGTATTGAAAAATATTTAAATTTTGCCGAAGAGATGGCGGTTTTTGAGGAAAAACCGGTGATCGATTTTAAACAGCGTGGATATTTGCTCCTAGGAAATAAGCAAAATATTAAGTTTTTAGAAAAACAACATGAAATGCAAGTTCGTTTAGGTGTCCCATCTAAACTGCTTGATAAAAATGATTTGTTAAAATTGATTCCTGAACTAAATGTCGAGGATTTAGAGGGAGGATTGTTTTGTCAGGAAGATGGTTATTTGGACCCCTATTCAGTATTGCAAGGGTATGTCAAAAAGACGAAGCATTTAGGAGGGCGTTACATTTACGAGGAAGTCGATGAGATTTTACATGAAGCCGGAGAAGTTACTGGTGTTCGTTTGACGAACGGAGATGTTTATCAAGCGCCGATCGTGATTAATTGTGCCGGGGCGTGGGCGCCCGAACTATGTGAGAAAATGGGGTATCCAATTCCGGTTGTCCCTTTAAAAAGAATGATCACGGTCTTTCAGACTGCGCAATCACTCGAAAATAAGCTTCCCTTGACGATCGACCCAACAGGAGTTTACTTCCGCCATGAAGGTGAAGCGATCATTACAGGTTACGCGGAAGATGTTGAGCCGGGGTATGATTTTACATGGTCAAGCAAACTTTTTTATGAAGAATTATGGCCTGTATTGGCCCGGCGGGTGAAAAACTTTGAACAGGTCAAAGTCGTCCGTGGTTGGGCAGGCCTTTATAGCCATAATACAATCGATCAAAACGCACTTATCGGAAAACACCCGCAAATAAAAGGGTATTATTTAGCCTGTGGGTTCAGCGGGCATGGGATGCAACAAGCGCCTGCAGTTGGTAAGGGATTGTCAGAACTCATCCGGCTCGGAAAATATGTGACAATTGATCTATCACCTTTATCCATCGAGCGCTTATATACGAATCAATTCGTAAAGGAAGAGGCGTATTATTAATATGCTTTCGTGTACCGTCGCCATGATTTTTGAGTCATGAAGACAAATCTTGGTAAAGGTTCCATGTTTTCTTAGACAAAACTATCACGAAGATCGGAATAGGGTTTCCCAAAAAATGTAAACGTTTCAAAAACTTTGGCTTGTACTTTATGATTTTCGTTTTAACAAGATTAGTAAGCATTTTTACTGGATTTCTTTCAAAGAAAGAAAAAATAAATTTTGCGAGTGGTTTAACCCATATTCCAGCGAACAGGTTGAGCTAATTTGCTAAGGTTATAGAGTGAAATATAACAAAAAACTTTGTGTCGATCAATTAGGAGCAAGATTGTGACACTTATCTTTTTTGATAAGAAGGCGTGTGATATACGTTGAAAACTAAAGAATTGGTAGCAGCGCGTGTTAAAAGT
>CALKAK010000080.1 GCA_937983015.1 uncultured Bacillaceae bacterium | reverse complement strand
TCATAGTTACTATCTTCATTATACACATCTCCATCGAGGCAGGAACGAATTTCTAATTTTGCGGGAGCACTTAGACTTTCAATCGTTATCTGAATGGCACACAGTTCTTTTACATCCAGGCTCACAAACCTTTCAATATGGATCCGGAACGATTTCCCGTTCTTTTCGATCGTGAAAGAGCGTTTTAAAATTCCTTCTTTCATGTCTAATTCCAGGAGAAAATCGGAAATCGTATCTGTATATAAATCGACTTTTTCCCCGTCAAGATAAATTTCTGTTTTAATAAAATTCACTGTATTGATGACTTTCCCAAAATAATCGGGATAACCAATCTTCCACCAGCCAACCCGCGTCCGATCCGGAAACCAAACTCCAGCTAAATAAATCCCCTGATGATGGTCACCAGAATATCCTTCTTCAAAATTCCCCCGCATCCCCATATAACCATTACCGATACTTGTTAAACTTTCCTGGAGGCGTTTATTCTCCTTATCGAGCTTTGTGGTCGTGATTTTCCATGGATCGATGTCGAATAACCTTTTCCTCATTGCCATCACCTCATGTCGAATTTTCTACTAAACTTCCTTTAAATACGTTTTATAATAAACAGCAAGTAACATAAATATCAGTCCAACCGTTTGTAACATCATCATGACAATGACATTAAAATGAAAGATGCCGACCACTGTTGCCACGATCGTGGCCAAGCTGATGCAATTGATGATGAGGTTGACCGCTTCCTTAAAGTTTTGCAGCGCAGAAAAATGACCTAATTTTGTTAAATAAAGAAAGACCGCAGAACCTAAAATCATGAATAACATGCTAATAAACGAAATCGTACCTGTAATGAGTGTCAAAGAAAATACGATATACGTTTTATTTTGTCTAAACCAGGCATCCGCTAACATTTCTTGTAATTCTTCTTTTGATGTCACTTCTTGTATCAGAAAGTTTTTCGGATAAGGTACCTTGAAAACCGGATTGTCTCCTTCTTTAAGGACAAAATGATCGTCTAAAAAGAGCAAGGCTTCATTTTTTTCGAGCGCCTCTGTCATTTTTTTTTCGGAAATACCGACAGCGACTATCCCCTGATCATGTTCCCGTATATAATTCACAGGAGAACGTAATTTCCCTTCCTCCACAGAAACTTCCTGTAAAAACATGACCAATTCTTCATCAACCAGTTTTAATGCATCCGGAAAATATGCTTGTGCGGGAAACGTGTCCATTTTTGCATAGTTTAATGATATGGGAATCATAAGCAAACTGTTTAAAAAAAGAAAAACGAATATGATTTGCCACCATTTCAACAATTTCCTACCTTGAAAAATTTTTTGTGGGGTCCAGATCATAGTGAAATAATTGATAGGAAATAGATCCGTTTTCATTTTGTAAATCCTTTCTTCAAAGAATGCTATTCCCGCAATTAACCTTTTGTACCGCCGCCGGTTAAACCTGTAACAAAATGTTTTTGTAACATGAAAAAGAGAATACAGATGGGTACAGCGATCAATATGGCACCGGCTGCAAATAGGGCAACCTTCTGTTCGAAGGGATTACTGATAAAAGTTTGCAACCCGAGAGCGACGGTATAATTTTCTGGTCTCCGTAACAAGAATTTGGCAAGCATGTACTCACCAAATGGCCCCATGAACGCCCATAAGGCTTGGACAGCGATCATCGGTTTCACAAGAGGGAGCACAATTTGCCAGAAAATCCGAAAATGCCCGGCACCATCCAGTTTCGCTGATTCATCCAGATCGATCGGAATCGTATCAAAATACCCTTTCATCAGCCACGTGTTCATCGGAATTCCACCGCCGATGTACAAAAAGGCGAGAAACCACATGGAGTCGAGAGCATTTAACAAAAGTGCCATAACGAAAAAGGCTGTCAATGCTGCAGTTGTTGGTACCATTTGGACAACGATGAAAAATTTCAACGATTGTTTTCGACCAAAAAAGCGATAGCGACTATAGGTATATCCCGCAAGCGTCACAATCGCTACCTGGAGAACCATACAGGTTAATGCGAGAATAAGAGTATTCGTATACCATTCCCCGAATAAGGTCTCGGTGAATAACCGTTTAAAGTTAATGAGTGTCCAGTCGGCTTTAATTTCCAGGGAGAACGCTGTAATATTCCCTGCTTTGAACGCAGAACTAGCCGTGATCAAAAGCGGGTAAATGATAATAACCGAAAGCATGATTAAGTAAAAATACGTGAACAATTTATTTAAGAACCGGCGTATTTTATACGTTCGTTCTGACTTAACAGACATCTTTTAATCCCCCATTTCGAATGCTTTCGTCTTCTTAAAGATCAATAGCGAAATGCCGATGACAATGATTGAGATGATAAGCGTAACAGCTGCAGCTACCGAATACTGGGGTGATGTACCTGTCGTTAATTTATAAATCCAAGAGATGAGTATATCCGTTGAACCGGCATTGGCCCCAACACTTCCCGGTCCACCCTCATTAAAGAGATAGATCATCGAGAAATTGTTAAAATTCCCAGTATATTGAGTGATAAAGATTGGTGCAGCCATCGTCAAAATCGTGGGGAATGTAATATAACGAAATCGCTGCCAAGCACTCGCACCATCAATTTTCGCAGCTTCATATAACTCATCCGGGATTGATTGCAAAATACCTGTAACGAGTACATAGATAAAAGGAAATCCTAACCAGCCCTGTACGAGAATGATGGCGACTTTAGTCCAGAAAGGTTCGGTTTTCCAGGGCAAAGCCCCGATTTCTACGAAAGGCAAGTGATTGAGTAACGGAATCACCTGGGTATTGATCGCCCCAATACTATCATTGAACATGTTGGAAAAGCTCATGATCGTAATGAATGCCGGTACAGCCCAGGGTAAAAGAAAAATAACACCGAAGACCCGTTTCACCTTGATAAATTTTTGATGCAAAACGATGGCTGTGAATATCCCGATCGTAATCTGTAATGTTGTCGCGCAGATCGTCCAAATGATTGTCCAACTTAAAACTGCGACAAATGTTTCCCGATACGTACCTAGCGTGAAAATATTAGCAAAGTTCTTAAATCCGACCCAATCAATTAAATTAGCCGGGGGAATATGATAGAAATCGTAGTTTGTAAAAGCGATAAATAGAGTGACGAGTACGGGAAATACAATCGCGAAAATCATGACAAAAAAGGCCGGTACTGTTAATAAATACGGAAAGCCATTCTCATATACATTTTTCAAAATATCTTTAATGGTTGTATTTACTTTGATTCCAATTTTCCAGTGATGTGCCACTTTATAGGCATCGTAAATGTTGATACAGTAAAACCCGATAAAAATGACGATAAGGAGTATTTGTAATGCCCCTTCTATCATAAGAAATAAGGAGTGATCGACACGTGGAGTAGACCCTAAGGTGATTAATCCTTGTATTGCCTTGATCCCGTGAGTAGCCATTTGCCAGACAAACAGGGAGAAAATGATGAGAAAAATCGTCCCTTTAAAAGGCTGTTTATTATAAAACTGACCTATTCCGGGAATTAGAGATAGTGTCGCAGCTTTTTTCGGATTGCTACCATTTACATTTTTTTCCTCCATCATGTATATACCTCCTCTGGAAAAAATTTCGGCAGAGATGCGACTCTCCGCCGAAATCATGC
>CALKAK010000079.1 GCA_937983015.1 uncultured Bacillaceae bacterium | reverse complement strand
CTCAGCGCCGATGGTAGTGAGGGGGCGACCCCTTGCGAGAGTAGGACGTCGCCGGACAAAAAAGAACAGTGATGTCTTCACTGTTCTTTTTTTATACATATAAATCTTCGTACGATCATTCCTTATTTTCTTCATTCATCATGTTGATTCCAGTAAGAATTCATTTAGTAAAAATAAACATTTTCCCGAACATATTTGTAAATAATGACTGATCACCGGATATTCAAAGCCCTCTTTGTAGTGAATTAATTCCGACCACCATTCAACTTCGTAACGAGCAAGCATGCTTAAATGATAGAGCAATAAATAATGAATCATGATTTCTGGGATCAATGTAAGTGAATTAAGTTCTTTAATAAAATAATACGCATCTTCGCTTAGATTATAACGAAAGGGTAATATTTCCTCACCGTGTTTTTCTAAACTATGGTTTGAATAGGTGATAATCAATTGTTTATTAACGGATTTCATAGATAACGTTTGTACAGTCTTTTGTTGTAAAAATTCGCTAAGGCGCTTTTCCGTCATTTTAAATACATCGAGAATATCATCGGGAAGAATAAAATTCCTTTGTTCCTTTTTTACTTTTATAAAGAGGGGATCATCATACCATTTATTGAAAAGAACGTGTAATTCAGGAATCTGTTTTAATAATGAGCTGATGGAAAACTTCTTTCCTTCCAACCCTTTAATACGAAATAATGTCAAAGCGAAATACGGGAACAACCCGTGCTTTTGAATCTTTACTTCATCCTGGAAATAACGGTAATTTTGCTTTTTTCTTTTCCTTGTTGAAACACCATGAGCCAGAACCGATGTTGTGGCGGGGTAATCAGGATCAATCGTCAGCAAGATAGCTTTAATAACAAATGAAAGACCATAAAAAATAAGAATAGGTTTAATATTTTCCGGGGCGGTACGGGCCTGGGCAAAAAAGCTTTTTCCCTGTTCTAAGTAAAAAATAAATGTACGGCAGTTCGCATAACTTTTTTCGCGCGGTTTTTCAAAACCTAACAGTTCGTATTTTTTCCACAAGAATTTTTGCGATGTCTCTGAAGAAAAATAATACAGGCATTTTTCCCAAAATTGTTCAACAAACCAATTAGTCAAAGGAATCCTCCTGTGCTAATAATGTAACATATTTGTCCTTGACAGTATTTTAACCAATTGTTAACCTACTAATAATATGGCAGTTGGAGGCGAAATATTGTGTGGGAAAATAAGTTTGCCAAAGAAGGGCTCACATTCGATGATGTATTACTCATTCCGGCAGAATCGAATGTACTACCTAAAGAAGTGGATTTGAGCGTTGAGCTCACGGATACCTTAAAATTAAACATCCCGATCATCAGTGCGGGTATGGATACAGTTACAGAAGCGGAAATGGCAATTGCAATGGCAAGACAGGGAGGCCTTGGAATTATTCATAAAAATATGTCGATCGAGGAACAGGCCGAACAAGTGGATCGCGTAAAACGGTCAGAAAACGGAGTGATCACAGATCCTTTCTTTTTAACGCCGGACCATCAGTTATACGATGCGGAACATTTAATGAGTAAGTATCGGATTTCTGGAGTACCGATCGTGAATAATGAAGTGGAACAAAAGTTGGTCGGTATTTTAACGAATCGGGACTTGCGCTTTATCGATGATTATTCCATCCGCATAGAAGAAGTGATGACTAAAGACAATTTGATCACAGCTCCGGTTGGAACGACGGTTGAAGAAGCGATCAAAATATTACAGAAGCATAAAATTGAAAAGCTACCTTTAGTAGACGAAAACGGTGTTTTAAAAGGGTTGATCACAACAAAAGACATCGAGAAATTGATTGAATACCCCAATGCGGCGAAAGATCGTCAAGGCAGGCTTCTTGTTGGTGCTGCTGTTGGTGTAGCGCGAGATACAATGCGACGGGTGGAAGCCCTCGTAAAAGCGAATGTTGATGTCATTGTGGTCGATACGGCACACGGACATTCTCGTGGTGTCATTGATCAAGTGCGGGAAATCCGCGCAGCATATCCGGATTTAAATATCATCGCCGGGAATGTCGCTACTGCTGAAGCTACGCGGGCTTTGTTTGAAGCAGGGGCGGATATCGTGAAAGTGGGAATCGGCCCCGGTTCGATCTGCACAACCCGCGTCGTAGCCGGTGTCGGTGTACCACAAATAACGGCAATTTACGATTGCGCTACAGAAGCGAGAAAATTTGGTAAAGCGATTATCGCCGATGGCGGGATCAAATATTCCGGTGATATCGTCAAAGCCCTTGCCGCGGGTGGACATGCTGTGATGTTAGGTAGCCTATTGGCAGGGACGACGGAAAGCCCCGGGGAAACAGAAATATTCCAGGGCCGGCGCTTTAAAGTATATCGTGGTATGGGTTCCCTTGGAGCGATGCAGCAAGGTTCAAGTGACCGGTATTTCCAGGAAGATGCGAAAAAGCTCGTACCGGAAGGCATCGAAGGTCGCGTTCCCTATAAAGGTCCGCTGGCCGATACGATTTTCCAGTTAGTTGGTGGAATTCGCGCCGGTATGGGGTATTGTGGAGCACCAAATTTAGAATATTTAAGAGAAAATGCCCAGTTTATTCGCATTACCAGTGCTGGTTTACGCGAAAGCCATCCGCACAATGTGCAGATCACAAAAGAAGCACCGAATTACTCCATGTAAGCAGATAATTTTATTGTAAATATCTTTTTCATATCCCATTTTCACAATGGGATTTTTTTCTTTACTGGTGCCATAAATTTTCATGGTACGAATTACCACTTGGAAATAGTCTATTTTTTTGAAAAAAGATATGGTACACTTATCAAGGTAGTAGTTGTTGAAGTTGGGGGGAAAACGATTGTTGATACGGAAAAAAACACGAGTTTTAGCAATAAGTGTCTTATTTTTCATGTTTGGTAGTCTGCTTCCCGGTTTACAAGTACATGCCGAGGATGGAAATCATTTAAACTTAGAAGTTGGCGCCGCTATTTTAATAGACGCGGAAACAGGTAAAGTCTTATATGAGTATAATGCCGACGAGTTACTCGGTGTGGCCAGCATGTCGAAAATGCTGACAGAATATCTTGTTCTGGAAGCGATTCATGAAGGGAAAATAAGCTGGGATGATGAGATCGTCATTGACGAGTTCATTCATAGATTATCCAGTCCATCTCTAGGACTTTCTACAGTCGGTTTAACACAGGGTGAAAGTTATACGATCAAAGAATTATTCGATACGATGGCCATTCATTCGGCCAATGCCTCTACGGTAGCCTTAGCTCAAGAGGTGGCTCGTGTTTATACTGGAAATAAATCCGAAGCTGAATTTGTGAAACTGATGAATGTGAAAGCAAAAGAATTGGGATTGCCTGAAGGCAGCTATCATTTCGTCAATTCATCAGGTCTCAATAATTCCGATATGCTAGGAAATCATCCGGAAGGTACGGATGCCAATGATGAGAATAAAATGACAGCCCGCTCCGTAGCGAAATTGGCCTATCATCTATTAAAAGATTATCCCCAGGTACTGGAGACAGCCAGACAACCGGAACTGCAATTTCGCGATGGTCGTATTTATAAAAACTTTAACTTCATGTTATCTGGTTTAACATTCGAATATCCCGGTGTTGATGGTCTGAAAACGGGTTACACGGATTTTTCCGGATACAATTTTACCGCAACAGCCGAAAGAAACGGACAGCGTTTTATTTCCGTGGTAATGAAAGCCGACTCGCAAATCTCCCGTTTCCAGGAAACGAAAAAATTGCTAGATTATGCCTTCACGTCTTTCAGCAAGGTGGAACTATTCCCGGCCAACATGAAGATTGAAGGACATGAAATCTTACCGGTGACAAAAGGAAAAGAAGACTCGGTACCGATTGCAACGAAAGATCCTTTGCACCTTGTGATCAAAAATGGAGAAGAAGGTTTATACAAATCAAAATTTGTGCTGGATGAAAGTAAGCTAGATGAAAATGGCGCGCTTGTTGCTCCGATAGAAAAAGGAGAAGTCGTGGGGTACTTAACTTATGAATATGAAGGTGACGATTACGGGTTCATCGACCCTGATCAGGTTGCTAAAGTTGAAGTTGTCGTGACAGAATCGGTCGAGAAGGCCAATTGGTTCGTTCTCTTGTTGCGCGGAATCGGTGATTTCTTCAGTAACCTCTGGGGCGATATTACCTCTGCAATTTCCGGCTGGTTCTAAGTTGTTCGCTGTTAGTTGATATTTTTTGGATTATTGGTTAAAATATAACAAAACGAACCTGTACGGATAAAACGATGACAGGAACTAGTAGCAAAGGTTTTTGTTCTCAGAGAGCTGGTGGTTGGTGCGAACCAGTAACAGGCCTTTGTGAATCCGTCCTGGAGTGCGGAGCGAAAACCGTTATGGATTAAGCTCTGCCGGCATAAGGCCGTTATCCTCATGAGCGGTAAACGGGGGAAATCCCTGTTTACAATTAGGGTGGCAACGCGGGAGATGAGCTCTCGTCCCTTCTTTTGGGATGAGGGCTTTTTGTTTTCGATAAACATTCTGTGATAGGAGGATCGCGATGTTTGATGTCAAACTTTTGCGGACGAATTTCGAAGAAGTCAAAGAACGTTTGAAACTTACCGGTGAAGATATCTCCGAACTGGACCGTTTTCCCGAACTTGATCAGAGACGTCGTGAATTGATCGTTCAAACGGAACAACTAAAACAGAAACGGAATGAGGTTTCAGAAAAAATCGCCTTATTAAAGCGGGAGAAAAAAGATGCAACCCATTTAATCGAGGAAATGAGAGAAGTTGGTGAAAAAATTAAGCAGCTAGATGATGAACTGCGCCAGGTGGAACAGGATTTAAAAATGGTTCTTCTCTCCATCCCCAATATCCCGCACGAATCAGTTCCCATTGGGGAATCCGAGGATGATAATGTGGAGATCCGCCGTTGGGGTGAGATTCCAAAATTTGATTTTGAGCCCAAACCCCATTGGGAAGTGGGAACGAATTTAGGAATTCTCGATTTTGAACGGGCTGCGAAAGTCTCCGGCAGTCGTTTTGTGTTCTACAAAGGAGCGGCTGCAAAACTTGAACGTGCTCTGGCCAATTTCATGCTCGATCTGCATATTGAAAAGCATGGATATGAAGAATTACTTCCGCCGTATCTGGTCAATCGAGATAGCTTAACCGGAACCGGTCAGTTGCCAAAATTCGCAGAAGATGTTTTCCTTGTGGAAAAAGAAGATTTTTTCCTCATTCCAACAGCGGAAGTACCGGTGACCAATTATCATCGTGATGAAATTTTAAAAGCGGAAGACTTGCCGAAAAAATATGTGGCATACAGTGCTTGTTTCCGCTCTGAAGCGGGTTCTGCCGGTCGTGATACGCGTGGTTTGATTCGCCAGCATCAATTTAACAAGGTAGAACTCGTTAAGTTCGTGAAACCGGAGGATTCTTATGACGAATTGGAAAAATTAACCCGAGATGCGGAAGAAGTTCTCCAGCAATTGAAATTGCCGTACCGGGTTGTCGCTATCTGCACAGGGGATCTCGGTTTTACAGCGGCGAAAAAATACGATATCGAGGTTTGGATGCCAAGTTATAATACTTATCGGGAAATATCCTCCTGTAGTAATTTTGAAGACTTCCAGGCTAGACGAGCCAACATCCGTTTTCGCAGGGAACCGAAGGCAAAACCGGAATTCGTTCACACATTAAACGGATCTGGAGTGGCGATCGGCCGTACAGTTGCCGCGATTCTGGAAAATTACCAGCAAGCCGATGGCCGGGTTTTGATTCCGGAAGTATTACGCCCGTATTTTGGCGGTAAAGAATATATTGAATAATGGACAGAAAAAACGAAGCAAAGACCTTTTGCTTCGTTTTTTCGTTCGCTTTATCGAGTTGAGTATAGAAGTGAAACGATCATTTATATTTTTTGTACTCGTTGATAATCTTGCCGATTTTACTAACGATTTCTTCCAGGGATTTTTCGTCGGTAAACAAATCGTAATCATTTATGTTTAAACGCAAAACAGGACAGGCATTGAAGGAATCAATCCATTCTTGATAACGGCTATACATCTCTTTCCAGTAGCTGATATCGGTTTTTTGTTCCATCGGCCGGCCCCGTTCGCGAATCCGCTGTAAAATATTCTCAAAAGGTCCTTCTAAATAAATTAATAAATCGGGGTGATGAAAAAAAGGGGACATCACCATAGCATTGAACAAACTCGTATACGTTTGATAATCTTCTTCGGACATCGTTCCCTTTTCATAATGCATGCGGGCAAAGATCCCGGTATCTTCATAAATGGAACGGTCTTGGATAAAGCCGCCGCCATATTCAAAAATCCTCTTTTGTTCTTTGAAGCGTTCGGCAAGAAAATAAATTTGCAGGTGAAAACTCCATCTTTTAAAATCGGCATAAAATTTTTCCAAATACGGGTTTTCATCGACTTTTTCTAAGGATGTGCGAAAATTTAAGGCTTCCGCCAAAGCTTTGGTAAGGGTCGATTTCCCAACGCCTACCGTTCCGGCGATCGTGATCACCGCATCGGCCGGTATATTATATTTTTCCCGTAAATCCATCATGCTGAAACTCCTTTTTCATCACATATGCTAATTCGTTAAGGACGAGTTGTAAATGGTTTTTGTTCGTGACGAAGTCTAATTCTTCACTATTTATTTTTATAATTGCAAGATGCGGATTTTCTTTATTTAATGTGTCGATATAACGCTCATAGTCTAAGCATAACTGTTGTAAGTATTCCGGGGCTATATCTTGTTCGAAATCCCGGCCTCTTTTTTTTATTCGCTGCAATAAAGTATTTACTTCGGCAAAAAGATAAATCAGGATATTGGGTTCAGGAAGATCATCATTTAATATGTGAAAGATTTGCTCGAACTTATTATAATAGTACGGGTCCAACGTCCTTCTTGCGAATAATAAACTTTTAAACATATGGTAGTCCGATACAACGGAAATATTTTTATGTAAATAATGGTCATCGATTTCTTTCAATTGATTGAAGCGATTGACTAGAAAAAACATTTCCGTTTGGAATGCATACTGATTCATATCATGATAAAAGTCATGTAAAAAAGGGTTTTCAGAAACGATCTCCTCGAGTAAATGAAAGCGAAACTTTTCCGAAATCGCCCGCGCTAATGATGATTTTCCTGCACCGATCGGTCCTTCGATGGCGATGAAAACAGGGTTCATTCCAGACACCTACTTAAACAAAATGTTCCTGCGCTTAAATTTCGTGATAGCGCAACATCCATTTTAACATAGAGGGAAGCGGAAATATATAAATAAACTTCTATGTATGCGCAGGTAGAAACCGGAAAAATGGTGTTCAAGTAAAAAAGTCCCCTGAACGGGAACTTTGATTGGATCATTTCTTGACAACATAAAAATTTTCATTAATTAATAGCCAGTTTTGCGGGAAAGAAAGACCGAGTTTCCAGTAACTCACACCGCGTAAGTTCAATTCCTTAACGAGGTTGAATTTTGCCTGGATGCTTCGGGCATCTTCGAACCATACTTCGTGGCGTCTCCCTTCTTCATCAGTATAAAAGAAAAAGGGAGCCTGGGCTACGTAATCATATTGAATGGGAACATGATAGTGCGCGGCAAGTTCAATAGCCTCTTGCGGACTGATCGCTCTCGCTGTCGTTCCGGGGCTGAAGGGTAAAGTCCAGTCATACCCATATAAGTTCTGTCCCATCATGATTTTTTCCGGGGGGATTTCCGTGATCGCATATTGTAAAACTTCCCGGACGGAATTGAGCGGTGAAACAGGCATTGCCGGTCCCCCACTATACCCCCATTCATAGGTCATGATCACGACAAAATCGACGATTTCCCCGTGGGCCCGGTAGTCGTGGGCTTCATACCATCTACCTGGCTGGTCCGCACGTACTTTTGGCGCCAGAGCGGTTGAGAGAAACCAGCCTAGCTGGCTGAAGCGTTCTTTTGCCCTTCGTAAAAACCGATTGTAGGCTTGGCGGTCTTCCGGTCGCAAAAATTCAAAATCAAAGTGAATATCTCGCATGCCATATTTTTGTGCGGTGGCGATAATATTATTCAAAAGGTTTTCCTGCACGTTGGGATCGTTTAAGATGATTCTACCCAATTCATCGCTGAAAGCCCCTTCTTCCAGGTTGGTTACAACCATCACGAGCACATTTTGATTGTCCCCGGCAATGGCGGGAAATCGATTGAGAGGTGGTTCTTGTAAAGTGCCATCCCGCCTCACCTGGAAGCTAAATGGTGAAAGATACGTTAACAATGGTGCGGCAGCCCGGGCACTATTTTCCAGAGCCTGTGTGACCCTTCCGCCTAAAGGTTCGACGTAGGCATTAAATTCAGCGGAACTTTTCGACCGCGGGGGAATGTACAATCTCATTCCGACCATTAACGGTGTATTCACAGATATTCCGTTGATGGCGGCGAGTTCCTGGTAGGTGAGACCGAATCTTCGGGCAATAGACCAGAGGGAATCACCGGGTTGAACCCAATAAAATTGCCCCTGGATCGGAATAACCAGGGCCTGACCGATGACGAGGCGGTTCGGATTCGTTAGTTCGTTGGCGCGAACGATCTCATCAACGGTCGTATTATAGGCTTGAGCGATACCGAATAATGATTGGCCAGGGCCGACAACATGAATCTGCATTCTATCGCCCCCCACTGATGGATTTCATCTCTCTTTATGTTTATGATTGAAATATGGAATAATGTTTAAAGGATTGATTTACGGTTTGCGAACAGGGATTTTTATTGAATGAAGGAAAAAATTTACTTGCTGAGGGAAGATAAAAGGAGAGTTTCTGTATGAATCAAGATGAATATTTTATGCGCGTTGCTATAGAAGAAGCGAAAAAGGGAGAAGCAATTGGCGAGGTGCCGATCGGTTGTGTCATCGTCAAGGATGGTGAAATCATCGCCCGTGGTCATAATTTGAAAGAAATCGAGCAAAACCCGATTCTACATGCGGAAATGGTGGCCATCCAACGGGCGAGCGAAAAACTTGGTTCCTGGCGCCTGGAAGGAACGGCCATGTATGTAACTTTGGAACCATGCCCCATGTGCGCCGGGGGCATCATCATGGCACGAATTGAACGGGTCGTTTACGGAGCCAGTGATCCGCGGGGTGGGTGTGCCGGTACTTTGATGAACCTATTGCAGGATGAACGGTTCAATCACCGCTGTGAAGTGGAAAGCGGCATCCTAGCTGAAGAATGCGGACAGATGCTCGTCGACTTTTTCAAAAAACTACGGGAGCGGGGGAAAAAAGAAAAGATTACCTCTACAGACAGGAATTAACGGCGGAAGGGTCATTGCTTTTTTGCCCTTTAACTAGTATAATTAATTATGCCGTGCTAGGTGGGGAGGTAGCGGTGCCCTGTACCCGCAATCCGCTTAGCGGGACGGAATCCCTTCCCGAGGCTGTCTAACTGTAGGGTCCGTCTTCAGTAAGTGGTGTTGACGTTTGGGTCCTGCGCAATGGGAATCCACGAACCATGTCAGGTCCGGAAGGAAGCAGCATTAAGTGGAACCTCTCATGTGCCGCAGGGGAGCCTGAACCGAGCTAACTGCTGGAGCAACGCTTATGGTTAGCAGTCGACGGAAGGTGCACGGCTTCAAAATACATAATCGAAGTTCCCATCACCCTTTTTGCCGGAAGGGTGATTTTTTATAGTCATCGCAGGTTACAATACGTTATAATAAAAAAGAAAATCGTTTACAAGGTAATTTCCGGGTCGAAGAGAATTTACAGGAGGATGTCTTGGATGTATCAGGCATTGTATCGAGTATGGCGGCCACAAAGATTTAGCGATGTAGTTGGTCAAACGCACGTGACAAAGACATTACAGAATGCGATTCTTCAAGGGAAAATTTCCCACGCTTATTTATTTACGGGTCCCCGTGGGACAGGAAAAACGAGTGCGGCGAAAATTTTCGCAAAGGCGGTGAACTGCGAAAAAGGGCCGGACCGTGAACCGTGTAATGAATGCGCCATTTGCAGAGGAATTACAGAGGGTTCAATTCCAGATGTCATTGAAATCGATGCTGCTTCCAATAATGGTGTAGAGGAAATCCGAGACATCCGTGATAAAGTGAAATTCGCCCCTAGCGTTGCCAAGTATAAGGTATATATTATTGATGAAGTACATATGTTGACCATTGGCGCCTTTAATGCATTATTAAAAACATTGGAGGAACCGCCACAACACGTCATTTTTATTTTAGCGACAACAGAACCGCATAAAATCCCCTTGACAATCATCTCCCGCTGCCAGCGCTTTGATTTTAAACGGATCACCCCTGAAGCTATCTACGATCGTTTACAACAAATTGTCGAGGAATATGGTTACAAATATGATGAAAATGCATTAAAGATTATCGCGCGTCAGGCTGAAGGCGGCCTAAGGGATGCCTTGAGTTTTTTGGATCAGACGATTTCATATAGTGTGGATCAGCATATCACATTGCAAGATGCCCTGGCTATTACCGGATCGCTTGCCCAACCTATTTTACACAAACTGGCCCGGGCAGTATTGGAACATGATACGATCACGGCCTTCGAAAACGTTCATACATTATTAGAAGAGGGGAAAGATCCTGTCCGGATCGTAGAGGAATTTATCCATTATTATCGGGATTTATTGTTGTACAAAACAGCACCAGACATGCTAGATTATTTAGAAAGGGTAACGGTTGATGATGATTTTATCGAGCTTGCCAAACAATATGACCGTTCGTTAATTTTTCAGATCATTGAGCGGTTGAATAAAGCTCAGCAAGATATGAAACGGACCAATCAGCCGCGCATCATCCTGGAAGTCCTGTTCGTGGAACTCTGTCAACCTGAAAAGGAAACGGCACTGCCGGAAGATGCTAAGGATTTACTAGCCCAGTTACAGGAGAAGGTGTCCAGGCTAGAAAATGAAATCCTCACCTTAAAACAAAATAGATTCCACCCGGTAAATGAAAACGCAAAGCAAACAAAGCAAAAAGAAAGAGGTTCACAACCAAAAAATACATTCAAAGTACCTGTCGTTAAAATAGTTAATATTTTAACCCAGGCGACGAAACAGGATTTACAACTCGTTAAAAGGAACTGGTTCGGGTTGTTGCAGCACTTGAAGAAATCCCATGCGGCTTTACTCGAACATGCGGAGCCAGTCGCTGCCTCTGAATCTGGATGCGTAATCTCATTTAAGTACGATATCCATTGCCAAATGGCGATGAATAATCATGAATTTGTTTATTTCGTCAATCAAAGTCTTTATCAGCTGTTAAATCGCCCGATGGAAATCGTTGGCGTTCCGGAACGACAATGGCTAGATATTCGCAAATCATTTCTAGACCAGCACCAGGATCTGGTGAAAGAACCAGGGGAAAAAGTGACGGAAGACCCTTTAATCGAAGAGGCGAAGAAATTAGTCGGTGAAGATTTGCTGGAAATTCGAGAATGAATTGGAGGAAAAAAAGATGCGAGGAATGGGTAATTATCAAAATATGATGCGCCAAGTTCAAAAAATGCAGAAAAAAATGCAAGAAGCTCAGGAAAAACTCGGTGAAGAAAGAATTGAAGGGACAGCAGGTGGCGGTCTTGTGCGCGCCGTTGTTTCCGGACATAAAGAAGTTTTAGAAATCCAGATCGACAAAGAGGTCGTCGATCCGGAAGATGTGGAAATGCTGCAAGATTTGCTCGTGATCGCCATTAATGACGCGATGCAAAAGGCTGACGAGCGGATCGCCCAAACGATGGGACAGTTCACGAAAGGGATGAATATTCCCGGATTATTTTAAATTTCTCAGGAAATATTTCCTTCATAAATATCTGAAAGACCTTTTTGGGAACGGAATTGACCATGGCGCTTTAATTAAAGCGCCTTGCTTGATTATGGAAGGTTAACGATGAACAATGCTTTTTAGCGAGAAAGGATTATCAGCATGTATTATCCAGAACCGATAGCAAAATTGATCGATAGTTTCTCGCGACTGCCGGGTATTGGACCGAAAACGGCGGCGCGTCTTGCTTTCCATGTCATCACGATGGAAGAGGAAACGGTGTTGAATTTCGCGAAAGCGCTCGTTGATGCAAAGAGAAACATCACTTATTGTTCGGTTTGTGGCCATATTACCGTTGAGGATCCTTGCTATATTTGTCAGGATCAAAATCGTGACCGATCCGTTATTTGTGTTGTACAGGATTCAAAAGATGTGTTCGCACTGGAAAAAATGAAAGAATATAATGGTCTGTATCACGTTTTACACGGTTCCATCTCGCCGATGGACGGGATCGGCCCGGAAGATATCAATATCGCCAGCCTGTTGAAACGCTTACAAGATGAAACGGTGCAAGAATTGATTCTGGCGACAAATCCCGATATCGAAGGAGAAGCGACGGCGATGTATATATCCCGGTTGGTAAAACCGTCCGGGATCAAAGTAACAAAAATTGCCCATGGCCTTCCGGTTGGTGGCGACCTGGAATATGCAGACGAGGTTACTTTATCCAAGGCTTTAGAAGGGAGAAGAGAGGTATAATGTAAAAGACCTGTGGCATCCTGCGAGACCGGATAGAACTTAGAGGGGGAAACACGTTTGATTTTTCGAAAGAAGCGATCGTTGAAAAGAAAATACGATCTCCAATTATTAGAGAAATTAGCCCAAGTGAAAAAGGAATGGAATGTTGATACGAAACTCAATGAACAAATCCTTGAAAAAAATGAGGATTTAGCCATAGATATTAAAATATCCCGCGCCAAATATGTCTTTTTACTAAAAGAAGCAAAAGAACGAAAGATCAGATTGTCAAGAAAATATTTTTAATGATGTGATCTCCGTAACGACAAAAGAACCATTTTGGCAAAAATGGTTCTTTTTTTTCTTTTCTACCATAAATTGATAACAGGACCCGGCCGTAGTTCTTAATATGTTCTGATCAAAAACAAGATTGTGGGTATGGATAAGTGGGAATGATTCGTGAGGGAAAGGAAGGATACCGTTGGAAGTATTATTACTTGCCGCAATCATCGGTATACTCATCGTTATTATTTTTACAGGGAACTTGATTACTTTACTCCGCTGGGTTGGACAGGCTACGGTAAAAATCGCAATCGGTGCCCTACTATTATTTTTCCTCAATGCGCTGGGTAGCAACTTCGATGTTCACGTACCGATTAACCTCGCAACAGCAGCCATATCAGGATTTTTGGGGATACCGGGAGTGCTCGCTTTGGCCGTGATCGATATCTGGATCGTTTAACATGGTTAAGAAAAGTCTTATATAAGAAAAAGGCAATTCTCCCCTGGGTTCCTTTACTACACAAAGTAAGGACAGGGTTTAGAACTGCACCTTTACTTCGAAGGTGTAGTTTTTATTTTTTTATTAACCTTTTCCTTCATCGGTAAATACATTATGATAAAAGGCGCCGGCAACTTGCAAATTCTTCTTTTCTATTAAACAAACATTATAAAACTAGTATAAAATGGGGAAAATCGGGAAAAATTTGAGTAAGGGAGGGAGAAACCAATGGAACAACAACAAAAAGAAAAACGGATCTGTATCATTTGCGAAAAGGAAAAACAAGAGGGCTATATGATCCTGCATTCCTTCATTTGTACGGAATGCGAACAACAGTTAATTCAAACGGAACCTGCTGACCCACACTATCAATTTTACGTAAAACAATTAAAGAAAATCGAGCAAGTTCTCTTACCGGAAAGCGAAGTTTTAAAGAGTCAAAAATAAGTCGCGATGAATATTGAAAATAGTGCCGATTGTAATGCCATTTCGTGTATACTGAATATATCCAGGTATTTAAAAGGATGGTACCGCTTTATTTTCGATGAATACATCTAATAGGTTTGGGAACAAGAATTCGCTGGAGGTAATGATGGAAAAAGGCTGGTTTATAACTGTCGAAGGACCTGAAGGGGCAGGGAAAACAACAATCGTTCAATTAATCGCTAAAGAATTAATAGAGGAAGGATACCCGGTTATATTGACGAGGGAACCTGGCGGGTCACGAATCGCGGAAAAGATTCGGAAAATTATTTTAGACCCGGAACATCGGGAAATGGATGCGAAAACAGAGGCATTACTCTATGCGGCGGCTAGACGCCAACATCTCGTTGAAAAAATTGTACCGGCACTAAGAGAGGGAAAAATCGTTTTATGCGATCGGTTTATCGATGCCTCTCTGGCATATCAAGGATATGCGAGGAAAATCGGCGTGGATGCCGTTTATCAAATCAATCAATTCGCCATAGAGGATACGATGCCCGACCTCACCATCTATTTTGATATCGATCCAGAACAAGGGTTGGCGCGGATTAAACAGAATCGCCAGTCCGAAGTGAATCGGCTCGATTTAGAAAACTTGCAATTTCACCATCTCGTTCGTGAAGGGTACTTAATGTTGTGCCATAAATTTCCAGAACGTATCAAAAAGGTCGATGCCCGTTTATCGATCGAAGAGGTAAAGAAAAGGGTTAAACAGATCATCATGCAAACGGTCGACCCGCGCTGAAGGAAAGACGGCCGATGAAAGCAAGAGTGCATATTTCGTAATCTATTAGATGATCTTAAGCTAGCGATACACCTGTTTCTTCTAAAAATTTGTTAATGGAGTCTTTCGTATATTGAAAAGGATAAAACCTTATCGAAAAGGATAAAACCTTTATTCAATTCTCTTTCGAATTGATATAATAAAAGAAAGGCAAAATCAACTAACAGTATGGGGGGGTTATTGTGAAATTAATACTGGCAGTAGTACAGGACCAGGATAGCGGCAGGTTGTTAAATGCACTGGTGGAAAACAATTTCCGGGCCACGAAATTGGCGACGACCGGTGGTTTCTTAAAGTCTGGAAATACGACTTTAATTATAGGTACGGAAGATTATCGTGTGGATAAAGCGTTAAAAATCATTAAAGAAAATTGCCAGGCACGAGATCAGCTTGTCTCATCGGTATCACCGATCGGTGGGAATCCGGACTCATATATCCCTTATCCAGTGGAAGTAGAAGTAGGAGGAGCTACCGTTTTTGTCTTGCCGGTTGAACGTTTTGAACAATTTTAAACCAGTGCAGCATAGCAATCGGTATGGGAACCGGTTGCTTTCATTATGCGCTATAGTCCTGTCCAATTATCCCCCAATAGCGATCATCCTGATCAGTAAAGGATGTTTTTTATGAAGGTGAATAATGAGTTTCGCATCGCGCAGGAAAAGATCATTAAAGGGTTGCCAGCGGCCAATCATGAGAAAATCTCATTTCAAGACGTATTCACAGCGCGGCAATTAAAATTAACACGGGAAGAATTGCAATCTTATTTAATCTATATTGATGAGGCGGGGGAACGATTAAGGCGGTCGCGTTCCTTTCAAGATCTGGCCAGATATAAAAGGTTGATCAAGCAATTTATTCAAACCGCTGTTGATTCGGGCCTTGCCCTGGAAAAGCACCCTTCGCAAAATCGGTTGTTACAATTGATTGAAACCATTGATCAAAAGCTCCTGGAGCTAACGGATGAAGTGCTCTATAAAGAAAAAGGTAATTTGCATCTTTTAGCATTGATCGGTGAAATCAAAGGATTGTTGATCAATTTATATATTTAAAGCGTTTGAAAAAGGATTGGTCTAA
>CALKAK010000078.1 GCA_937983015.1 uncultured Bacillaceae bacterium | reverse complement strand
TAATCAAGAATGTTGATTTATCAAGGTTCTTGAACACGAAAAGGGGCATCCAAAAGTCGAAAATATGACTTATTGGACTGCCCCATCTTTTCTACATTCCTATTGTGAATTGATCAATATTTTGAAACTAATTCAGGAATCAATCGTAAGTAGGGAAAGAGGTAAAAAAGTTAGGAGGCTTGTTTTTGCTCGCGGAACTATCTATTATGATCATTTTTCTTATTCCTTTGTATGCTTTATTGTTATGGACGCACCATGAGCCGGAAGGAAGTATTCTATTCGGATGGCGATAGATGTATAAAAGTCAACCGGAAATATCCGAGACTGCGATTCGTTATACGAAATTTTCGGCTTGATTACGATGATCTACATACCCTTTTTCGTGCTATTGATTTATTTCAAGCATATCCTGATTGGTTTACAGTTTGTCGTATACTATTTAATAATCATCGGCAGGATAAAAATTTACAGTAATTTCAGTTGATGCACGGTATTCGTTTGATCTGTTTTCAATTGGTGAATACGGTTTTTTGCTCCTCAAGATTTCTCCGGCAAAATTCCCTTTTTGATTCGGTCATACCTGATGGTTGTATTGAATATAGTAGCAATAGAATATTCCCGGAATTTTCACTAAAAAAATTGCCAGAGAAAATCAAGGAGGAGCCAGAGATGGAAGTATTGAAGGTATCAGCGAAATCAAATCCAAATTCAGTGGCAGGTGCACTTGCAGGGGTTTTACGGGAAAGAGGGGGTGCTGAGATCCAGGCCATTGGTGCGGGTGCACTCAATCAGGCGGTAAAAGCTGTAGCAATTGCGAGAGGATTTGTTGCGCCGAGTGGAGTGGACTTAATATGCATACCGGCTTTTACAGATATCATCATTGACGGGGAAGAACGGACGGCGATCAAATTAATTGTTGAACCCCGTTAAAAGGAATCTAGAATATTTATTTTGGTAGGATTTCCTGTAAACTGGAAAGACTGTTTTGCAGAGAAGCAAAACAGTCTTTTTTGTTTGATTGAAAATGACATGATGATACGTTTATGTAGGATTAATATGGGGGATCTAAGATGTATGATGGAAAGATGAAAGAAAACGATGCCGGTGTTGGTGATTTTTTTAGAAACTATTGAGCATCCTCGGAAAAAACAGGAAGTCTATAAGTTGCTGGAAATTTTCCAAGATATCAGCGGTTTCCCACCGAAAATGTGGCGAACGGGTATTATCGGTTTCGGTAAATATCATTATGCATACGCGAGCGGACAATCCGGGGCAGCACCTTTAGTCGGTTTTTCACCGCGTAAAACTAAATTCAGTCTCTACATCCTACCTGTTGAAGAGGAAGATTTGCTGAACAGGCTCGGTAAGGCGAAATTCGGGAAAAGTTGTGTGTATGAATTATACTGGTCGATATCGATCTTGATGTTTTAAGACTAATGATTCGATCGTGTATACGATATAAGAAAAAACTTTATCCTGAGGTAAATCGTGATGGAATCGAATGAAATCCAGTTCGGGCCCTATTTAGCTAATCACAAATCGTTTGCACAAGTATAGGATCATAAGGGGATTATATGCGGGATCGAGGATCGGTCGTGATCATTTTCATAATAAATGTAAATTCCGTCTTTATCCAATTCGATTTCTTTTATGTAACCACCATAGGCATTGAGGCCGATTCTGTCGCTTCATCCATCGGGACGAGATCGCGGGATTCTTTTTCTGAAACATTTGACTTGGAATTGGACAACGGTCCATCATTATTCGCCGCGTTAACGGCAAGGGCACCCCCGATTATTGTTCCTGCCGCTAAAGCTCCAATTAAAAGTTTTTTTCCTCATCGTCAGTTTGTTTCCTCCTTTTTTTCTTGATCCTACAGTTCTTATCTTAAATGGCAAAAATGAAAATAAAGGGAGAAAAAGATTAAAATTTGCTGAGAAAGTTTTAAGGAAAGGGTGGGAAAAGAGGACTGGAGGTTTAGAAGAAGAATATATAATGAAAAGAAGCATTTTCCATGAAAGGGGAGAAGGGACGGGAACTGGCTGTCATCGGGGGCATTAGCGGAGTTAGAAGTATCATTTTATGTACGCCCTACATCTTTTTTAATCCACATAGTCTTTATACCGGTATCACGGAAACAGACGTGATTATATTTTTCATATTATTTCTTCCTGCATGCCTGGCAATTTTCGCAGCCTTCGCCAGACAGAGACGCTGGATGCTCATCGCTTTTTTCTGGGCTTTTCCATACAGTACCTATGTGTACTTTACTCCGAGTATTTTTTACCCTGTTAGGGGTTACCTGTTTTCTCTATCTGCTTGGTTTTCTGCTGATGATTTGGAACAAACGAGATCTTTAAAAGCGCAACGGTTCGTTCGAAAGTCATTCAAAAAATAGTAAAAAAATCATTCTCATTAATCGAAAATTAGCAGATGCAAAAATGAAAAGGATCGTGCAAACAGGTATCGGTTACGTTTCCCGAAGTCGTGCGGGAAAAATGCCTTTTGGTTGTCACCACCCACCTACCTGTTTGCATCGATCCTTATATTTTTATCGATCGTTCTTTCTAGCGATAATTTTTCACTGCGTATTCTCAATTCTGTTACGGCGCTCGGGATGAATTTTTTTCGGTGATGATCCATTTTTCATCTACCAATATCGATTCGTGCTTAAATTGATTCCTTTAAACTATTTTAAAAACATGGTACGAGCGTTCTCTATACATTTTCCATTCGAGTAACATGTGCAAAAAATTGTAGAAATCAGGATTGATCTTGGGCAAGAAGAATTTCATTTGAAAAAAAGTACACCACGAAATGCTCGTGATGTCCTAGTAATAATCGCACGTAATCGAATTGGGGAGAATCCGGGTACTTCTTTATTCGTCATTCGTCAAGCGTGTTCACCCGTGATTATCTGGAGAAAAGTCAGTGATTAATCGGTAAAATTGTCAAAATAACCCTGGATGTAGACGATGGGTGTTCCTTTGTCTCCACTACCAGAAGTCAAATCCGCTAAAGAGCCGATTAAATCCGTCAAGCGTCTAGGCGTGGTTCCTTCAGAAGCGTTTCGATCACTTCCATCTTTTCTATGACGGGCAACATAGTGCGCAATCGCTCTTTTCTGTTCTTCACCGCGAAGATGGGGGAAAAGGTTATCAGCGATATATTTTAATTTCACCTCATTTGGCGTTCCTTCCAATCCTTTTGTGTAGGCGGGGGATACAACCGGATCGGCGAGTTCCCAGATTTGTCCAACGGGATCTTTGAAAGCGCCATCACCATAAACCATGACTTCTACCGTTTTTCCGGTTTTTTCCTTGATTTTCGCCTGAATTCCTTCCACGATTTCTTGACAATTGCGCGGGAAGAGTTTGACCGTTTCTTCGGTGGCCTTATTGGAGCCGAGAAGGCCGTACTCTTCGTTAAAACCACTGCCATTGACCGGCTCGGTCAAAAGATCATCGAGCCCGTACAGTTTTTCTACTCCGGCTTTACGTAAGACCTGTTTGGTTCTGTGCCGGCTATGAATATCACATGTTAAAACGCTTTTCGTGTATTGTAAGATGGTTTTCGGATTGTTAGAAAAGATGATTTCGCACGTGGCACCTTCTTCAGCGATGATCGATTTATACAGTTCGATATAATCAAGTCCGGTAAAGGGATGTTTCGTATATCCGAATGCTTTGCGAAATTCTTCTTCATTTAACACATCGGTCCACGGATTGATTCCTTTTTCATCGAGGGCGTCGACTTTTACAAGATGATTGCCAACCTCATCAGCAGGATAGCTTAACATGAGTACGATATGTTTCAGTCCCCTGGCAATACCGCGCAGGCAGACCGAAAAACGGTTACGACTTAAAATCGGAAAAATAACCCCGACCGAATCACCCCCGAATTTTTCACGCACATCATGGGCGATATCGTTTACGGATGCACAATTCCCCTGCGCCCGAGCGACGACCGATTCGGTAATCGCGATAATATCCCGGTCACGGATCGGATAACCCTCGATTTCACTCGCTTTTAACACTGTATCGACGACAATTTGTTGCAGATCATCACCTTCATTGATAATCGGTGTCCGCAATCCTCTGGCAACAGTACCTACTACACGTACCAAACGGTTCACCTCATTTGCTAGCTCAATAAAAGATGTTCATAATTCCCTATTTACTATACCGTGATTTTTTGTTATAAGTAAAATTAATATTTATGATAACGGATATAAGGTGAGTTAATATGTATAGAACGTTAAATCTCGATTCTTATCACATATTTCATGTCGCAGGACAGTACAGTAGTTTTTCTGAGGCGGCGCGAAAGCTCTTCATGACCCAATCGGCAGTCAGTCAAGCGATCCAGAACCTGGAAACGGAACTTGGTGTCCAGTTATTTCATCGAACACCAAGGGGCGTGAAGTTAACCGATGAAGGAAAAATGATTCACGAATATGTCGGGGCCGCTTTAAATTTGCTCCGTACTGCGGAGGAAAAGATTGATGAAGTACGAATGCTAAAAAGTGGCCAATTGCGCCTCGGTGTTGGTGATACGATCTCCCGTTACTTTTTATTACCCTATTTCGAGAAGTTTCATTCGCGCCATCCGGGGGTGAATCTGGAAATCCAGAACGGGACAACGCAAGAGATCATCGAGTTGATCAAAGCGGGGGAGGTGGATATCGGAATATGTAATCTACCGGTGGATGATGAACGACTGGAAGTCTATCCGATCAAAGACATTCAGGATGTATTTGTGTGCGGGGAAAAATATAAAAGGATAACGGAACAACCGGTAACTTTTGAATATTTAATGAAACTTCCGTTGATTTTTTTAGAGAAGAAATCGAATTCGCGGCGATATGTGGAAAATTTTTTGAAAGAAAAAGGCTTTGACCTTGCGCCGCGGTTCGAACTCGGTTCATACGATCTAGTCCTCGAGTTCGCCCGGATCAATATGGGGATTTCCTGTGTGGTACGGGAATTTACAAAGGATTACCTGGAAAAGGGGATCTTGTATGAGGTGCCACTCGTTGAACCCATTCCAAAACGACAGATCGGCATCGTATGTTTACAATCCGTACCAATGTATCATGCTGCGGTTAAATTTATGGAGTTGATCATCCGTTAATAACCGAAAAAACAGATAATCGATTCCGCCCACAAATCTTCCGTTGGAAATCATGTAAAATAAACCTATATCCACCACAAGAACGGTTAAATTTCAGATTATTGAATTATTGTCACATAATCATTCGCACCCAAGTCCAATCCGGTGACCTTGTCATCCACACTGGATTGGCCGTCAGTATGATCACCGGTGTTAGGGGGTCTGTTTTTCGAATCCGGCGCAACACCTCGATCCCATCGATTTCCGGAAGCATAACATCGAGCTAGATGAAATCCCACTCTTCGGTTCGATATTTTTCCAGTGCAGTGATACCATCTTCTACTTTCGTTACTTGGTAACCTTCAAATTCCAGCTCCAGCTCGAGAAGCCGGGAGATTTTTTCTTCATCTTCGACAACGAGTATTTTGGCTTGTGGCATTCCGTTACCTCCTGAATTTTGGGGTGAACTTTATTTTATCATACATGAAACTACCCGTTCAGAAAGGAATTTTAACTTGTATCCTTCGTTGATTCGAAAGAACACTATTAATTCATGATAATACTTGTATTTGTCCGGTAAAATAGCAAAAATATGGTGATTTTCCGGGTCGAATGTTGTTTGTTGTTTTCAGACAATATATAATGTTATGGTGGTGTATCTTTTTTATAGGAAATTCATCGATTCTTTTAATGAGAAAGGAGATTTCTATGAACGAGAAAATGCGTCTAGATTATCAACGGGTTAAAGTTTCAGAGAATCCAGCGGACAAAAAATCCGCCCAGGATCACCTGAAACGAATCAAAGAAACGAGCGCGGATGAAATGATCGCCAAATATTTCGGCGTTTCTACATTCCAGCCACCGAATTTACGGGCCGCCCGGAAACGTACGAAAAATCCACCCCGATATGAAAAGTTTTCTATTCCCGATGAATTTCGCGGAATGGGGGAAGGGCGTAAGTTTTTAATCAAGACATACGGGTGCCAAATGAATGAACACGACTCTGAAGTGATGGCCGGTATTTTAATGGAACTTGGCTATGAACCGACAGAAGAGGAAACAGATGCCGATATCATCCTGATGAATACGTGCGCGATCAGGGAAAACGCGGAAAACCGGGTCTTCGGTGAACTTGGCCACTTAAAACCGTTAAAACTGGAAAAACCGGATCTGATCCTCGGTGTATGCGGGTGTATGGCCCAGGAAGAAAGCGTCGTCAATAAAATCTTACAAAAATATCAATTCGTGGATTTGATCTTCGGTACCCATAACATCCATCGTTTACCCTATCTGTTGAACGAGGCTTACATGTCTAAAGAGATGGTCGTTGAAGTCTGGTCCAAGGAAGGGGATATTGTAGAAAACCTTCCGAAAGCACGGATCGGGAATATCAAAGCCTGGGTCAATATCATGTACGGTTGTGATAAGTTCTGTACCTACTGTATCGTTCCGTATACCCGGGGGAAAGAGCGGAGCCGGAGACCGGAAGACATCATCGCAGAAGTTCGTGAACTCGCACGACAAGGGTATAAGGAAGTTACCTTACTCGGGCAAAATGTCAACGCCTACGGAAAAGATTTCGATGATATCGACTATCGTTTTGGCGATTTGATGGACGATCTTCGTAAAATTGACATTCCGCGGATTCGCTTTACATCGAGCCATCCCCGGGATTTTGACGATCATTTAATCGAGGTTCTTGCCAAAGGCGGTAACCTTGTCGAACATATTCATCTTCCGGTCCAATCCGGTTCTACGGAAGTATTGAAATTGATGGGGCGTGTTTATACGCGCGAGTCGTATCTCGAGCTCGTTGAAAAAATTAAAAAGGCGATTCCGAATGTCGTCCTGACTACGGATATTATTGTCGGTTTCCCGAATGAAACCGAGGAACAATTCGAGGAAACGTTGTCTCTATACCGCGAAGTTGGTTTTGATTCTGCTTACACATTTATTTACTCACCCCGGGAAGGAACACCGGCCGCCCGCATGAAAGATAATGTTCCGCTGGAAGTGAAAAAAGAGCGCTTGCAACGGTTGAATGACCTTGTTGCTGAAATCGCATTGGAAAAAAATAAAGCGTACGAAGGAAAAATCGTTGAAGTGCTCGTTGAAGGTGAGTCTAAGAAAAATCCGAACGTGCTCGCAGGGTATACAAGGGGAAATAAACTTGTTAACTTCATCGGTCCTAAATCGGCGATCGGTCAACTTGTTCATGTGAGAATCACGGAAGCAAAAACCTGGACATTACGAGGGGAAATGGTGAGAGAAGACAAACAAGCCGAGGTGGTCTAAATGGGGTATAGTAAGGAAGAAATCCTGGATAAAGCACGGGAATTAGCAAAAATGATCGCGAATACGGAGGAAGTACAGTTTTTTAAAAAGGCAGAAGCGAAGATCAATCAAAATCAAAAAGTGCAGCGGAAGATCAATCAAATTAAAAAGCTGCAAAAGCATGCGGTCAATTTACAAAACTATGGGAAATTCAACGCTTTAAAAGAAGTAGAAAAACAGATTGAAAAATTGGAAGCGGAGATCGACGAAATTCCGGTCGTTCAGGAATTCAAAGAATCTCAATATGTGGTAAACGAACTTTTGCAAATGGTGACAAATGCCATCGCCAATACCGTGACCGATGAGATTATCAAATCGACGAATGGTGACCTTTTGCGCGGAAAAACAGGAGCTGCCGTCGAACAATCCCGGCGGCAGCGCATTGAATTAAAATGATTCTGTTATCTTTAAGGAGGGGGCGCTGTTTCCTGTTTTGCGAGAAACAGCCCTTCTTTTTTTATCATGAGGACGCTCTCATTGAAGAATTTCTGGACTCTTGCCATGGATGCTCGTTTCCCCATAAAATAGAGAAAAAACATTAGGGGAGTTTGAATGGAAAATTTCCTTTGGTTCTTAAGTATTATCGCGCTCGGCTGCGCTTTAATTATACATATGTGGCGTGAAGCCTTTCAAAATCGTATCATATCCATAACTTTAGAATACGATGATTTTCCTGATCCTGTTGATGAAGTGAAAATCTTTTTTATTTCTGATATCCACCGCCGGTTGGTTGACCGCTCCATCGTCGAAGGTGTGAAAGGGAAAGCCGATCTCGTTATCATCGGAGGGGATCTCGCCGAAAAGGGAGTTCCATTTTCACAAATCAGAGAAAATTTACGGCGCCTGAGACAAATTGGTCCCGTTTATTTTATTTGGGGGAACAATGATTATGAACTGGGGCGGGAAGAATTACGAAAGCTTTTTTTGGAGGAAGGAATCGCTATTTTAGAAAATGACCATGTCTTGTTGCCAACAAAATCGGGAAAAGCGATCGCCCTGATCGGTATCGGCGAAATCGCCTATGAAGATGCGGATTTACATGGTGCGCTTACCGGTATTGGTCGAGAAATGTTTAAGATCGTCTGTTGTCATAATCCGAAAGTTTTGGATATGATGGACGGTGAAGAAAATGTGCATCTTACCTTATGTGGACATACCCATGGCGGGCAGATCAATCTTTTCGGGATCGCACCGTATCCATTGGGAGGTTATTTCCGCCTGGAACAAACCGATGTATTGATCACAAACGGATACGGGACAACCTGGTTACCCCTGCGTTTTCGCGCCCGGGCGGAAACCCATTTAATTACGATAAAAAAGCGATAATACATGGTTTTGCCATGCGGGAGGACCTCTTTTTACAGAGTTTTCCCGTAAATTTCATCACACTAGTCTATTGTCCCGCATAGGATGAAATGACAAAGGTAGAGGAGGTAACGCTCGCATGGCAAAAGCCAGACAGATTATTACAAAAGCGGTAGTTGCGAAAGGGAAAAAATCTACCCAATCGAAACACGCCATTCAACCGCCGCACACCCCGACAAGCATTCTTGGCTGCTGGATTATCAATCATAAATATGAGGCAAAAAAGGTAGATAAAAAGGTAGAAATTTACGGATCTTACGATATCAACTGCTGGTATTCGTATGCCGATAATACAAAAACAGATGTTGTGAATGAAACGGTAAAATATAAGGATGTCATCAAATTAAAATACCGGGATGATCAAGCGATCGAAGATAAAGAGGTCATCGCCCGGGTTTTGCAGCAGCCGAACTGTGTCGAGGCGGTCATCTCGCCAAAAGGTAATAAAATTTTGGTGACAGCTGAAAGGGAAATGCTCGTTGAATTGATTGGTGAAACAAAAGTCATCGTTTTACTGGCCGATGAAAAGGATTTCGACGATGATGATTTTGATTGGGAATTGGATGATGAGGAATTGGCAGAAATTAATCCCGACTTCTTAGTGAATGATGAAGAAGAATAACAATTGTAAGGAGGCTACTTTTGCAGGTAGCCTTTTTTGTTATTTCTCCGGGGTTTTCCGAAAAAAATCCTTTATTTGAAAAAACGGCTTCTGATCGTGTTAAGGTTTTCAAGCTTAAAAGTCTATCGGAAGATAATTTGTTCTATCTACAGATAATAGAATCAATAGAAGGAAAATTCCGTCTTTATTATATAAGTATGTGAAAAAATAATATTCAGATTTATCAATTGACAAAAAACAATTTCTTGGTATAACATAATATCATATTAGTGGGTCGCATCGCTCATTGGCATAACATATTAACCAGGGGGAATAATATGGGGACTTTTATCAGTCAAACATGGGGGAAATTATGGCAGCAACATATTAAAGTGAAAGATACTTTTCGTTTGATTGTAACTGGACAAGCCTTCAAACGACAGGCGTTCGCCGAAAAAAGCGAGGAAAAACATGCGATACCCGGCAGGAAGCGATCTTTGCGGCAAAATATCGGCCTTGTCTTGGGGCCCGCTTTGTTTGTCGGGATTTATTTCGGATTATCACCTGGAGGAATGTCTAAAGAAGCTTTGGCGGTTTTGGCGAGCACGGCCTGGGTCGCAACATGGTGGATTACAGAGGCCATTCCGATTCCGGCCACAAGCTTATTGCCGATCATCTTGTTTCCGCTTACAGGTGCCTTTACGAATATCGGCGAGGTTACATCCGCTTATGGTGATCCGAACATCTTCTTGTTTCTCGGTGGCTTCGTGATCGCGATTGCGATGGAAAAATGGAATTTACATCAGCGTATAGCCCTGAATATCATTTTATTGGTTGGAACAAGTACGCAGCGCATCGTGTTAGGATTTATGCTCGCTACCGGGTTCCTTTCTATGTGGATCTCCAATACCGCGACCGCCATGATGATGTTACCGATCGGTATGGCCGTGATCGCTCACGTTTCCAATTTACTGATGAAAGAAAACGAAAAAGTTAATGAAAATTTTGCCAGGGCTATCATGCTCGGTATCGCTTACGCGGCATCAATCGGCGGTCTCGGAACTTTAATCGGCACTCCACCGAACGTTATTTTTGCCAGCATGATCGAAGAACTATTTAACACTGAAATTTCTTTTGCCCGCTGGATGGCATTCGGCACACCTTTTGCCGCATTATTGCTTTTATTGACATGGGTCTATTTAGTGAAAATCGCTTTTAAAGTAAATCTGAAAGAGATTCCCGGTGGTCGCGAGGTGATTTTAAACGAGAGGAAAAAGCTAGGACCGATGAGCTTTGAGGAGAAACTCGTTTTATCCGTCTTTTCCTTAACCGCATTCGCCTGGATTACGCGGACTTTGGTTCTCGAAAAATTTATCGATGGTTTAAGCGACACCTTAATCGCTATTTTAGCGGCAGTAGTATTGTTTTTATTGCCGACGAAAAATAATGAAGATGGGGCTTTAGTAAACTGGAAAGATGCCAAAGAAGTGCCCTGGGGCGTACTATTATTATTTGGTGGAGGTTTGGCGATTGCGAAAGGATTTAGTGAAACCGGTCTTTCGCAGTGGATCGGTGAAAAATTGACCGTCTTGCAAAATATCAATTTCTTCTTGATTATCTTTATCGTAACTTTATTAGTGATCGCTTTGACCGAGCTGACATCCAACACGGCTACGGCCACGATGATGTACCCGATTATGGCTTCCTTTGCGTTCGCGTTAAACGTGCATCCGTTTAGCTTGATGGTCGCTGCAGGGATCGCGGCTTCCTGTGCATTCATGATGCCAGTTGCCACACCGCCAAACGCGATTGTCTTTGGTTCGGGGCATATTCGAATCAACGATATGATCAAAGCAGGCTTCTGGGTCAATGTCATAGCCGTCTTTCTAATCAGTCTTTTCATCTATTTTCACATGCCGATTGCCTGGGGCATCGATATCCATGTTTTACCGGAATCCTTTCGCTAACTAATAAAATGGGACCGGATGCTGGATCCGGCCTTATTTTTTGCTTGGATTTCCTTGTCAAAGTATAAAGAAAATCATTTTCATAGTAAGGGGAGCCGGCGATATTTCGTGAATTTCGTTCTCGTTTTCGTGATTTCTATTTTTTTTTTGCGATTGGAATCTATGTATTGCGGATTGAAACTTGGTTTCGGGAAATTTTTTCGGATATTGCGTAGAACGACGAGCCTTTCGCGAATTTTTTCAACTTCCGCAAAACCAACCAGATCTTTCAATGCTGTGAAAAATAAAATTTTCTCTTCACCCAAATCATTTTGTCTGATTTTATTCACCGTTCATAACTGCGCACGATCTTTCACTACGCATTTACTAATGAAATAGTTTGTGTATTCCATAACTATTACGTAAAATAGCTTCTATTCGATAAGGGATGAATAAAAGGTAAGGAAAACTTGGCGGGAACACGATGAAAAAGGCGGGGGATCCTCACAAAAAGCGGCTGCTACCAGGTTTATTATCGTTTAGTCTAATCATGGTTTTTACAACGGGAAGTTCGCCTTCTTTACTAAAAGCGATTGAAAAACCCGATTTTGAAACGAAGATATTTTTCTGAAAAAATAACAAAGCATAGAACATACGCTCGTGATGGGGTTTGACCAACCATAACAATTCATCCTTCACTGCCTGTTACACAAGTGGAACGGGTTTTTTTCGTA